>NZ_JAUQTA010000001.1:984181-1312241 GCF_030580915.1 Nocardioides jiangxiensis
GGCGAGATCCAGAACATCATCCCGAGCACCCCCACGACGGTGAGGAGGGAGGTGAGCAGCTGCGCCAGCGTCTGCTGGAGCGACTGCGACAGGTTGTCGATGTCGTTGGTGACCCGGCTGAGCAGCTCGCCGCGGGGCTGCCGGTCGAAGTAGCCCAGGGGCAGTCGGTGCAGCTTCTGCTCGACCTCCTCGCGCAGGCCCGACACCGTCCGCTGCACGACGTCGGTGACGAACCAGCCCTGCAGCCAGCCCGCGAACGCCGAGGCCAGGTACACGCCGAGCACGATCAGCAGCGTGGTGCCGACCGCGCCGAAGTCGACGCCGACGCCCGGGACCACGTCGAGCTTGTCCAGCATCGAGGCGAGCGAGTCGTTGCCGGTCGCGCGGGCGTGCTCGACGGCCTGGGCCTTGGTCGCGTGCTCGTCACCGAGCATCCGGCCGAAGAGGCCGTTGAAGATCAGGTCCGTCGCGTGGCCCAGGATCTTGGGCGCCACCACGGAGAAGGCGACCGAGAGGACGCCGAGGAGCACGACCCCGGCGATGCGCACGCGGTCGGGCGCCATCCGGCGCAGCAGCCGCTTGAGCGACGGCTTGAAGTCGTTGGCCTTCTGCCCGACCTGGCCCCCGCCGAACGGGCCACCGCGGCCGGGGCCGCCGCCCATGACGACGCGCTCGGTCTGCTTCATCCGGCCGGGCTGCGCGGGCTTGCCGCCGGGCGCGGCACCAGCGGCACCCGGCTTGTTCTCTGCAGTGGTGCTCATCAGGCCACCTCCTCCTCGGTCAGCTGGGACCGGACGATCTCCTGGTACGTGGGGCACTCCTCGAGCAGGGAGTGGTGGGTGCCGATGCCGACGATGCGGCCGTCGTCGAGCACCACGATCTGGTCGGCGTCGAGGATCGAGCTGACGCGCTGCGCGACGAGCAGGACCGTCGACTCCGCGGTCACCTCGGGCAGGGCACGGCGCAGCCGGGCGTCGGTCGCCACGTCGAGCGCCGAGAACGAGTCGTCGAAGACGAGGATCTTCGGCTTCCGCACCAGGGCCCGCGCGATCGCGAGGCGCTGGCGCTGGCCGCCGGAGAAGTTGCTGCCGCCCTGCGCCACCGGGGCGTCGAGGCCCTCGGGCAGGGCCCGGACGAAGTCCTCGCCCTGGGCGACACGCAGCGCCGCCCACATCTCCTCATCCGTCGCATCGGGCTTGCCGACCACCAGGTTGCTGCGGACCGTGCCACTGAAGAGGAACGACTTCTGCGGGACGATGCCGATCAGCGACCACAGCACGTCGGGGTCGAGGTCGCGGACGTCGACGCCGTCGACGCGGACCGCACCGGCGGTGGCGTCGTACAGGCGCGGGACGAGGTCGACGAGCGTCGACTTGCCGGCACCCGTCGAGCCGACGAACGCCGTGGTCTGGCCCGGCAGGGCCGTGAACGAGATGTCGCTGAGCACCGGGTCACCGGCACCCGGGTAGGCGAAGCCCACGCCGTCGAAGGTGACCACCCCGCGCGGCTCCGCCAGCGCCACCGGGACGGCGGGCGGACGGACCGAAGCGTCGGTGTCGAGGACCTCCGCGATCCGCTCGGCGCAGACGGCGGCACGCGGCACCTGGACCAGCATGAAGGTGGCCATCATGACGCTCATCAGGATCTGCATGAGGTAGCTCATGAACGCCGTCAGCGAGCCGATCTCCATCTCGCCGCTGTCGATGCGGTGGCCGCCGAACCAGTACACGCCGACGATCGAGACGTTCATGATCAGCATGACGGTGGGGAACATCGTGCCCATCCAGCGCCCGGTGCTGCGGGCGACGACGGTGAGGTCCTGGTTGGCGGCAGCGAAGCGCGCCTTCTCCTCCGGCTCCCGCACGAAGGCGCGTACGACGCGGATGCCGGTGACCTGCTCGCGCAGGATCCGGTTCACGGTGTCGATGCGGACCTGCATGACCTTGAAGCCCGGCACCATGCGGCTGATGATGAAGCCGACCGTGACCAGCAGCGCGGGCACCGTGATCGCGAGCAGCCAGGCGAGGCCGAGCTCCTCGCGCATCGCCATGATGATGCCGCCGGCCATCATGATCGGGGCACTGACCAGCATCGTCAGGCCCATCAGCACGAGCATCTGCACCTGCTGCACGTCGTTGGTGCCGCGCGTGATCAGCGACGGGGCACCGAACTGCGCGATCTCCCGGCTGGAGAAGGAGCCGACGCGGTGGAAGACCTGCCGGCGGACGTCGCGGCCGAAGCCCATCGACGTGCGGGCGGAGAACCACACGGCGATGACCGAGCAGAGGATCTGGCCGAGACTGACGGCGAGCATCACGCCGCCCATGCGCCAGATGTAGCCGACGTCGCCCCGGGCCACGCCCTGGTCGATGATCTTGGCGTTGATGTGGGGCAGGAAGAGCATCGCGAGGGTGCTCAGGAACTGCAGCGCGACCACGAGGGCGAGCCACGTCCGGTAGGGGCGCAGCTGGGTGCGCAGGAGCTGGATCAGCAACTCACTTCTCCGTCTGGGTGGGGGTCGTCTGGGCGGGGACCGGGGCGAGGGTGCCGTGCAGGACGACATCGACGATCTGGTCGGGTGAGAGCAGCCGGCCCTCGGTGATGTGGGGGTGGCTGCCCGAGAAGGTCAGGAGGCGCAGGGTGTGCGCGACCTGGGGGACGTCGACACGGAAGGCATCGGCGTCGGGCGCGAGGAGCGCCTCGATGGCGGCGAGGCCGCGGGCCCGGAGCTCCTCGGTGTGACGGCGGGCGCGGGGCGGCTGGAGCATCCCCATGCGCGACATCAGCGTGAACATGCTGGTGAACCGCTCGGAGAGCAGCGTCACCGCCGCGACCATGCGCTCCCGCAGCGGCAGCGACAGGTCGATCGCCTCGGTGCGCTCGATCAGGTCGGTCGGGTCGAACGCCTTCTCCAGGGCGCAGAGGAAGAGCTCGTCCTTGGTCTCGAACGCGCGGAAGATCGTGCCCTCGGCGATGCCGGCAGCCTCGGCGATCTGCTTGGTGGTGGTGGCACGGCCGTGCTCGCGGAGCAGGGGCAGCGTCACGTCGATGAGCTGGGCCCGCCGGTCGTCGGCGGTCATGCGGGCGGCACGTCTGGACATGCCGACGAGTCTAAGTGAGTGAGCACTCACTCACAAGTGGGTTCCGTTACGACCAACGTCGTATTTCCCGGCCTCCGCCTCGTCGCATTTCCCGGCCTCCGCCTCAGGGGGCGAGGCGGTGGACCGACCACGTGCCGGCGTCCGTCAGCTCGTAGCGGAACCGGTCGTGCAGGCGGTTGACCCCGCCCTGCCAGAACTCGATCGCGTGCGGACGGACGGCGTACCCGCCCCAGCCCTCGGGCACCGGCACCTCGTCCGGGTACGCCGCGTCGGCCTCGGCGAACCTCCGGGCCAGCTCCTCCTGCGTGACCGGCTGCGACTGGGGCGAGGCGAGCGCCCCGAGCTGCGCCCCGCGCGGACGCTGGTGGAAGTAGGCCTCGACCGCGGCCCGCGAGAGCGGCGTCGCGACCCCCTCGACCCGCACCTGGCGCTGCAGGCCATGCCAGGGGAAGAGCAGCGCGCACCGCGGGTTGGCCGCCAGCTCCTCCCCCTTGCGGGAGCGCTGGTTGGTGAAGAAGTGGAAGCCCTGCTGGTCCAGGCCCTTGAGGAGCACGATGCGGCTCGATGGCTGCCCGTCCGGCGAGACCGTCGCGACGACCATGGCGTTGGGCTCGGTCAGCACGCGCGCCTCGGCGAACCAGTCCCGGAAGAGGTCCATCGGGTCCGCAGGAAGGTCTGACTCGGCCACCGCACGGACGGGACGGTCCACGCCGTACTCGGACCGGAGGGAGGGCAGCTGTGCGTCCATGGCTCCATCATCGCGCGCAGGCGCCAACCAACCGACGAGCAGCCGAGGGCCCGCAGGGTGGGCAGTTGTCCCGGCCGGACGGCATGGTGCTTGAATGCGGAAGGCCGCCTTTCCGATCAAGGCGCGGCCACACAGTCCAGACCGCGTTGAGCAAGGAGCACCCATGACTGCCGCGGAGAACACCGGCCCCGTCGTCCACGAGGGCCTCGAGGGCGTCGTCGCCTTCGCGACCGAGATCGCCGAGCCCGACAAGGAGGGCTCCGCGCTGCGCTACCGCGGCGTGGACATCGAGGAGATCGCCGGCCGCATCCCGTTCGAGAAGGTCTGGGGCCTCCTCGTCGACGGCACCTTCGACCCGGGCCTGCAGCCCGCCGAGGCGTACTCGCTCCCGGTCCACACCGGCGACGTGCGCGTCGACCTGCAGTCCGCCATCGCGCAGCTCGCGCCGGCGTTCGGCATCACCTACACCTACGACTCGACGCCGGAGAAGGTCCGCGAGGACCTCGGCCGCGCCGCCGTCATGGTGCTCGCCTGGGCCGGCCAGTCGGCCCGCGGCCTCGGCCTCCCGGTCGTGCCGCAGCGCATCGTCGACGAGGGCCAGACCCTCGCGGAGAAGTTCCTCCTCCGCTGGCGCGGCGAGGCCGACCCGCGGCACGCCAAGGCGATCGACGCCTACTGGAGCTCGGCCGCCGAGCACGGCATGAACGCCTCGACGTTCACCGCCCGCGTCATCACCTCCACCGGCGCCGACGTCGCGGCCGCCCTCTCGGGTGCCATCGGCGCGATGTCCGGCCCGCTCCACGGCGGTGCCCCCTCGCGCGTCCTCGGCATGATCGAGGAGGTCGAGCAGCAGGACGACGCACGCACGTACGTCAAGAACCTCCTCGACTCCGGCGAGCGCCTCATGGGCTTCGGCCACCGCGTCTACCGCGCCGAGGACCCGCGTGCCCGCGTCCTGCGCCGCACGGCGAAGGAGCTCGGCGCCGAGCGCTACGAGGTCGCCGAGGCCCTCGAGCAGGCCGCCCTCGCCGAGCTGCGCGAGCGTCGTCCCGACCGGGTGCTCGAGACCAACGTCGAGTTCTGGGCGGCCATCGTCCTCGACTTCGCGCAGGTCCCGGCGAACATGTTCACCTCGATGTTCACCTGCGCCCGCACCGGTGGCTGGTCGGCGCACATCCTCGAGCAGAAGAAGACCGGTCGCCTGATCCGGCCGTCGGCCGTCTACACGGGTCCGGCCTCGCGCCCGGCCTCCGAGGTCGCCGGCCACCAGGCCGCGTGGGCCAAGTAGGCCAGCAGCACCTCACGGGGCCGGTTCCGCTTCGGCGGGACCGGCCCTGCGTGCACCTCAGGGCACGTCGCCCCTGAGCTCCTCCGCCGCGTCGGCGGCGCGCTCCTCGGCCCGCTCACGCGCCTTGCTGCGCAGGTGCCAGGCGATCGCACCCAGCACGACGACCACCCCGAAGCCGATCGCCACCCAGTGACCGGCCCGCTTCTCGATCTGGTGGTACGACGCGCCCGCGACGTGGCCGAGCATCACGAAGGTGACACCCCAGGCGATGCCGCCGACGCCGTTCCAGATGACGAAGGTCCGGTAGCGCATGTGGGAGGCGCCCGCGAGCGCCGGCATCAGGGCCCGCAGCAGGGCCGTCCACCGGCCGATGAAGACCGCCAGTCCCCCGCGTCGCCGGATCAGCCGCTGGGCACCCTCGATCCGGTGCCGGTGCCGGTCCAGGAAGGGCCGGGCCAGCACCTTCGGGCCGAGGAAGTGCTTGCCGACCTCGTAGCCGACCGTGTCGCCGAGGACTGCCGCGACGACCACCACGACGATCGCGACGGGGAGCGAGACGTGGTCGAGTGCGGAGGCCACACCGGCGATGACCGCGGCCGTCTCCCCCGGGATCGCGAACCCGAGGAAGAACGCGTCCTCGGCGAAGACCAGCAGCCCCACGACCAGCAGGACCCAGGTCGGGTCCAGGTGCAGGAGCCAGTCGGCGACCCCGCTCACGCAGCGACCCGCTTGGCGAGGAAGACCGCCTCGGGGTGGCAGGCGTACACGCCCCAGCCGGGAACCGGCTGGTAGCCGGCCGACTCGTAGAGCGCGATCGCCTCGGGCTGGAGCGGTCCGGTGTTGAGGACGACGACGTCGTGGCCCGCAGCCGCCGCCGACCGTTCGAGGTGGGCGAGCATCAGCCGCGCCAGCCCGCGACGCTGGACCTGCTCCACGACGTACATCCGCTTGACCTCGGCGGTCGCGGTCGAGCCCAGCCGCTCGAGGCCGACGTGCCGCCACGCTCCGGTGGCGACGGGCTGCCCGTCGAGGCGGCCGAGGAAGAACTCCCCGGCCGGCGGCGTGAACTCGGCCGGGTCCATCGGGGAGGCGTCCGGCCCGCCGTAGCGCTCCACGTAGATCTGCTGCACCCGGGCCATCAGCGCGACGGCGTCCGGATGGTCATACGGAACCCGGACGATCTCCATCACGCTGTCACAATAGGACCCTGACAACGGGGTCAGGTGCCGCGACAACCACAATCGTGAAAGGCTCTCGCCGTGACCGAGATCCAGATCCCCGCTGACCTGCTCCCCAAGGACGGCCGCTTCGGCGCCGGCCCCTCGAAGATCGCCCCCGGCGCACTCGACGCGCTCGCTGCGACGGGCACCTCCCTGATGGGCACGTCCCACCGCCAGGCCGCCGTGAAGAACACCGTCGGCCGCGTCCGCGAGGGCCTCGCGACCTTCTTCGACCTGCCCGAGGGCTACGAGGTCGTCTTCGGCAACGGCGGCGCGACGGCGTTCTGGGACATCGCCACGTTCGGCCTGATCCGCTCCAAGTCGCAGCACCTCGCCTTCGGTGAGTTCTCCTCGAAGTTCGCCACCGCGGCCAAGGACGCGCCGTGGCTCGAGGAGCCCTCGATCATCAAGTCGGAGCCCGGTACCCGCCCGGTCGCGGTCGCCGAGGAGGGCGTGGACGTCTACGCCTGGGCCCACAACGAGACCTCCACCGCCGTGATGGCGCCCGTCGTGCGCCCCGAGGGCGCCGCCGACGACGCGCTGGTCCTCATCGACGCCACCTCCGGTGCCGGCGGCCTCCCGGTCGACCTCAACGAGGTCGACGTCTACTACTTCGCCCCCCAGAAGTGCTTCGCCTCCGACGGCGGCATCTGGTTCGCGATCATGTCGCCGAAGGCGATCGCCCGCGTCGCCGAGATCAAGGAGTCGGGTCGCTTCATCCCGGCCTTCTTCGACCTGCAGACCGCGATCGACAACTCGCGCCTCAACCAGACCTACAACACCCCTGCGATCGCGACCTTCTTCCTGATGGCCGAGCAGCTGGACTGGATGAACGCCAACGGCGGACTCAAGGGCATGGTCGAGCGCACCACCGCCTCGTCCACCGCGCTCTACGGCTGGGCCGAGGCCAACGCCGCGACCACGCCGTACGTCGCCAAGCCGGAGGAGCGCTCGCTCGTCATCGGCACGATCGACTTCAACGACGACATCGACGCCGCCCAGGTGGCCAAGGTGCTCCGCGCCAACGGCATCCTGGACACCGAGCCCTACCGCAAGCTCGGCCGCAACCAGCTGCGCATCGCGATGTACCCGGCGATCGACGCCAGCGACATCGAGCTGCTGACGAAGTCCATCGACTTCGTCGTCGACGCGCTCTGAGCCGACCGCGCCGGCGTACGTCGGGCCCGTCACCGCGAGGTGGCGGGCCCGACGCGTGTCCGGGTGCCGCACGACCCCTGGGGCAAGATCTCCACCCAGGTGAGGATCTGCGCGCCTCTTCCCGCACGAAGGCGGAGAGATCTTCACCCGGGCGAAGACCTTCGTCGCCCGGGGCTCAGCTCAGTAGACCCGCCACCACGTCGTACGCCGCGTCGCTGAAGGCCACGAGCCGGGCGACCTCGACGTCGGTCGTCGCCGCCGCGAACGCCTCGAGCGCCGCCGTCACCGACTCCGCCACGGACCAGCCGTAGACCCCGGCCCCCACGAGAGGGAAGGCGAGGCTGCGCGCACCGAGCTCGTCGGCGACCTCGAGGCAGCGCCGGTAGCAGGAGACCAGCAGTCCCCGGTCGGTCTGGCCCGCGTGCCGGTCCGGACCGACGGTGTGGATCACCCAGCGGGCGCGCAGGTCGCCGGCGGTCGTCCAGCCGGCGTCGCCGGTCGCGAGCCCGTGCGGGAAGCGGGCGACACAGTCCGCGAGGATCGCGGGCCCACCGGCCCGGTGGATCGCTCCGTCGACTCCCCCACCGCCGCGCATGCGGGTGTTGGCGGCGTTGACGACCGCGTCGACGTCCTCGGCGGTGATGTCACCCCGGACGACCTCGACCCGCACCGTCGGCCCTAGTTGTAGTCGTTGAGGAAGGCGTCGAGCTGCTTCCAGCTCGTCGTCGCCGCCGACGTGCCGGTGAGGAGACCCAGGTGACCGCCGGGCACCGTCGCGAGGCGCACCTCGGGGCTGCCGGTCAAGATCTCCGCGGCGTGGTGGACCGCGGGGATCGGCGCGAGGACGTCGGAGGTGCCCGCGATCGCGAGGACGGGCACGTGGACGTCGGCGAAGTCGACCAGGCGGTTCGGCCCCTGGACCTTGCCGGTCGCGACCTCGTTGCGCATCGCCATCTGCAGGTACACCTGCAAGGTGGCCTTGCCCGGGTAGGCGAGCATGTTGTTCATCAGCGCGTCGACGGCCTGGATCTGCCCGAGGAAGTCGCGGTCGTCACGACGACTCCAGACCTTCATCGGCTTGCGGAGGTACGTCGGGATGGCCGTCGCCTTGAAGCCGAGGCTGACCAGCGGCGACGGGATGGAGCCGATCGCCTTGATGCCGGTGCCCAGGATCCGCCCACCGGTCGCCTTGCCGATCATCCGGAACGGCATCAGCAGCGGCACCTTCGACATGTCGAAGGGGCTGCCGAAGACGGTCACCGTGTTGACCGGCAGCTCCGGGTGGGTCGCGACCGTGCCGGTCGCGATCAGGCCGCCCAGCGACCAGCCGATGAGGTTGACCTTCGCGCCCCCGTGCTCCTCGGAGACCCGCCGGATGGCGTGGGGGATGACGTCGTTGATCCAGAACTCGATGCCCACGCCCTTGTCGTTGCCCGCGTGCACCTCGTCGTAGTCGACCAGGTAGGCGTGGCGGCCGGTGAGCACGAGGTGCTCGGCGAGCGAGCAGCCCTGACGCAGGTCGAAGCAGAGCGACTGGGCACCGAGCGGCGGGACCAGCAGGACGGGTCCGTCGACCTGCGGGATGCCGGGCTTCGGGGTGTAGCGCGTGAGCCGCCGCAGCCGTCCGGTGTCGATGACCTCGCCCGGCGTCCGCGACAGGTCGGCGATGCCGCCGCGCACCAGGAAGTCCCAGAGGTTGGTGACGGCCTGGCGACGCTGCTCGAGGGTGCGCTTGGGGCTGAAGAGGGCGGGGGTGTTGCTCACGCGGGCAACCTACTCCTCCGGCGGGCCGGATGTAACCGCTCCGACCCGCCGCGAGATCACCCGAGCAGGCGTGCTGTCGCGCGCTCGACGGCCGCCTGCCGGGCATCGTCGTCGGCGTACGGACGGCGCAGGGTGGCGGCGATCGTCCGTCCCTCCTCGAAGGCGTCGAGAACCCCGGGCGCGACGTAGGAGGACCGTGCGACCGCCGGCGTGTTGCCGAGGTAGGACGCCACCTCCCTCATCGCCGCCGCGACGGTACGCCGCCGGGCCGCCGCCGTCTCCGCGGGCGGCGCCTCCGCCAGGGCCACGGCCGCGAGCACGGTCGCGTGCCAGGTGCGCAGGTCCTTCGCCGTGACGTCGAGGCCGGTCACGTCCCGCACGTAGGCGTTGACGGTGGCCGGGTCGAGCGTGCGCCACCGCCGGCCGTCGCGCCAGGCGAGGAGCTGGCGCGCGCCCCGGCGCCGTCGCATCGCGAGGACCGCATCGACCACGGCCGGGTCGGCGATCTCGATGGCGTGCTCCACCCCGGACTTGCCGGTGAACTCGAAGAGCAGCGCGCCGTTGCGCCGACGTACGTGCTCCACCTGGAGGGTGGTCAGCCCGAAGCTCCCGTGGGCGTCCGCGTAGACGTCGTTGCCGATCCGGAAGTAGCCCAGGTCGATCAGCCGGAACGCGCACGCGCAGGCCCGCTCGAGAGGCAGGCCGTCGCCGGCGAGGTCGACCGCGACCCGCTCGCGGGTCCGCGCCATCCGTTTCCCGAGCGCGACCGCGCGACGGAACTTCTCGGCATCACGTCGTTCCCGCCACGCCGGGTGGTAGAGGTACTGCCGGCGTCCGGCGTCATCGGTGCCGACCGCCTGCAGGTGGCCGTTGGCGGCCGGGCAGATCCACACGTCGGTCCATGCGGGCGGGATCACCAGGGCCACGCACCGCTCGACCTCGTCGTCGGCCAGCCGCTGGCCGTCGGCATCGACGTAGACGAAGCCGCGTCCCGCACGCCGACGGGTCCAGCCCGGCTCCGCTGGTGAGGTACGACGGAGTCGGGTCATGCCCGGGCATTACCCCCGCAGGAGCTTGACGATGCCGCCGAGGAGCAGCACGCCGAGTGCGCCGAAGAGGGCGAGCACCCAGCCGCCACCGGAGCCGGAGTCGTCGTGTTGCGCGGCCTTCGCCGGGGCGGGGTCCGCAGCCGTGGCGGTGGGCACCGGGGCGCCGGGTGGGGCGGCGATGGCCGCGCGTGCCTGCGCCGGGAGGTCGAGACGCAGCACCGGCTGGTCGGCGCCCTCGGAGGAGAGGAAGACCGTGCCGTCCGCACGGACCCCGAGTCCCTCGCCCTGCTTCTGCTCCGGGAGCCGGAACGCCGCGACCGGCTGCCAGCCCGGGACGGTCAGCACGGTCGCCATGACGTAGTTGCGGACCAGGACGTGGTGGCCGTCGGGCAGGAAGGATCCGTCGGTGGCCAGCGCGGGCGCGGTGGCGACCTTCACGAGCTGGTTCTCGCCCGTGGACCTCAGCTCGGCCGGCGCCGCGTAGACGGCTCCACCGAGCGGGCTCTTGCTGACCACGAAGAGCCGGCCGGTGCGCGGCTGGGCGAGGAGCGTCTCGGCGTCGTGCGGACCGTCGGGATAGGTCAGGTGGAAGGTCTCCCCCGTCACGGTGCGGTCGCCGCGGCCCACCGGCACCCGGGTGACGGTGATGTCCGGGCGGTCCTTGCCGTTGTCCCCGGTGTCTCCGACCCAGACGTGGCCCGCGTCGGCCGGAGCGAGCGACTCGAGGTCGTCGGCCGCTCCGTCGAAGCGGGTCACGCCGACGGTGTCGCCGGTGGCGAGGTCGACCGTGAACACCCGGGCCGTGTCGCCGGAGTCGTTCATCGTCACGGCGAGGTCGTCCCCGAGCACGACGAGGCCCGACGACTCGATGATCGCCGGGTCGGTGAAGCGCGTGACCTCGTGGCCGACCGCAGCGTCGTCGGCGGGCGCGGCGACGGCTGCGCCCAGCGCGAACGGCGCCGCGACGAGCGCGGCCACGAGCAGGCTACGCATCGGCCGCGGTCTCCTCCTCGTGTGCAGCCTCCGTCGCGGCGATCCCGGCGAGCACCGCCAGGTGGGGCCGGATCGCCCAGGTGGCGACGAGGTCGTCGTACTCCTTGCGGACCGAGCCGCCCTTGACGACGCCGCCCGTGCGCACGGCGCGCAGCAGGGTGTTGCGCGGGGTGTGCTCGGACTCGACGAACTCGACCACGTCGACGCGGTAGCCGAGCAGGCGCAGGATCGCCGCGCGGACGGCGTCGGTCAGCGTGTCGGCGAACCGCTCGCGCAGGATGCCGTGCCGGGTGAGCATGGCGTACGGCGCCGGCGTGCGGGCCTTGCGCAGCTGCGCGGCGATGTCGTGGTGGCAGCAGGGGGCGGCCAGCACCAGGGCGGCCTGCCACTCGTTGGCCCGGGCGAGGGCCTCGTCGGTGGCGGTGTCGCAGGCGTGCAGTGCGAGCACGACGTCCGGGGCCTGGTCGAGCTCGGCATCGGCGATGGTGCCGACGACGAAGTCCATGTCGAGGCCGAGGCGCTCGGCGACGGCGCTGTTGTGGTCGCGGGACTGCTGCTTCACGTCGACACCGGTGAGGTGGACCGGCAGCGTCGCCCCGAGGTGGGCCTGCGCGGCGAAGGTGAGGTAGGCGTTTCCGCAGCCGAGGTCGACGATCCGCAGCGGGTCGTCCTTCGTCGGGCGGCGCAGGCTGCCTGCCTTGATCGCGTCCTGCACCGAGGAGTCGAGGAGGCGGAGGAACTCCTCGACCTGGCGGTACTTCGCCTGGCGGCTCGGCTTGATCCGGCCCTGGCTGTCGGAGATGCCGAGCGCGACGAGCACCGGATGGTCCTCGGCGAGCAGCCGCTCCTTGGGCTTGTCGTGTCCGCGGACCACCTGCGTCGCGTCGACCGGCGTCGAGCGCGCGGTGGTGTGGATCAGCGCCTCGTTCTTCTTGGTGACCCGCATCTGGTGCTGCTCGGCGAGCGTCTCCACGTGCCAGTTGCCGAAGGGCACCTCCAGCAGGGCGTCGACAGCCGCGCGTGCGGCGTCGCCCACGGCGTGGTTGTGGGTGTGCGCCTGGGTCGCGTCGTACGTCGTGATCTGCAGGTGGCGGCCGGCCTTGAGGTCGACGTAGCGGAGCTCCGCGCGCCGCCAGGCCGGCTCGGTGCCGCGCTGGCGCCCCGAGGCGACGGCCCGCACCAGCTGCTGGTCGTCGAGGAGCAGCGTGCGCACCCGCATCTGCGCGCGGAGGAGCGGCTCGGCCATCAGTTGACGAACTTGGCGACGACCGCGATCAGGATCAGCCCCACGAGGAGGGAGGGGATGACCAGACGGCGGTAACGAGGATGCATGCGGGCAAGTCTAGGGACACGGCACCGTCGCGCCCGCCTCAGTGCCCGGGACCGGCCAGCAGCTCGGCCAGGTGCAGCGCGCGGACCCCCGCGAGGTCGTCGAGCTGGTAGCGGCAGGAGAACCCGTCAGCCAGGACCACGGCGTCCGGGCCGGCCGCTCGGACGGCCGGGAGCAGAGCGGTCCCGGCGATCGCCACGCTGACGTCGTGGTGCTCCGGTGTCACACCGAAGCTGCCGGCCAGTCCGCAGCAGCCCTCGACCCGGGTCAGCGTCGCACCGGCCCTGCGGAGCAGCGCCTCGTCGGCTGCCCAGCCGAGCACCGATGCGTGGTGGCAGTGCGGCTGGGCGACGACCTCCACCCCGGTCATGTCGCGCGGCTGCCAGTCGTCCAGGCTGCCGAGGAGCTCGGCGAGCGTGCGGACGCCACGCGCCACCACGGCCGTGCGCTCCCCCGGAAGCACCCTCTCGGCGTCGTCGCGCAGCGTCGCGAGGCAGCTCGGCTCGAGGCCCACGACCGGAACACCGCCGGCGACGTAGGTGTGGAGCCGCTCGACGGCCCGGGCGAGCGTCCGCCGGGCACCGTCGGCCTGTCCGGTGGCCAGCCAGGTGAGGCCGCAGCAGGCATCGGCCGGGATCACCCGCGCGCGCAGCCCGGCCTGCTCGAGCACGCGCAGCGCAGCGAGCCCTGCCGACGGCGTGAAGCGGTCGGTGAAGGTGTCGGCCCAGATCCAGACGTCCGGCTCGGGCGATCCGGCCGGCTCGGTCGCGGCATCGCGCAGCCGTTGCGGCGCGAAGCGCGGGAGTGCCCGACGCACGTCGACACCCGCGGCGCGCGCCGCGAGCCGCGCGAGCAGCGGCTGGTCGAGCACCCGGTTCACCAGTGCCGGCGGCGACACCCGCGCCCACCGCGGCAGCCACCCCAGGGTGCGGTGCTCGCGCGGACGGCGGACGGTACGCCATCCGGCGTACTGCTGCTGCAGCGCCTCCACCTTGTACGCCGCCATGTCGACGCCGGCAGGACAGTCGCTGCTGCAGCCCTTGCAGGCCAGGCAGAGGTCGAGCGCCGCGTGGACCGCCGGGTCGTCCAGGCCGGTGACGAGCGAGCCGTCCAGCGCCTCCTGGAGCACGCGGGCCCGTCCGCGCGTCGAGTCCTTCTCGTCGCGGGTGGCCCGCCAGGACGGGCACATGACGCCGCTGCCTCCGGTCGCGACGCACTTCCCGACGCCGGTGCAGCGGTGCACGGCCTCGCCCAGCGTCTCGCCGAGCTGGAGACGGGCGCGGACCGGCGTCACCGGGCGGGCCGGACGCAGGTCGGCGTCCACGGGGGCGGGGTCGACGAGGACGCCGGGGTTCAGCAGGCCTTCGGGGTCGCAGATCCGCTTGACCTGCCCGAAGAGGTCCAGCGCCGCGTCGTCGTACATGAGGGGCAGGAGCTCGGAGCGGGCGCGGCCGTCGCCGTGCTCGCCGGAGAGCGATCCGCCCAGCGCCGCGACCGCCCGCGCCGCCTCGGAGAGGAAGGCGCGGAAGCGTGCACCGCCGTCGTCGAAGGTGAAGTCGATGCGCGCGTGCACGCAGCCGTCGCCGAAGTGACCGTACGGCACACCCTGCAGGCCGTGACCGGCGAGCAGCTCGTCGAACTGCCGCAGCCACGTGCCCAGCCGTTCGGGCGGGACGGCCGCGTCCTCCCACCCCGAGTACGCCGGCCGGCCGAGGGAGCGCCCGGCCAGCCCGGCTCCGTCCTCGCGGATCTGCCACAGGCGTGACTGCTCGGCCGGGTCCACCACCATCCGGTGCTCCAGACCACGGGCCGCGCGAGCGACCTGCGTGGCCCGCGCAACCGCCTCGGCGAGCGAGTCCGCCGCGAGCTCGGCGAAGAGCCAGCCACCACCGCGCGGCAGCGCCGGCACCGCGCCACCGCGGGCCCTGACCACGTCGACGATGCGCGCGTCGAGGCCCTCGAGGGCGAGCATCCCGACGGGGGCGGCGACGAGCACGGCGGGCACCGCGTCGGCGGCCTCCGCCATCGTCGGGTAGCCGACCAGCAGGAGGACGCGCGCCGCCGGCTCCTCGACCAGCGCCACCGTCGCGGACAGGACGACCCCGAGGGTTCCCTCCGAGCCGACCAGCAGGCGGTGGGGAGCGAGCCGCTCGGGGAGCAGGTGCTCCAGGGCGTAGCCGCTCCCCTGCCGGGCGAAGTGCCCGAACTGCGTGCGGATCGGGCCGAGTGCTGCGGCACCCAGGGCAGCGAGGCGCTCCGCGGTCGGCCCGGCCGACCCCGGGCCCAGGCTCTCCACCGAGCCGTTGCCGAAGGCCACCTCCAGGCCGAGTACGTTCTCCGACGTGCGCCCGAAGCCCAGCGCCCGCGCCCCGCACGCGTTGTTGCCGATCATCCCGCCGAGGGTGCAGCGGGTGTGCGTGGACGGGTCGGGGCCGAACCGCAGCCCGTGCGGCACGACCACCCGCTGCAGCGACGCCTGCACCAGCCCGGGCTCCACGCGTGCTGTCCGCTCCTCCCGGTCGACCGCGAGCAGCCGATCCAGCCGGGAGGTGTCGACGACGAGGCCCGGACCGACCGCGTTGCCGGCGATCGACGTGCCGGCACCGCGCATCGTGAGCGGCACCCCCGCCTCGCGGGCGACGGCCAGGCAGGCGAGCAGCTCCTCGCGCGAGCGCGGCTTCGCCACGGCCTGCGGGACGACGCGGTAGAGCGAGGCGTCGCCGGCGTACAGCGCGCGGTCGAGCGTGGCGTCCGACGCACCGGCCACCCCTGCACGCCGGAGCGCCGCGACGAGGTCCCGCGCGTGGGTCATCAGCCCGTGACGGCCAGGCTCAGTGCGTGGCGGACCACGTCGAGCACCTCGCGGCGTCCCTCGAGCACCTCGGCGACCGGCACCCACTCCACGGCGTCCGTGGTGCCGTCGACCTCGACGACGCGCGGCGGCGTGTCCCCGGCGACCGTGGCCGCGTACAGCAGGTGGACGCCGTGGTAGTCCTGCGTGCGGCCGTCAGGGGCCGTGCCGACCAGGTGCACGTCGTGCACGTCGAGCAGCGGACCCACCTCGCAGGTGACGCCACACTCCTCCTCGACCTCACGGGCGAGGCCATCGGCAGGACGCTCGCCGTGCTCGATGCCGCCGCCCGGGAGCGTCCACACGCCCGGCAGGTGCGCTCGGGCGGACAGCCGCGTCAGCAGCACCTCGTCGGAGCGGAGCACGACTGCGTAGGCAGCCAGGCGCTGGTGCCGGTTGTGCTCGTGGTCGCGCAGCGCCTCGAGGACGAGCGACGTCGTGGGCACCGCACCCGAGAGCACCTCGGCGAGCGGCAGCCAGGCCGCCTCGGCCGTCGAGCCGTCGACCTCCACCACCCGCGGCTCGGGAGCATCGGCAGCCACCCAGCCCTCGAAGACGATGCGCAGCGCGTGGTAGTCGGCCTTGCCCTTGCCGAAGCGGGCCCGGCGGTTGTGCATCGAGTAGACCCGCGCCTCGCGGGAGACGGTGGCGACGAGCCCCGTCTCCTCCCGGACCTCACGGATCACCGCGTCGCGCGGGTCCTCGCCGTGGTCGATGCCGCCACCGGGCAGCGTCCACAGCTCCTCGCTGGTCACGCGGGCGGCAAGGCGGGACATCAGGATCCGGCCGTCGCGGATGATCACGGCGTACGCCGCGACGCGCTGGCGCTGCGGCAGTCGTCCCATGGCCCCGATCCTAGGCGGTGGACGAGGCAGCGGCGTCGGCCGCCGCGCCTCGCGCCCGCAGGTGGCGCCGCCACGACCCGACCGGGTCGGCGAGCCAGATCAGCCGGCTCGCGACGGGCCGCGACGCCAGGAAGAAGGCCAGCGCGACGGACCCCAGGATCGTCGGCCACATGGTCCACGCACCGTGGTCGTGGGCCCAGTCGGGGTAGCCGAGGTACATGAACGCACGCACGACGAAGCCGTGGAAGAGGTAGACGACGAGCGAGGCCGAGCCCATCCGGGCGTACCAGGAGTCCTGGCGCGGGACCACCATCAGGATGCCGAACGCACCGGCGGTCGCGATCAGCAGCAGCCCGGCCCTGATCCAGATCCCCTCGGTCGGGGAGACCCCGAAGTCGGCGTACGCGTCGGAGTAGTAGAGCCAGCTGGTGGAGGTCCAGTCGTCGGTCCACGCGGCGAGGACGAAGATGCCCACGAGGAGGCCGGCCCCGACCTCGCGCCCGTGGCTGCGCCGGAGGAACTCCAGCACCTTCGGCGGAGCGTCGTGGAGGTAGAGGCCGATGGTGAAGAAGGGCAGCATGCCCAGGGTGCGGTTGAGGTCGAAGAACGCCGACCCCTCCGTCCCGAACCAGAGCGACGCGGCGACGCTGAGCGGGAGCGCGATCCAGTGCTTCTTGAGGATCGGCGTGACCAGCCGCCACTGGAACAGCGCGGCGAGGTACCACATCGGCCAGTGCGGGTTGAGCCAGACGTCGTGGATGCCCTGCTCGTGTCCCACCTCGATGCGGAAGAGGGCGAGCAGGCCCTCGAAGATCACGTACGGCAGGGCGATGCCGGTGACCAGGTTCGTGAGGTTCTTGCGCGACCAGGTGAAGCCGCGCGAGAGGTAGCCGCTCACGAGGACGAACGCCGGCATGTGCCAGTAGTAGACGAAGTCATAGATCCGTTCGGTGATCGGCTCCTTCGGCATCATCGTCAGGGCGTGCCCGATGACCACCAGTGTCACCAGTGTCATCTTGAGGTTGTCGAGCCAGGGATCCCGAGTCATCGACTCGACCGTAGCCGATCAGGCCGACACGACCGGCGCGCAGCGGACGGGAGTCCGCTCACACCGCAGAATGGGCGCATGCCGAACCCCGCACCCACGGCCACGTGGCAGTCCCTGCGCATGCTCTCGCTCACCCTGGCCGGAGCCCCTGTCGTCATCCTCGTGGCGCTGGCGACGATCCTCGGACCGCAGGAGCGGGCGTTCGAGCCGCCGCTCTGGGCGCTGGCCGCACCGCTGGCGCTGGCCGTCGTCGCCCTCGCCCTGGTCTCCGCGGTCGGCTACCGCACCGCCGCGATCGACCCCACCGTCCCGACCGAGGAGGCACGCACGACGGCCGCTGCCCGCTTCCAGTCGCTGACCATCCTGCGCTTCACGCTCGTGGACGCGGTCTTCATCGTCTCGATCGCCCTCGCGTTCGTGGTCGACCACGGCGGCCTCGCCGTGACCGTGGTGGGCGCCGCCCTCAGCGAGGTGCTCATCTGGATGCACGTCGTCCCCAACCCGGCGCAGCTGCAGAAGGTGCAGGCGGCGCTCGGTGCCCGGGGAGCCGCGGTGTCGCTGCGCGAGGCGCTGCAGGCCCCCTGACCCGCGTGCCCCGCCGGCCCCACGGCCTCAGAAGCGGCGGAACGCCTTGTGCGAGAGCAGGTGCACGGCCGTGTTGCGGCACCCGGTGGTCGCGTGGACCACGAACTTCGAACGGGTGGCGTTCGGGATGTAGACGCGGAAGCCGTCGACTGAGGCGGGTCGGCAGGTGGCCTTGGGGTAGTTCTGGGCGACCACTTCGTCGACAGGGCTGTAGGCCCGCTGCCCCGGCTGCAGGGTGAACGCCTGCCAGCTGCCGACGCGGTCGGCGGCTGCCCCGATCTGGGTGCCGTCACCGCCCCCGACGTACGACAGGCCACCGAAGCCGCCCGACCTGCACGCATGGCTGCTGATGTTCCTCATCACGATCCGGCCGTAGCGGTGCCCGGCCCCGCTGTCGGTCGCCCGGTAGTGCACCGCGACATCGGCGGCGTGACAGGCCGGCAGCGTCGAGGCCGCGGCCGGGGTGGCGGCGGGCACGGCGGCCACGCCGGTCGCCGCGAGCACGGCGATCACGAGTGCGGGAATCCTGGTCATGCCTGTACGACGCACGGGGCCGCACCACGGTTGCGTCCGCTCCCCCACGAAATGGCCAGAGGCCCCGACCGCGCACGGGGCGCGGCCGGGGCCTCTGGTCTGACTCAGTTCTGGTACGACCCGAAGTCGAAGTCGTCCACCGCGACGACCTGGCCACCAGCGCCGAAGTCGTAGTCGTAGGAGTCGTAGCCGGTGACGGAGTACGCCGCGGCGCGGGCCTCCTCGGTCGGCTCCACACGGATGTTGCGGTAGCGCTCCAGACCCGTACCGGCCGGGATCAGCTTTCCGATGATCACGTTCTCCTTCAGACCCAGCAGGGAGTCCGAACGACCGTTGATCGCCGCGTCGGTGAGGACGCGGGTGGTCTCCTGGAAGGAGGCCGCGGAGAGCCACGACTCGGTCGCGAGCGACGCCTTGGTGATACCCATGAGCACCGGGCGACCCGAGGCGGGCTTGCCACCCTCGGAGACGACACGGCGGTTCTCGGTCTCGAAGAGCGTGCGGTCGACCAGGTCGGACGGCAGCAGGTTGGTGTCACCGGACTCGATGACCGTCACGCGACGGAGCATCTGACGCACGATGATCTCGATGTGCTTGTCGTGGATGGACACACCCTGCGAGCGGTACACGTTCTGGACCTCGTCGACCAGGTGCTCCTGCGCCTTGCGGATACCGAGGATGCGCAGGACGTCCTGCGGGTCCTCCGTACCGACGGTCAGCTTCTGACCGACCTCGACGTGCTGGCCGTCGGCGACGAGCAGACGCGAGCGCTTGGAGACGGGGTACTCCTGGACCTCGGAGCCGTCGTCCGGCGTGAGCAGGACCTTGCGCGCCTTGTCCGTCTCCTCGATCTCGATGCGGCCAGCCGCCTCGGCGATCGGGGAACGACCCTTCGGCGAGCGGGCCTCGAAGAGCTCGACGACACGCGGGAGACCCTGCGTGATGTCGTCCGCGGAGGCCACACCACCGGTGTGGAAGGTACGCATGGTGAGCTGCGTGCCCGGCTCACCGATGGACTGGGCGGCGATGATGCCGACCGCCTCACCGATGTCGACGAGCTTGCCGGTCGCGAGCGAGCGGCCGTAGCACTTGGCACAGGTGCCGGTCTTGGCCTCACAGGTGAGGACCGAGCGGACCTTGAGCTCGGTGATGCCCGCCTCGACGAGCTGGCTGATCTTGACGTCACCCAGGTCCTCGCCGGCCGCGACGATGAGCTCGCCGGAGGCCGGGTCGGCCACGTCGACGGCCGACGTACGGGCGTACGCGGCGACCTCGACGTGCTCGTGCTTGACCACACCGTTGTCGGTCTGGACGCCGATCTTCTTGGGCAGGCCGCGCTCGGTGCCGCAGTCCTCCTCACGGATGATGACGTCCTGCGAGACGTCCACCAGACGACGGGTCAGGTAACCCGAGTCGGCGGTACGCAGCGCGGTGTCGGCGAGACCCTTGCGGGCACCGTGCGTCGAGATGAAGTACTCGAGGACGGAGAGACCCTCGCGGAAGTTCGACTTGATCGGGCGCGGGATGATGTCGCCCTTCGGGTTCGCCACGAGGCCACGCATGGCGGCGACCTGACGGATCTGCATCATGTTTCCGGAAGCACCCGAGTCGACCATCATGTAGATCGGGTTGGCCTTGTCGAAGTTGACCTCCATGGCCTTCGCGACCTCGTTGGAGGCCTGCGTCCAGATCTCGATGAGCTCCTGACGACGCTCCTCGTCGGTGACCAGACCACGGTCGAACTGCTTCTGGACCTTGGCGGCCTGCGCCTCGTAGCCCGAGAGGATCTCCGGCTTGTTGGCCGGCGTCACGACGTCCTCGATGGAGACCGTGACACCCGAGCGGGTCGACCAGTGGAATCCGTTGTCCTTGAGGGCGTCGAGCGAGGCGGCGACCTCGACCTTGGTGTAGCGCTCCGCGAGGTCGTTGACGATCGCGCCGAGCTGCTTCTTGCCCACCTCGTAGTTGACGTACGGGTAGTCGTTCGGCAGGGCGTCGTTGAAGATGACGCGACCCAGGGTCGTCTCGAGGAGGAACGTGTCGCCCTCGATGTCCGAGCCGAGCGGCGGCACGACGCCGGTCAGGCGGATCTTGACCTTGCTCTGGAGCGAGATCTCCTTGCGGTCGAAGGCCATGATGGCCTCGGCCGGCGAGGAGAAGACGCGACCCTCGCCCGGACCCTGACGGTCCGTGGTGAGGAAGAACAGGCCGATGATCATGTCCTGGGTCGGCATGGTCACGGGGCGACCGTCCGACGGCTTCAGGATGTTGTTCGTCGACAGCATCAGGATGCGGGCCTCGGCCTGCGCCTCCGCGGAGAGCGGCAGGTGGACGGCCATCTGGTCACCGTCGAAGTCAGCGTTGAACGCCGAGCAGACGAGCGGGTGGAGCTGGATGGCCTTGCCCTCGATGAGCTGCGGCTCGAAGGCCTGGATACCCAGGCGGTGGAGCGTGGGCGCACGGTTGAGCAGGACCGGGTGCTCGGTGATGACCTCTTCGAGGACGTCCCACACGACCGGGCGAGCACGCTCGACCATGCGCTTGGCCGACTTGATGTTCTGCGCGTGGGACAGGTCCACGAGGCGCTTCATCACGAACGGCTTGAACAGCTCGAGAGCCATCTGCTTGGGCAGACCGCACTGGTGCAGGCGCAGCTGCGGGCCGGAGACGATGACCGAACGACCCGAGTAGTCGACGCGCTTGCCGAGGAGGTTCTGACGGAAGCGACCCTGCTTGCCCTTGAGCATGTCGGAGAGCGACTTGAGCGGGCGGTTGCCCGGACCCGTCACCGGACGACCACGACGGCCGTTGTCGAACAGCGAGTCGACGGCCTCCTGGAGCATGCGCTTCTCGTTGTTGACGATGATCTCCGGCGCACCGAGGTCGAGCAGACGCTTCAGTCGGTTGTTGCGGTTGATCACGCGGCGGTACAGGTCGTTGAGGTCGGAGGTCGCGAAGCGGCCACCGTCGAGCTGCACCATCGGACGGAGGTCCGGCGGGATGACCGGGACGGCGTCGAGGACCATGCCGATCGGCTGGTTGCCGGTCTTGCGGAACGCGTCGACGACCTTGAGGCGCTTGAGCGCGCGCACCTTGCGCTGGCCCTTGCCGGTGGCGATGGTCTCGCGCAGCGACTCGACCTCGGCCTCGATGTCGAAGTCCTGGAGGCGCTTCTGGATCGCCGCGGCGCCCATGTGGCCCTCGAAGTACTTGCCGAACCAGTTCTTCATCTCGCGGTAGAGCAGCTCGTCGCCCTCGAGGTCCTGGACCTTGAGGTTCTTGAAGCGGTTCCACACCTCGTCGAGGCGGTCGATCTCGCGCTGGGCGCGGTCGCGGAGCTGCTTCATCTCGCGCTCGGCGGCGTCCTTGACCTTGCGCTTGGCGTCGGACTTGGCGCCCTCGGCCTCGAGCGCAGCCAGGTCCTCCTCGAGCTTCTTGGCGCGGTCCTCGATTGAGGTGTCGCGACGACCCTCGAGACGCTTGCGCTCGAGGTCGACCTTGCCCTCGAGCGAGGACAGGTCGCGGTGACGCGCGTCCTCGTCGACGGAGGTGATCATGTACGCCGCGAAGTAGATGACCTTCTCGAGGTCCTTCGGGGCGAGGTCGAGCAGGTAGCCCAGGCGCGACGGGACGCCCTTGAAGTACCAGATGTGGGTGACGGGAGCGGCGAGCTCGATGTGGCCCATGCGCTCACGACGGACCTTCGAGCGGGTCACCTCGACGCCACAGCGCTCGCAGATGATGCCCTTGAAGCGCACGCGCTTGTACTTGCCGCAGTAGCACTCCCAGTCCCGGGTGGGACCGAAGATCTTCTCGCAGAAGAGACCGTCGCGCTCGGGCTTGAGCGTGCGGTAGTTGATGGTTTCCGGCTTCTTGACCTCGCCGTGGCTCCACCCGCGGATCTCGTCCGCGGTGGCCAGGCCGATCTTGAGCTGGTCGAAGAAGTTAACGTCGAGCACTTTGGCTGCTGTCCTTCGTTAGTACTGAAGAAAAAAGATGATGGACCGAGGGAGGCGGTACGCCGACCGGTGAGGCCGGCGTACCACCGTCACGCTCAGACTTCCTCGACGCTCGGGTTCTCGCGGCGGGACAGGTCGATGCCCAGCTCCTCCGCAGCCCGGAACACGTCCTCGTCCGCGTCGCGCAGCTCGATCATGGAGCCGTCCTGCGAGAGGACCTCCACGTTGAGGCAGAGCGACTGCATCTCCTTGACGAGAACCTTGAACGACTCCGGGATGCCCGAGTCGGGGATGTTCTCGCCCTTCACGATCGCCTCGTAGACCTTCACGCGGCCCGGGACGTCATCGGACTTGATGGTGAGGAGCTCCTGCAGGGCGTAGGCGGCGCCGTACGCCTCCATCGCCCAGACCTCCATCTCACCGAAGCGCTGGCCACCGAACTGGGCCTTACCGCCGAGCGGCTGCTGGGTGATCATCGAGTACGGACCCGTGCTGCGCGCGTGGATCTTGTCGTCCACGAGGTGGTGCAGCTTGAGGATGTACTTGTAGCCGACCGAGACCGGCTCCGGGAACGGCTCGCCCGAGCGGCCGTCGAAGAGACGGGCCTTGCCGGTGCCGTCGATCAGGCGGACGCCGTCGCGGGTCGGGGTCGTCTGGCCCAGGAGGCCGATGATCTCGTCCTCGCGCGCACCGTCGAAGACCGGCGTGGCGACCTTCGTGCCCGGGGCGGCCTCGTCGGCACCGATCTCGATGAGGCGCTTGGCCCACTCCTCGTCCCGCAGGTCGGCGTCGATGTGCCAGCCCTGCTTGCCGAGCCAGCCGAGGTGGAGCTCGAGGATCTGGCCGATGTTCATACGACGCGGAACACCGAGCGGGTTGAGGATGACGTCGACCGGGGTGCCGTCCTCCATGAACGGCATGTCCTCGACCGGCAGGATCTTCGCGATGACGCCCTTGTTGCCGTGACGGCCGGCGAGCTTGTCACCCACGGAGATCTTGCGCTTCTGCGCCACGTAGACGCGGACCAGCTGGTTGACGCCCGGCGGCAGCTCGTCGCCGTCCTCGCGGTCGAAGACGCGGACGCCGATGACCGTGCCGGACTCGCCGTGCGGGACCTTCATCGAGGTGTCGCGGACCTCGCGCGCCTTCTCACCGAAGATCGCGCGGAGCAGGCGCTCCTCCGGGGTCAGCTCGGTCTCACCCTTCGGGGTGACCTTGCCGACGAGGATGTCACCGGTGGTGACCTCGGCGCCGATGCGGATGATGCCGCGCTCGTCGAGGTCGGCCAGGCCCTCCTCGGAGACATTCGGGATGTCCCGGGTGATCTCCTCGGGGCCGAGCTTGGTGTCACGGGCGTCGACCTCGTGCTCCTCGATGTGGATCGAGGTGAGGACGTCCTCCTGGACGAGGCGCTGCGACAGGATGATCGCGTCCTCGTAGTTGTGACCCTGCCAGGTCATGAACGCGACCAGGAGGTTGGAGCCCAGCGCCATCTCGGCGTTGTCCGTGCAGGGGCCGTCGGCGATCGGCGAGCCGACCTCGAGGCGGTCACCCTCGCTGACCAGCGGGCGCTGGTTGATGCAGGTGCCCTGGTTGGAGCGCTTGAACTTCGCCATGCGGTACGACGAGTACGTGCCGTCGTCGTTCATGACCTCGACGAGGTCGGCGGAGACGTCCTTGACGACACCGGCCTTCGAGGCGACGACCACGTCACCGGCGTCGACGGCGGCGCGGAACTCCATGCCGGTGCCGACGATCGGGCTGTCGCTCTTGATGAGCGGGACGGCCTGACGCTGCATGTTCGCGCCCATGAGGGCACGGTTGGCGTCGTCGTGCTCGAGGAACGGGATCAGCGCGGTGGCGACCGACACCATCTGGCGCGGCGAGACGTCCATGTAGTCGACGTCGGCGCCGGGGACCTCGGAGACCTCGCCCTGGCGCAGGCGCACGAGCACCCGGTCCTCGGCGAAGGCGCCGTTGGCGTCGAGCACGGCGTTGGCCTGCGCGATGACGTAGCGGTCCTCGTCGTCAGCGGTGAGGTAGTCGATCTGGTCGGTGACGACACCGTTCTCGACCTTGCGGTACGGCGTCTCGACGAAGCCGAACGGGTTGATCCGTCCGTACGACGCGAGCGAGCCGATCAGACCGATGTTCGGGCCTTCCGGCGTCTCGATCGGGCACATGCGGCCGTAGTGCGACGGGTGGACGTCTCGGACCTCCATGCCGGCGCGGTCGCGGGAGAGACCACCCGGGCCGAGCGCGGAGAGGCGACGCTTGTGCGTCAGGCCCGCGATCGGGTTGGTCTGGTCCATGAACTGCGAGAGCTGCGAGGTGCCGAAGAACTCCTTCAGCGCCGCGACGACCGGACGGATGTTGATCAGGGACTGCGGCGTGATCGCCTCGACGTCCTGCGTCGTCATCCGCTCACGGACCACGCGCTCCATGCGGGCCAGACCCGTGCGGAGCTGGTTCTGGATGAGCTCGCCGACCGTGCGCATGCGACGGTTGCCGAAGTGGTCGATGTCGTCCGCGAGGACGTCGATCGGCTCGTCGTTGAGGCCCGGCAGCTGGGTCTCGCCGGCGTGCAGCGCCACGACGTACTTGATGGTCGCGACGATGTCGTCGATGGTCAGCGTCTGCTGGTCGAACGCCTCGTGCTGGCCGAGCTTCTTGTTGATCTTGTAGCGACCGACCTTGGCCAGGTCGTAGCGCTTGGGGTTGAAGTAGTAGTTGTTCAGCAGCGTCTGCGCAGCCTCACGCGTCGGCGGCTCGCCCGGACGCAGCTTGCGGTAGATGTCGAGCAGCGCGTCGTCCTCGCCCTGGGTGTTGTCCTTCTCCAGGGTGAGCATCATCGACTCGTACTGGCCGAACTCTTCACGGATCTGCTCGTTGGTCCAGCCGAGGGCCTTGAGCAGCACGGTGACGTTCTGCTTGCGCTTGCGGTCGAGGCGGACGCCGACCATGTCGCGCTTGTCGATCTCGAACTCGAGCCAGGCGCCACGCGACGGGATGACCTTGGCCGTGAAGATGTCCTTGTCGGACGTCTTGTCGGCGGTGCGCTCGAAGTAGACACCCGGCGAGCGGACGAGCTGGGAGACGACGACACGCTCGGTGCCGTTGATCACGAAGGTGCCCTTGTCGGTCATGAGCGGGAACTCGCCCATGAAGACCGTCTGGCCCTTGATCTCGCCGGTCTCGTTGTTGGTGAACTCGGCCGAGACGTAGAGCGGCGCGGAGTAGGTGAAGTCCTTCTCCTTGCACTCCTCGACCGTGTACTTGGGGTCGTAGAAGACCGGGTTCTCGAACGAGAGCGACATCGTCTCGGAGAAGTCCTCGATCGGGGAGATCTCCTCGAAGATCTCGGTCAGACCCGACTTCGTGGAGACGTCCTCGCCAGCGTCGATGCGACGCTGGACGACGTCCTGCCACTTCTCGTTGCCCACCAGCCAGTCGAAACTGTCGGTCTGGAGGGCGAGGAGCTGCGGGACCTCGAGAGGTTCGGTGATCTTCGCGAAGGAGATGCGACGGGGGTTACCAGCGGAGCTGCGCGCGGCCAAGAGGTGTCCTTCTGAGGGAACGCGTGATTTGGCGGCGTCAACCGACCACGAACCAGCCACCGTGCAGGCCGGACGCATATGAGGGCAGACGCAAAGAAGCAGACTACCTGACGCGCACACGCGTCTCAAACCCTCAACCGGGAAAATTCCGGGAAGGTACGACGATGATGAACGCCGAGGGCGCCCGGGTCAAGCAGGAGGGGCGGCCTTGAGCGAGTCGACGAGCCAGCGGCCGCCCTTCTCGCGCATCGTGAGGGTCACGAAGTCCTTGTAGACGACCGGCTCGGACTGGCCCTTCTTCGTCGTCGGACGGTTCACGAAGAGCAGCACGTCGACCGTGTCCGCGGTGGACGCAGCGAGCGCCGACCCGATCACCTGGACGGTCACGACCGACTGCGTGGCCGGAGCGTTCTGCTCGATGAGCGCGAAGAGGCTCTCGAACCTCTTCGCGAACGCCGGGGTCATCTGCGCCGTCGCGGCCTTCTCGTCCTGCGCCATGTGGCGGTAGTCGTAGGAGAGCACCGGGACGGCGGCCTTCTCGGCTGCGGAGACAGCGTCACCGAGCCGCTGCTCGGAGGCCGGCACGCCTCGGTCGGGCAGGGCCCGGCCGATCGGGCCTGCGGCGAAGATCGCCGCCAGCACGGCCGCGACCACCAGTGCGCCGACGAGCGCGAGCAGGCCGGTCGAGACCTCCCGCGGCGCCTGCTGCCCGGCCGCGTCGACCGGCATCGTGGGCACCGGCTGGGCCACCGCGGCGTCCCGCGTCGGCATCGGCGTCGGCGTCGGCTCGGACGGTCCCGAGGACACCTCGCGGTCCTCGGGTGCGCCGCCCTCGGGCGCATCGTCGGCGTCCGCCGCAGCAGCCGCCACCTCGGCGTCGTAGCGGGCGCGCCGCTCGTCGTCGAGGAGGACGGCGCCGGCCTGGTTGAAGACGTTGAGCTTCGGGTCCGTCGGGTCCAGGTCGGCGACGGCGCGCTTCCAGGCCGCCCGGATCTCGTCGGTGGACGCGTCTGCGGCCACCCCCAGCACGGCGTACAGGTCGATGGTGCTCACTGGCCCTCCCCCGTCACCGTCGTGAAGTCGTCGACCAGCCACTGGCCCTTGACCTTGACGAGCGTGATGGACGCGCGCTTGAGGACGGGGGCTGCGGCCGCGGTCTTCGGATAGCTGGCCGTCCGCTCCCACGCGGCGAGGACCGTGGCCCGGTCACCGTCGATGGAGACGACGCCGGTGGCGTCCAGGCGCGAGGTGACCTCGATCCCGGTCTGGGCGACCGCCTTCTCCGCGAGCTCGACCTCCTGGTCGAAGGCCGTGCGGAACTTGGTGGTCAGGATGCTCCCCAGCTCCTTGCGGTACGCCGGCATCGTGCCGTCGGGGCCGAGATCGGACGCTCCGTAGCTGTCGATCTCCCTGGCGAACCGTCCGGCGACGGCGAGGACCGCCGCGCGCTCGGCCGTGGTTCCGTGGCCTCCCCCCGCGGGCTGCTCGGAGCCGCGGGCGTCGAGCGACCGGACCACCAGCACCGCGAGCGCGGCAGCGAGGGCGAGGCAGAGGGCGACGAACAGGATCCGTCGCCCCGGGCGCGCGGCAGGGCCGTGCTCGAGCGTCATCTGGTCACTTCCTGTGCAGCGGGGGCATCACTGGCCGAGCGGCTGCAGGTAGAGCCACTTCCACGAGTCGTCGCCGAGTCCGGCCGGTGCCGGGACGAACGGCGCCTCGGCCGGTGCGTCATCGGTCCAGGTGACCTTACCCGTGGACATGTCATAGGTGGCGACGACCGGCGAGCCGTCGGTCGCCGGCGCGACGCGGTCGCGCGGCGCGTTCTGTGCACCGCGCGGGTCGGACTTGGTGGCCGGCTCGGAGCAGTGGGCGTCCATCACCATCGGACGGTTGCTGCCGTCGAGGGCACCACGGCGGTCGGTGCTCTCATAGCCGTGGTGGCACACCGGCGGCTTCAGGGTGAAGACCAGGCCGAAGTGGGCAGCGTAGCCACCGGCGCCGGGGTCCTTGGCGATGACGGTGAAGCCACCCTCGATCACGTGCGGGTAGGCCACGAGGAGCGTCTGGACGCCGCGGAGGTGGGCCGTGACGACCTCGCCGGTGGTGACCAGGTTGTTGATCAGCTCGGAGAGGTCGACGCCGTAGTGGTGCAGGAACTCCTTCAGCGTCTGCGCCGTGACGATGCCGCGGTCGATGAGCGTGCGGATGTCCTTGTCGCTGCCACGGACGGTCGTCGAGAAGAGCGACAGGTCGCGCGCGAAGCCCCTGATCGCGTCGGCGGAGGCCAGCTGGCCGTCGAGGACCGTGCGTCCGTCACGGATCAGCGCGGTGGTGACGTCGAAGTTGTCCGTCGCGGTCTGCAGGAAGCGGTCCGAGGTGTCGATGAGCTGGCCGAGGTCGTCGCCGGTGTCCTTGAACGCCAGGCCCAGCTCGCTGACGGTCGTCTTCAGCGCGTCCTGGTCGACGCCCCCGACGGTGCGGGTGACGTCGGCGAGCAGCGTGGCGGTGGCGATCGGCGTACGCGTGTCTGCTTCGACGACCTGGCTGCCGTCGTGCAGGAACGGGCGCCCGTCGACGCGCGGCTGCAGGTCGACGTACTGCTCGCCGAGGGCGGAGCGGTTCGCGACCACCGCGAGCGTGTCCGCCGGGATCGTGTCGTGGCCCTTGTCGATGGACATGACGACGTCGACGCCGTCGCGCGTGGCGACGAGCTTCTCGACCTGGCCGACCTGGACGCCCCGGTAGGAGACCTCCGCGCCGGCGTAGATGCCACCGGACTGCGCGAAGTGCCCGGTCACGGTGTACGCGCTGTCGTAGAAGAACCGGTCCAGGCGGGCGTACTTGGCGCCGACGAACGTGCAACCGAGCAGCGTGATGAAGGCGAAGACGATCAGCTGGATCTTCGTGCGTCGCGTGATCATCGGGCCACCCCCGGTACGAGCAGCCGCACCAGGTCAGGGTCGTAGTGCTTCATCAGCTCCCCGTACGTCGTGCTCTCCGTGCCACCGGACCCGGGTGCGGCCCGCTTCAGCAGGCCACCCAGGGTGTTCTGCAGGTCCTGCAGCGGCGTGGTGCTCGTGGTGCCGCCGGCGGTGCCCGACGTCGTGCCGCACAGCAGCGGGAGCGGCGCAGAGGAACACAGCGTGGTCTGGAGCCCACCGTTGATCAGGTTGCAGTTGGCCAGCGACGGACTGGAGTAGCACTTCTGGATGGTGTCGAGCGCTCCCTGGCACAGCTTCGAGAGGTCGATCAGGCCACCGGACTTGCTCGCGTCCGCGAGCTTGATGCACTGCTCACCGGGCGTCAGCGGACCGTTGGTCAGTACACCGGCGCCGATGTCGAGCCGCACCGACAGGTCGACGAAGTCGCCCATCTGCAGGTCGCGCGCGGCCTGCGGGTCACGCGAGACGAGCGAGTCGGTGAACGGGTAGGTGAAGAGGAGCTGCAGGCTGTTGGGCAGCGCGTCACCGGCGTCGGCCAGGTTGCGGAGCACGGGCTCCAGGTCGTGCAGCGACCCGAGGGTCGCCTCCTTGGACGCCTTGATGACGCGCACGCCGACGTCGCTCAGGTCGGCCAGCGCCCTGAGCATCTTGACCAGGTCGTCGCGCTGGCGGTCGAGCGAGTCGAGTGCGCCCGGCAGCTGCTCGAGCGCCGCGTCGATCGCCGGGAGCTGCTTCTGCACGTTCACGGCGAGACGGTTGACCGACTCGATCGCGTGCACGATGTCGCCCTTGTGCTGGTTGAGCCGGCCGATCAGCGCCGAGAGCTGGTCGAGCACCGAGCGGGCGGACCCCTCATGACCTTCCAGCGCCAGGCTCAGCTCGTGGGAGATCGTCTTCAGCTGCGCGACACCGCCGCCGTTGAGGATCAGGCTCAGCGCACCGAGCACCTCCTCGACCTCAGGGTTGCGGCCGGTCCGCGACAGCGGGATCTCGGCGCCGCTGGTCAGCCGCTCGTCGCTGGCACCGGTCGCCGGCGGCGCCAGCGACACGAACTTCTCGCCCAGCAGGCTGGTCTGGCGGATCGAGGCGACGGCGTTGGCCGGGAGGTCGACGTCACGGTTGACCTCGATGGTCACCACCGCGTGGGTGTCCCGGAGGTCGACCTTGGTCACCTTGCCGACGCTCACGTCGGCCACCTTGACCGTCGACTCGGGCACGAGGTCCAGGACGTCGTCGAAGTCGACCTTCAGCGTCATCGGCTTGTCACCGGTGTCGGCGCCACCTGGCAGCGGAAGGCTGTAGATGTCGAAGCGACAGCTCGTGAGGGCGAGCATGCTCGCGGCGAGCAGGACCACGAGGCGCAGGAGGCGGGGCATCGTCATCGGGCCTCCTCCACGAGACCGCCGAGGGTCAGGTCGTAGGGCTGCGGGGACGGGACCCCCCGCAGCGCGCCGGCCCTGAGGAGACCCGGCAGCTGCAGGCCGCCGCCCTTGACCAGGTTGCAGACCGTCTTGCTGTTGGTCAGGGCGCAGAGCACCGCACTCGGGCTGGCGGTCAGCTGGTTGAGCACCTCGCCGAGGTTCGTGCGGGTGTCCAGCGTGCCCGCCTGCGGGTTGTAGGCGTGGCCCAGGTTGACCAGCGCGACGGGAGCGTTGGTGAGGGTCTCGTCGAGTGCCGCGCGCTGGCGCACGAGCACCTTCGCGACCTTGTTGAGGCCCTTGATGTTGCGACCCAGGGCAGCCTGGTTGTCCTTCACGAACGTCGACACCTGCCCCATCGCGACGGCGAGGTTGTGCAGCGAGGACGCCAGGTCGGTGCGCTCGCCGGCCAGCAGGGCCGAGACGTCGGAGAGGGACTGGTTGAACTTGCGCACCGTGCCGTCGTTCTTCGCCAGGGTGTTGACGAACGCCTCGAGCTTCGCCGCCGCCCCGAAGAGCTCCTCGCGGTTGTCGTCGAGCGTGCCGGTCAGCTTCGAGAGGTCGTGGACCGTCTGGTTGAACTTCTCTCCCTGGCCGCTGAAGTTCTTCGCGGTCTGGACGAGGAGGTCGCTCAGCGCGCCGTCCTTGTTGGCACCGTCCGGACCGAGCGCGGTCACCAGGTTGTCGAGGCTCTGGTAGATCTGGTCGAGGTCGAGCGGGATCGAGGTGCGCGACTCGTCGAGGACGGCGTGGTCCTTCAGGGTCGGGCCACCGTCGTACGCCGGGGTGAGCTGGACGAAGCGGTCGCCGACGACCGACGGGGCGATGATCACGGCCTTGGCGTCCGCGGGCACCTTCACGTCGGAGGGGTAGGACATGGTCACGACGACGTCGGTGCCCGAGGGCTCGACCTTGTCGACGGTGCCGACACCGACGCCGAGGACGCGGACGTCGCTGCCCTCGTAGACGGAGACGGTGCGCGGGAAGTGGGCGACCAGCGTCTTGCGGTCGGAGCCGCTGAACATCACCAGCGCCGTGGAGAGCACCAGCAGCGCGATGATGCCGGGGATCAGGAACTTCTTCATCGGCCCTCCCCCGGAGCGACGCGCGGGAGCTGCGGACCCGGCGGCAGGTTCTGGACGTAGTTGTCGAACCAGGGGCCGTTGCCGAGCGTGTTGGCGAAGACCCGGTAGAACGGCGCCATCAGGCGCAGCGACTGGTCGAGGTTCTTCTGGTTCTTGTTGAGCACGTCGAGGACGTTCTCGGTGTGGCTGAGCGCGGGAGCGAGGTCGGCGCGGCTCTCCTTCACGAGTGCGGTGAGCTCCTTGCCAAGGGACGCGGTCGACACCAGCAGGTTGTGCACGGCCTCGCGCCGGGCGACGACGGCACGGAAGAGCACGTCGGCGTCCTTCATCAGCCCGATGATGTCCTGGTCCCTGTCGTCGAGGACGCCGGAGACCTTCTTGAGGTTCTTCAGCAGCGTGTTGAGCTGGTCGTCGCGCTTGGCGACGTTCTGCGAGAGGGCCGAGACGCCGGCAAGCGCCTTCTGGAACTCCTCCGGGGTGTTGCGGGTCAGGTCGGCGATCGTGCGCAGCGACGCGGCGAGCTGGTCGGTGTCGATCTTGTCGCTGGTGTTGGCCAGGCCCTCGAACGCATCCACCACGTCGTACGGCGAGCTGGTGCGGTCGACCGGGATCGTCGTGCCCTCCTTCATCTGCCCCGAGCCTGCGGGCAGGAGGGCGAGGTACATCTGCCCGAGGATCGTCTTGACCTTGATGGCGGCGGCCGTGTCGGGGCCGAAGTCGGCGCCGGAGGAGACCTTGAAGGAGACCTTGACCTTGTTGCCGTCGAGTTCGACGGAGCCGACCTTGCCGACACGCACACCGGCGATGCGGACCTCGTCGTCGGGCTTGAGGCCACCGGCTTCGGAGAAGCTGGCGTAGTAGGTGTCGCCGCCACCGATGATCGGCAGGTCGTCGGCGCGGAAGGCCGCCACCATCGCGGTGGCGATCACGGCGAGGCTGACCGCACCGATCGTGACGGGGTTGCGCTCACGGAACGGGATCATCAGAGGTCACACCTCTTCGCGGCCGTGGTGTAGTCGATCGGCAGCTGCGAACCACCCGGAAGGCTCACCCGTGCGCGGAACTCGCACAGGTAGAAGTTGAAGAAGGAGCCGTAGGTGGCCGTGCGGCCGATCTTGGTCAGCTTGATCGGGAGGACCTGCAGGGCCCGGTCGATCTCGCCCTTGTTGCTGTCGAGGTTGGTGCTCAGTCGGCGCAGCTGCTTGAGGTCAGCGACCAGGTCCGGGCGGAGGCCCTGGACCAGCGAGGCGGTCTGCACCGACAGCTCGGAGATCTTGTCGAGCGGGCCGAGGATGGCGTCGCGGTCCTTGTTCAGGCCGCCCACCAGGGTCCGGAAGCTCTTCAGCAGGCTGCTCAGCTGCTCGTCGCGGTCACCCACGTGGGCGAGCACGGTGTTGAGGTTGTCGACGAGCTGGCCGATGATCTCGTCGCGGTCGGCCAGCGTGGACGTCAGCGACGCGGTGTCACCGAGCAGACCCTCGAGCGTGCCGCCCTCGCCCTGGAAGACCTGGACGATCTCGTAGGACAGCTTGTTGATGTCGCGCGGGGAGAGCGCGGCGAAGAGCGGCTTGAAGCCGTTGAAGAGGACGGTCAGGTCCAGGGCCGGCGTCGTGCGGTCGAGCGGGACCGTCGTGCCGGCCTTCAGCGGCGCGGTCGCGCCGTCCTCCTGCGTCATCGAGATGTAGCGCTGGCCGACGAGGTTGCGGAACTTGACCGTGAGGTGGGTGCCGTCGGTGACCGGCACGTCGTTGCTGACGGTGAAGTCGACCTCGGCGTGCGTGCGGTCGACGATCCTGACGTCCTTGACGCTGCCGATCTTGACGCCGGCCATGCGGACGTCGTCACCCTTGTTGACGCCGGTCGCGTCGGAGAAGACGGCCTTGTAGTCCTCGGTGGGCTGGAACGACAGGTTGCCGATCGTCACCGCGAGCAGGCCGGTCGCCAGCGCTGTGATCACCATGAAGATGCTGAGGCGGACCAGGTCCTGGGCCGTGCGCTTGTCGAGTCCCTTGCGGCTCACTGGACGCTCACCTCCGAGCCACGCGCCATCGGCGCGAGCAGGAAGACCGCGAGGTCGGGGACGTCGGCGGCATCCGTGCCGACGACGGGGCTGAGCAGCGAGCGGAGCAGCGCAGCCTCGGCCGAGGTGCCGCTGTAGGCGTCGCCGTCGGTGGCGGGCGCCACGCGCATGGTGCCCTTTCCGGTCGGGGTGTCGACGCCGTCGTCGAAGTTCGGCGGCGCCGGCATCATGTGGGACTGGTCCGTCGTGTCACGCGGGAGCGGCCCGCAGTACGGGCTCCCGACGAGGCCGTTGACCGGCTTGTCCGCCGGGGTCCAGCCGCGGGGCTGGTGCGGGATCAGCTCGGCGTTGATGTGCAGCATGTGTCCCCGGAACATGTCCTGGATCTGGGAGTTCTGCAGCTCCATGCCCTTGAGGAAGCACGGGTACTGCGGGGCGTACTTGGCGAGCAGGCGGAGCTGGACCTGGCTGAGCTGGCCGAGGCGGATGATGTTCTTCTCGTTGGCGGCCAGGAAGCTGCGGGCGGTGTCGGAGAACGCCGAGACCTCCCCGAAGAGCTTCTGCAGCTTGGCCTCGCGGGTCTTCAGGGTGTTGCCGGTGTAGACCGTGTTGCGCAGGATCGTGGCGATCTGCGGCATCACGTCGGCGTACAGGTCGGAGACCTGCGCGGTCTTGCGGATGTCGGTGATGAAGTCGTCGACCTCGGGGTTGAAACGCTTGAGGTAGTTGTCCAGGTTGGTCAGGCCCTGGCCGAGCTTCGGGCCGCGGCCCTCCAGGGCCGTCGCCAGCGCGTTGAGCGTGTAGTTCAGCTGCTCGGGCTGGACCGCGCGCAGGAGCGGGAGCAGGTCGGAGAGGACTTCCTCGACCTCGGTCGCCACCTTCGTGCGGGCGATCACGTCGTGCGGCTTCAGCGGGCTCGAGGTGTCGCCGGCCGCAGCATCGAGCGAGACGTACTTCTCGCCGAAGAGCGTCTTGGGGAGGATCGAACCGGTGACGTCGGACGGGATCGTCTTCATCTGGTCCGGCTCGATGCCGAGCGTGAGCTCCGCTCCCCCGTCGACGGGCTTGAAGTCGAGCACCTGGCCCACGATGACGCCGCGGTACTTCACGTCCGCGCGCTGGGGCATCTGGAGACCGATCGACGACGACTTCAGCGTCACCTCGTCGAACGACGTGAACTTCTGGCTGAAGACCGCGTAGGTGAACCACAGCGAGGCGGCGATGAGCGCCAGGAAGACGATGCCGATGACGCGGTGGCTGCGCAGGATGGACATCGCTCACCCCGCCAGTCGCACGGTCGTCGATGCGCCCCAGATGGCCATCGAGAGGAGCAGGTCGAGCACGTTGATCGCCACGATGGAGGTCCGGACCGCCTTGCCGACCGCGACGCCGACGCCCGCCGGACCGCCGGAGGCGGTGTAGCCGTGATAGCAGTGGATCAGGATCACCACGACGGCGAAGACGAGGACCTTGCCGAAGGACCACAGGACGTCCCCGGGCGGCAGGAACGCGTGGAAGTAGTGGTCGTAGACGCCGCCGCTCTGGCCGTAGGCCTTCGTGACGACCAGCCGCGTCGCGAAGTACGACGACAGCAGGCCGACGACGTACAGCGGGACGATCGCGGCGAGGCCGGCCAGGATCCGCGTCGTCACCAGGAACGGCAGCGACGGGATGGCCATCACCTCGAGGGCGTCGACCTCCTCCGAGATCCGCATGGCGCCGAGCTGGGCGGTGAAGCCGCAGCCGACGGTCGCGGCGAGGGCGATGCCCGCCACGAGCGGCGCGATCTCGCGGGTGTTGAAGTATGCCGAGACGAAGCCGGTCAGCGCACCGGTGCCGAGCTGGTTGAGGGCCGCATAGCCCTGGAGACCGACCTCGGTGCCGGTGAAGAAGCACATCGACACGATGACGCCGACGGTGCCGCCGATGACGGCGAGGGCGCCGGTGCCGAGGGTCACCTCGGCCAGGAGGCGCATGATCTCGCGCGACCAGCGCTTGATCGCCACCGGCGACCACGCGAGGGCGCGCAGGTAGAAGGCCAGCTCGCCACCGAGGTGGTCGAGGAAGCCGAGGAGGCGCTGCGGGAGCGCGAGCAGGGCACCCATCACGTCAGCCTGTCTTCGGTGGAACGAGCTGGATGTACAGCGCGCTGAGGACGAAGTTGACCAGGAACAGCAGCATGAAGGTCACGACGACGGACATGTTCACCGCGTCACCGACGCCCTTCGGGCCACCGCCGGCGTTCATGCCCATGTAGGACGCGACGATGGCTGCGATCAGGCCGAACACGAGGGCCTTGACCATGCCCTGGTAGAGGTCGGGCAGCTGAGCCAGGGCCGTGAAGCTCGACAGGTACGCACCCGGGGTGCCGTGCTGGAGGATCACGTTGAAGACGTAGCCGCCCATCACGCCGACGACGCTGACCAGACCGTTGAGGAAGACCGCGACCAGCATGCAGGCGAGCACGCGGGGCACGACGAGACGCTGGATCGGGTCGATGCCGAGCACCATCATCGCGTCGAGCTCCTCGCGGATCTTGCGCGCGCCCAGGTCGGCCGCGATCGCCGATCCGCCGGCACCCGCGATCAGCAGCGAGGTCGCGATCGGGCCGGCCTCACGGACGACCGCGAGGACCGACGCCGATCCGGTGAACGACTGGGCGCCGAACTGGGCGATCAGGCCACCGACCTGGAGCGCGATGACGGCGCCGAAGGGGATGGCCACCAGTGCCGTCGGCACGATGGTCACCGACGCGATGAACCACGCCTGCTGGAAGAACTCCCGAGTCTGGAACGGTCGACGGAACAGCCCCCGTGCAACATCAAGCGCGAACGCGAAGAGTTTGCCTGCCGTGCCGATCGGCGCGAGAGCCCTGGAAGCGGTGAGTGCTGCCATGGGCTGCTCCGACTCAGAGCTTCGCGATATCCGACTCGCCCTTCGCCGACGCGTTCGCGGCGAGGATCGAGTCGGCACGGAAGGAACCCGGAGGCGGGGTCACGCCGTTGAGGCGGCACCACTCGCCCGGCGGACGCTGCGTCTTGCGCGGGATGCCGTTGGACGGCTCGAGCTGCAGCGGGATCGGCGGCAGCGGCGGAAGGTCCATGTCCTTCTCGGCCGCGAGCTGGTCGGCGTCCTTCTCCTCGGACATGCCGATCGGGCCGACGGTCTGCGCGTTGAGGAACTGGCGCACGACCGGCTCGTCCGAGGACAGCAGCATCTCGCGGGGACCGAACATGGCCAGGTGCTTGTGGTACAGCAGGCCGATCGAGTCCGGCACGACGCGGACCGAGTGGATGTCGTGCGTGACGATCATGAACGTCGCCTCGATCTGCGCGTTCAGGTCGACGAAGAGCTGGTTGATGAACGAGGTGCGCACGGGGTCGAGGCCGGAGTCCGGCTCGTCGATGAGCAGGATCTCGGGGTCGAGGACGAGGGCACGCGCCAGGCCGGCACGCTTGCGCATACCGCCGGAGATCTCGCCGGGGAGCTTGTACTCCGCCCCGATCAGACCGACCAGGTCCATCTTCTCGAGGACGATCTTCTTGATCTCGGACTCGGACTTGCGGGTGTGCTCACGCAGCGGGAAGGCGACGTTGTCGAAGAGGTTCATCGAGCCGAACATCGCGCCGTCCTGGAAGAGGACGCCGAAGAGCTTGCGAACCTCGTAGAGGTCCTTCTCCGAGCAGTTGGCGATGTCGGTGCCCTCGATGATGACGGAGCCACGGTCGGGCTTGATCAGGCCGATGAGGGTCTTGAGCATGACCGACTTGCCGGTGCCGGACGGGCCGAGCATCACGCAGATCTCGCCAGCGGGCATCGTCAGCGTCACGTCGTTCCAGATCAGCTGCTTGCCGAACGACTTGGTCAGATGCTCGATCTTGATCTCAACACCCATGAGGGTCCCTCTTCCTTACGTGCGTCTCGGGGCCGACCGGAGCCGACTGCCTCACGGTGCACTCAACGTGACCGACACCGCAAAGTTACGGCCTTTCGTGGCACACGTCACCCGATGCCCAGTATTTGTACTGACGAGTAATCCACGCGTCCGGTTTTGTACCGGCGACACGAGCGGTGGCCTCCGGACAGGGCCGAAAATGCAGGCCGGGCGGCCACCCCGCAGGGTGACCGCCCGGTCGCGAACGACTCAGAGAGTCAGGGTCACTTGAGGGTGACGGAGGCGCCGGCGCCCTCGAGGGCCTCCTTGGCCTTCTCGGCAACGTCCTTGGCGACGTTCTCGAGGATCACCTTCGGGGCGGCCTCGACGAGCTCCTTGGCCTCCTTCAGGCCGAGGTTCGTGAGGGCGCGCACCTCCTTGATGACGTTGATCTTCTTGTCGCCGGCGGCGGTGAGCTCGACGTCGAACTCGTCCTTCTCCGCGGCGGCGTCGCCACCGGCAGCGCCACCGGCGGCCGGGGCAGCAGCAACGGCAACCGGAGCAGCGGCGGTGACGCCGAAGGTCTCCTCGAACTCCTTCACGAACTCGGAGAGCTCGATGAGGGTCAGCTCCTTGAACGCGTCAAGCAGCTCGGCGGTGGTGAGCTTCGCCATGATGGCGGTCCTTTCGTAGCTGGCCGTCTCCGGGACGGAGCAGGCCAAGGTTTCAGGTGGTGTGGTGCGTCAGCCTGGAATCAGGCGTCGGCGGACTCGGCCTCGGTCGCCTCGGCGGGGGCAGCCTCGTCGGCAGCCTCCTCCGCAGCGGCCTCGACGGCCGGGGTCTCCTCGGCGGCAGCCGGGGCACCGGCACCACCTGCGAGGATCGAGGGGTCGTTCGCGGCCTTGGCCTCGAGAGCGGCAGCGAGCTGCGCGGTCTTCGACGGCAGGGCGTTGAACGCGTAGAGCGCCTGGGCCATGGTGGCGGTGAGAGCACCGGCAACCTTGGCGAGCAGCACCTCACGCGACTCGAGGTCAGCCAGCTTGGCGACATCGGCAGCGTCGAGGAGGTTGCCGTCCAGGAAACCACCCTTGATGACAAGGGCGGGGTTCGCCTTGGCAAAGTCACGCAGACCCTTGGCCGTCTCGACGACGTCGCCCTTGATGAAGGCGATGGCGGTCGGACCGGTCAGCAGGTCGTCCAGACCCTCGATGCCCGCCTCCTTGGCGGCGATCAGGGCCAGCGTGTTCTTGACCACGGCGTAGTCAGCGTTCTCGCCGAGGGAGCGTCGCAGCTGCTTCAGCTCCGCAACGGAGAGACCGCGGTACTCGGTCAGGACGGCGCCGTTCGAGGCGTTGAACGTGTCAACGACCTCGGCAACAGCGGCTGCCTTGTCTGCCCGTGCCATGGGTCTCCTTCCGATTGGTGAGGCCACCGCGGAGGATCATGCAAAAAACGCCCCGGCGCAGGCGCTCAGGGCGTTGATGGACGAGATGTCCGGCTCTGAACCTGCGCAGGTCGTCCGCTTCGCGGATCCTTCGGTCACCCTGCTGGGCAGGGAGACGACCGGCGGTCTCGGGTTTCAGTGGGAGAGACTACGCGCCGCTCCCCCGCGTCACCAAATCGAGGGACGCGGGGGCCGGGCGTGGTCAGCGGTCGGCGCCGGGCGCCGCCGTCTTCGTGGCCTTCGGCCGCGCGACGACGGCGGCGACACGGGTCTCGCCGGCCGGCGGGACGTCGATCTCGACCTTGTCGCCGTAGCCGCTGAAGGTCCGGATCTCCTCCGAGGTGACGGCACCGATGTCGGTCGGGATGGTCAGCTTGACGATCTGGTCCTTGTCGTTGACCCAGACGTCGTACACCTGGTGGTCACCCGGGTTGCCGACGACCGGGTTGCTCGTGACCTCCTTGACCTTCTCGATCGAGACGGTCACGCGGTAGTGCACGGCCTCGGCCACACCGACGTTCTCGACGCCGACGACCTGGAACCCGGCGGGGTCCTCGAAGATGGCCAGCTGGCGGCGCGGGTCGGCCTCGTTGTCGAGGGCGTCGACCAGCACCTTGGACTTGGCGCGGTCGAGCTTGAGCCACGGCTTCTTCGCGTCGTCCTTGGGGTTGTAGTAGTACCAGTCGCCGTCGACGTACCGGAACTCGCCCGCACCGTCGGTCGATCCCTGCGGGGCGAAGGCCAGGTTGACGTGGGTGCCGTCCCAGGTGACCTTGCCGTTGACGACGCCGTTGGGCTTGCCGTTGAGGGTCTGCGCCTCGAGGTAGGTCCAGGAGCCGGCCTTCTCGCGGGCGTTGATGAGGGCGGTGGCGAACTGGTCGCGGCGCAGCTCGTGGAGGCTCCCCGCGGCCTCGTCGGTCTCGTCGTCACCCTTGTTGAGCAGGAGCAGGGCACCCACGAGGACCGCGAGCACCGCGATGGCGCTGAGGACGATCAGGAGGTTGCGGCGGGTGCGGCTGGCGGGGCTCACGGCGTTGGACATGGGCGGTAGTCAAACACGACGAAGGCCCCACCCGCCGTGCGGGTGGGGCCTTCGCGGCTAATTCTCAGGAACCCTGAGAACTCAGGCCTTCGATCAGGCCTCGTCCTCGACCGCGACGTTCTTGGTGCGGTTCGGGTCGACCTGGACGCCGGGGCCCATGGTCGTGGAGACGGTGACCTTCTTGATGTAGCGACCCTTCGAGGAGGCCGGCTTGAGACGCAGGATCTCCTCCAGGGCGGCGGCGTAGTTCTCGGCGAGCTGCTGCTCGGAGAAGGAGGCCTTGCCGATGATGAAGTGGAGGTTCGCGTGACGGTCCACGCGGAACTCGATCTTGCCGCCCTTGATGTCGGCGACAGCCTTGGCGACATCGGGGGTCACGGTGCCGGTCTTCGGGTTCGGCATGAGGCCACGCGGACCGAGGACGCGGGCCACGCGGCCCACCTTGCCCATGAGGTCCGGCGTCGCGACAGCGGCGTCGAAGTCGGTCCAGCCGCCGGCGACCTTCTCGATGAGCTCGTCGCCACCGACGAAGTCGGCGCCGGCCTCGCGGGCGGCGTCAGCCTTCTCGGCGTTCGCGAAGACGAGGACGCGGACCGTCTTGCCCGTGCCGTGCGGCAGGGAGACGGTGCCACGGACCATCTGGTCCGCCTTGCGGGGGTCGACGCCGAGCGACATCGACACGTCGACGGTCTCGTCGAACTTCTTCTTGGAGGCACCCTTGGCGATCTTGATCGCGGCGAGCGGGGCGAAGATCTCGTTCTTGTCGAACGACTCCGCCGCGGCGCGGTAGGTCTTGCTGCGCTGCATGATTCTTCCTTCGGTTGTTAAGAGGAGATGTGGTCAGCGGGCCAGCGCGGCCCTCCCACGGGGTTTCAGTCGGTGGTGACGCCCATCGAGCGGGCAGTGCCCTCGACGATCTTCATCGCGGCCTCGATGTCGTTGGCGTTGAGGTCAGGAAGCTTGGTCTGCGCGATCTCGCGGACCTGGTCCTTGGTCAGCTTGGCGACCTTGTCCTTGTGCGGGACGGAGGAGCCCTTGGCGATGCCGGCAGCCTTCTTGATGAGCTCCGCCGCCGGCGGGGTCTTCGTGATGAAGGTGAACGAGCGGTCCTCGTAGATGGTGATCTCGACGGGGATCACGTTGCCGCGCATGGCCTCGGTCTGGGCGTTGTACGCCTTGCAGAAGTCCATGATGTTGACGCCGTGCGGACCGAGGGCGGTACCGACCGGCGGGGCCGGCGTCGCGGCGCCAGCCTGGAGCTGCACCTTGACGAGTGCGGCGATCTTCTTCTTGGGAGGCATTTCAATCTCTTTCTGTCTCGTGGTCGTTAGCGAGGCGCCTCACGCCTCTGCCACCTGCGTTGCGCCTGCCCCGTCGTACGACGGGGCGGGCAGGCAACCGTCTCCGGAAGGTCAGACCTTCTGGATCTGGTTGAAGCTGAGCTCGACCGGGGTCTCCCGGCCGAAGATCTCGACGAGCGCCTTGACGCGCTGCGACTCCGCGTTGATCTCGGTGATCGTCGCGTGGAGCGTGGCGAACGGGCCGTCGACGACCATGACCGAGTCGGTCACGTCGAAGTCGGCGACCTCGACCGGCTTGCGTGCTGCCGGGGTGGCACCCGCGGGGGCCGGCGTGCCGGCGGCAGCAGCCTCGGCCTCGGCGGCAGCCACGACGGCCGGCGCCAGCATGTCCTCGACCTCGGACATCGAGAGCGGCACCGGCTGGTGCGAGTGGCCGACGAAGCCGGTCACGGACGGGGTGTGGCGGACCGCGGCCCACGACTCGTCGGTGAGGTCCATGCGGACCAGGACGTAGCCAGGGAGGACGGTGCGCTTGACCAGCTTGCGCTGGCCGTTCTTGATCTCCGCGACCTCCTCGATGGGGACCACGATCTCGTGGATGTAGTCCTCCATGTTGAGGGAGATGATGCGGTTCTCGAGGTTCGCCTTCACCCGGTTCTCCATGCCGGAGTAGGTGTGGATGACGTACCAGTCGCCGGGCTTGGCCCACAGGTCGCGACGGAACTGCTCGAGCGGGTCCGACTCCTCGGCAGCGGCCTCGTCCTCGTCGGCGGCGTCCGCCTCGGGGGCGTCGCCCTCCTCGCCGAGGTCACCCTCGACGTCGACCTGCTCGGCCTGCTCGCCGTCGACAGACTCCGGCGCCTCGACGATCTCGTCGCCTGCTGCCTCGTCGTACTGGTCCGACACGTGCTGCTCCGTCATCTTTCGTGTTCCTGGATCCGGGGCGGGAGGACCCGCACCGGGGTGTGGTGCTGGTGGTGCTTACTGCGTGGACGGCCCGTTGAAGATCGAGAAGACCAACTTGCCGAACCCGAGGTCCAGCACCGACACCAGCGCGCACATCACGACGACGAACACCAGGACCACGAAGAAGTACGTGACCAGCTGCTCGCGCGTCGGCCAGACGACCTTGCGCAGCTCAGCCAGGACCTGGCGGTAGAAGGTGACCGGTCCCGTACGCGGCCGGGCCGGAGCCTGGTCCTGCACGGCGTCGTTGTCCGACACTTACCTCTCACCTTCTGCTGAGTGCGATGCGTCTTGCAGGGCATGAGGGACTCGAACCCCCAACCCCCGGTTTTGGAGACCGGTGCTCTGCCAATTGAGCTAATGCCCTCCGATGCTGCCCGACTCCTCCAAACCCCTCGAAGGGCATGGCGAAGTTTTGGTGGGAAACACCAAACCGGAACCTTACGGGGTCGGCCGATCCGATGTCGAACCGGGGCCGTCTCCACACACCTCACGCCCTCACTACCCGCGGGTACGCGGACACGGGGTCGAGGAGTCACGACGCCCGTGGAAACATGTGCCACGTGACCGCTCAGACCCCCCTTGCTGACCGCACCCCCGACGAGCTCGCCGCCTTCCTCGCCGAGCAGAAGGCGGCGTACGACGCGCTGCAGGCCCGTGGCCTGAAGCTCGACCTCACGCGGGGCAAGCCGGCCCCCGAGCAGCTGGACCTCTCCAACGCGCTGCTCACGCTGCCGACGTCGTTCACGGACGCGGACGGCGTCGACGTCCGCAACTACGGCGGCCTCGAGGGCATCCGCGCGATCCGCGAGATGTTCGCGGAGCTGCTCTGGGTGGAGCCCGAGCAGATCGTCGCCGGCGGCAACGCGTCGCTGGTGATGATGCGCGAGGTCCTCACGGACCTGTGGCTCCACGGCGCCGTGGACGGCGTGAAGCCGTGGGGCAAGGAGGAGAAGGTCACCTTCATCTGCCCGGTGCCCGGCTACGACCGCCACTTCACGCTCCTCGACTGGTTCGGCATCGACACCGTCACGGTGGCGATGAACGCCGACGGTCCCGACATGGACGAGGTGGAGCGCCTGGCCGCCTCCGACCCGAGCATCAAGGGCATCTGGATCGTCCCCACCTACGCGAACCCGACCGGCTCGGTGGTCACGCAGGAGGTCGCCGCGCGCCTGGCCTCGATGGAGACCGCGGCCCCCGACTTCAAGATCCTGTGGGACAACGCCTACGCGCTGCACCACCTCACCCAGGACGAGGCCAAGACCGCCGACATCCTCGGCCTCTGCTCGGCTGCCGGCCACCCGCACCGCCCGATCCAGTTCGCGTCGACCTCGAAGATCACCTTCGCGGGCGCCGGCGTCGCGTTCCTCGCGGCCTCCGTCGAGAACGTGACGTGGTACACGAAGCACCTCGGCGCCGGCGCGATCGGCCCCGACAAGGTCAACCAGCTGCGCCACGTGGAGTTCTTCGGGTCCGCGCAGGGCGTGCGCGACCACATGGCCAAGCACCGCGACATCCTCGCGCCGAAGTTCGCCGCGGTCCTCGAGGTCCTCGAGCAGCGCCTGGGCGGCCTCGACGTCGCCACGTGGACCGACCCGACCGGCGGCTACTTCGTCTCGCTCGACGTCGTCGACGGCACCGCCTCCCGCGTCGTCCAGCTCGCCAAGGACGCCGGCATCGCGCTGACGCCCGCGGGTGCGTCGTTCCCGGGCGGCAACGACCCGCGCGATCGCAACATCCGCCTGGCACCGTCGTTCCCGTCGCTCGAGGCGGTGCGCGACACGATGGAGGCCGTCGCCACCTGCGTGCTGCTGGCCGCCGCGGAGAAGCTGAGCTGACCTGAGGGACGCCGGGTCGGGCTCGCTCGATCTGGATCGCCGAGACGGGCCTCGTGCCGCAGCTGTCGGGTAACAGCTTCGGCACGGGGCCCGTTTCGCTGCGGCACGAGGCCCGTGCCGGCGCTAGGTTCTCGTCATGGCACGGCCGCTCGACGTACTCCCGAAGGCGCACCTGCACCTGCACTTCTCCGGGTCGATGCGGCACGCGACGCTCCTCGAGCTCGCGGAGCGCGACGGGATCCAGCTCCCCGATGCCCTCGTCGAGGAGTGGCCGCCCCGGCTCTCGGCCGCCGACGAGAAGGGCTGGTTCCGCTTCCAGCGCCTGTACGACGTCGCACGGTCCGTGCTCCGCTCGGAGGACGACATCCGGCGCCTCGTGCGCGAGGCTGCCGAGGACGACGTGCGCGAGGGCGGCCGATGGCTGGAGATCCAGGTCGACCCCTCGGGCTACGCGGCACGGTTCGGCGGGATCACGGAGTTCACCGACCTGGTGCTCGACGCCGTCGCCTCCGCCTCCCGCGAGACCGGCCTCGGCATCGCCGTGGTGATCGCGGCCAACCGGACCCGCCACCCCCTCGACGCCCGCACGCTGGCCCGCCTGGCAGCGCAGTACGCCGGGCGCGGAGTGGTCGGCTTCGGCCTCTCCAACGACGAGCGGCGCGGCACCACCTCCGAGTTCGCCCACGCCTTCGCCATCGCCGACCGGGCCGGGCTGCTGCTCGCTCCGCACGGCGGCGAGCTGCGCGGCGCGGACAACATCCGGGCCTGCCTCGACGACCTGGGCGCACACCGCCTCGGCCACGGCGTGCGGTCCGTCGAGGACCCGGCCCTGCTGGAGCGGATCGCGGAGGCGGGGGTCACCCTGGAGGTCTGCCCGGTCTCCAACGTGGCGCTGGGGGTCTACTCCGACCTCAGCTCGGTGCCGCTCCCCCAGCTGCTCGCCGGCGGCGCACAGGTCGCCCTGGGAGCGGACGACCCGCTCCTCTTCGGCTCACGCCTGGAGGGCCAGTACGCGACGATGCGCGCCGCCCACGAGCTCAGCGACGAGACGCTGGCCGAGCTGGCGCGGATGTCCTTCCGCGGGTCACGGGCTCCATCGGACGTGGTCGAGGCGGCGATGCAGGACATCGACGCCTGGCTCGCTGGCTGACGCGCGTCAGAGCTCCAGCTCGTCGGCCAGCGCGCGCAGCGCCTTGGCGACCGGGCGGGCCGCCTTCGGGTCGGGACGACGGCCGTGGCGGTAGCCCTCGCCGATGCCGTCGAGCAGCACGATCAGGTCCTCGATGATGGTCGCCATCTCGTCGGGCTTCTTGCGCTGCGCGTCGCGCTGGTTGCGCGAGACAGACGACGGGGCGTCGAGCACGCGGACCTGGAGCGCCTGGTCGCCGCGACGACCCTGGGCGATGCCGAACTCGACGCGGGTGCCGTTCTTGAGCGACTTCACGCCCTCGGGCAGTGCCTCGGCGTGCACGTAGACGTCGGGCCCGCCATCGTGCGACAGGAAGCCGAAGCCCTTCTCGGCGTCGTACCACTTCACCTTGCCAACGGGCACTGCTCTGACCTCTTCCGTGTGCTGCTGCGCGACCTGACGCCGAACGCGACGCCCACAGGGTAGTCGGGCGGTGCTCAGCCGGGCGAGCCGGTTTGCCGCCCCAGGTGCTCCTCGAGCCAGGCGGGGAACGCCGTCAGGTCCGGGAGCACGACGTGCGTGCCGGCCTCCTCGAGCTCCTCGCGGGTGCATCCGCCGGTGAGCACCGAGACGCTCGTGATGCCGGCAGCGAGCGCGCCCTCCACGTCGTGGACGTGGTCGCCGACGTAGATCGTGGCGCCCTCGCGGCGGAGCACGTCGGCCTTGCCGACGCCCCACACCGCCCCTTCGAGGTGGTCGATGTCGAACCCGACGTGGTCGACGTGGAGCTGGGCGTTGGGAGTGAACTTGCCGGTCACGACGACCACGCGCCCGCCATGGCGGCGTACCGCCTCGATGGCGTCGTGCGCCCCGCCGAGCGCCGGCACGGGCACGATCGCGTGGTCCGGGTAGAGCGCACGGAACCGCTCCACCGCCGGCATGATCGCCTCCTCGGCCAGGTGCGGCCGCAGGGTGTGGTCGAGCGGCGGACCGAGCTTCGAGGTCAGGTCGTCGACCGGGAGCTCGATGCCGAGCTCCTCGCCGAGCGCCACGAGCGTCCGCGCGAAGCCGGGGACGGTGTCGATCAGCGTCATGTCGAGGTCGAAGCCGACCACGAGTCGGGGGCGGTCGCGCGGGTCAGGCATCACGTGTCGTGAAGGCCGCGAAGGCAGCGGCGGTGAGCAGGGCGGCGAAGCCTCCGAACACGACCAGACCACCGACCAGGCTCAGTGGGTCACCGAAGACGCTCAGGTCCTGCTGACGGCCGAACGTGCCGTCGGGCAGCGCACCGAAGGTCTGCATGATCCTGCCGCCGGCGTTGAACGGCAGGAAGCGCATCACGTGCACGTAGTCCTTGTTGCCGGTGAAGGCGCTCACCATGACCCCGAACGCCTTGAAGAGCGTCTCGATGCCCATGGGCCACAGGAAGAGCATCACCAGGGCGAAGGTCTGGTGACGGACCAGGACGGTGAGCGACATGGCCACCCAGGTGACCAGGACGCTGTAGACGACATGCCGCACGACGGTGCTGAGGATGTCACCGGCGTCGTACTGCACGTCGAGGCCCGTGAAGAACACACCCGCCACGAGGAGCGACAGCAGGCAGCTGGTCACCACCAGCACACTCACCCAGAGGGCGACGACGGCGTACTTGGCGGTGAAGACGGCCCAGCGCTTCGGGACGGCGGTGAGGGTCGCGCGGATCATCCCGTGGCGGTACTCGTGGCCCCACCCGAGGATGCCGACGATCGCTGCGACGAAGGCGACCAGGTAGAACATCGGGTCCACGACCGAGAACTGGGTCATCGCGGCCTCGACGTAGAAGCGCGCCATGTCGCCGTCGAGCGTGCTCCCGTTGATCTGGTCGGCGTGGACGTTGACCCGGACGACGAGCGCAGCGATCGCGGTGAACCCGACGCCGACGGCGAGCACCCCGAAGGTCAGCCACCAGGTCGACCGGAGCGTGCGGAGGCGGGTCCACTCGTAGCGGAGTGCGGCGGTCATCGGGTGCCCTCCTGCGAGGCGGTCGGCGCGTGGGCGGTGTACTCGGCAGCGTTGCCGGTCATCTCGAGGAAGGCCTCCTCGAGGGTCGCGTGGTGCGTGGAGAGCTCGTGCACACGGATCCGGTTCTCGAAGGCGAGGTCGCCCACGGCGACCGCATCCAGCCCCGTCACGGCGAGCTCCGCGTCTCCGGTGCGCTGCACCGTGCCGACGCCGGCGAGCTCCGCACCGATGAGGGAGGCGAGCTCACCCGCCTGCGGGGTGCGCACCACGACGTGGTTGCGGACGCTCAGCCTGGTGAAGTCCCCGACCGGGCCGTTGGCGATCATCCGGCCCTTGCCGATGACCACGAGCTCGTCGGCCATCAGGGCCATCTCGGAGAGCAGGTGGCTGGAGACGAAGACCGAGCGTCCCTCTCCCGCGAGCGCCTTGAGCAGCTCACGCAGCCAGTGGATGCCCTGCGGGTCGAGGCCGTTGGCCGGCTCGTCGAGGATCAGCGTGTGCGGGTTGCCGAGGAGGGCCGCGGCCAGGCCCAGACGCTGGCCCATGCCCAGCGAGAACGTGCTCGGCTTCTTGCCGGCCACGTCGGAGAGGCCGACCAGGCCGAGCACCTCGTCGACGCGCTGCGCCGGGATCCGGTTGCTCGCGGCGAGCATCAGCAGGTGGTTGCGGGCCGTCCGGGTCGGGTGGAAGGGCTTCGCCTCGAGCAGCGCGCCGACCTCGCGCATCGGCTCCGCGTAGGCCGTGAAGGGCTTGCCGTCGAAGGTGCACGTGCCCGACCCGTTGTCGAGACCGAGCATCAGGCGCATCGTGGTGGACTTGCCGGCTCCGTTGGGGCCGAGGAAGCCGGTGACGGTGCCGGGCCGGACGTCGAAGGACAGCCCGGAGACGGCCGCCTTCCCGGCGTACGACTTGGCCAGGTTCCTGGCCTCGATCATGGCCACCAGCGGGCCCCCTTTCGCCAAAGGTTCCGGCCGCGCTGGCGACCGGTGGTCTCGGAGCAGTGTGGCGTGCGTTCCCAAGCAGGCGCTGAGAAACGCCGGGGCCGAGTAGTTTTGGGTCCAAATGACTGCCGCTCCCGCCCCGCGCTCGCTCGCCGACCAGCTGCGGCTGTGGTCCGAGGAGCGCCTCGCGCACCTCCTGCGGCTACGTCCCGACCTCGCGACGCCCCCGCCGCAGGACTCCACCCAGCTCGCCTCACGGGCGGCGACGCGTGCCTCCGCGCTCCGGGCGCTGGACCGGCTGACGCTGGCCGACCTCGCGGTGCTGCACGACCTCGTCGGGCGTGGCGCGACGCCGCGGGCCGACCTCGAGGGAGCTTCCGCCTCCGTGGCACGCCTCGAGGAGCTGGCCCTCGTCTGGGAGGGCTCCGACGGACTGCGTGCGGTGACGGTCGTCGCCGAGCTGCTCGCCCGGGCGACCGCGCCCACCGGCGCGGTGCCCGAGCCCGAGCTGGTCACCTCTGACCAGTCGCCCACGCTCGTGGCCCGCACGGCGGCCGGCGCGGCGTTCGACGTCGTACGACGGATCGAGGTGCTGCTCGACCACTGGGGCACGCATCCGCCGGGGGTCCTGCGCACGGGCGGCCTGGGGGTGCGCGACCTCAAGACCGCCGCCCTCCTCCTCCACGTCGACGAGCGCGAGGCGGCCCTGCTCGTCGACGTGGCAGCGTCGGCGTCCCTGCTCGCTCCCGGCTCCGTCGGCGAGACGGAGTGCTGGCTCCCCACCGACGCGTACGACGCGTGGTGCCGGCTCGAGGCGGCCGAGCGCTGGCAGCGGGTCGCCCGCGCGTGGCTGACCTCGGCACGGACGCCGGCGAAGGTCGGGGGCAAGGACGCCTCGGGCAAGGCCGTCAACGCCCTCGCGCCCGCGCTCGTCGACCCGCACCAGGTGGACACCCGCACCGTCGCGCTCCACCAGCTCGCGGAGCTCGGGCCGGCGACCGGGCTGGCGACCGGCACCGGCCTGCCCTCGCTGGTCGCGCGCGTCCGCTGGCTGCGCCCCCGCCGGCCTGCCGACCAGGCGAGCCTGGTCGCCGCCGCCGTCGAGGAGGCGACCGTGCTGGGGCTCGTCGGGATGGGCGTGCTGTCCCCCGCAGGCCGGGCCCTCCTCGCGGGCGACGACGCTGCTCCGGTGCTCGCTCCCCTGCTGCCGGAGCCGCTGGACCACGTGCTCGTGCAGGGCGACCTGACCGCCATCGCCCCCGGGCCGCTGCTGCCTGCCCTCGCCGCACGCCTCCAGCAGGTCGCCGACATCGAGTCGCGGGGCGGCGCGACGGTCTACCGGTTCGGGGCGGGGTCGATCCGCCGAGGGCTCGACGCGGGCTGGTCCGCGGCCGAGATCCACACGTTCCTCGCCTCGGTGTCGCGCACCCCGGTGCCCCAGCCGCTCACCTACCTCGTCGACGACACGGCCCGCACCTACGGCACCGTCCGGGTCGGCTACGCGGAGGCGTTCCTGCGCTCCGACGACGAGGCCGCGCTCGCCCACCTCGTCGCCGACCCGAAGGCCGCCTCGCTCGGCCTGCGGCTCCTCGCCCCGACGGTGGTCATCAGCACCGCGCCCATCGACGTCCTGCTCTCCCGGCTGCGCGAGCTCGGCCTGGCCCCCGTGGTCGAGGCATCCGATGGCAGCGTGCACGTCGCGCGGCCCGATGCGCTCCGGGCCCGTACCCCGAAGGCGGCCCCGTCCGGCCGCGACGCGGCCCGCGAGGCGGCGCAGGTGACCGCGGCGGTGGCAGCCGTCCGTGCGGGCGACCGGGTCGCCAGCTCGCGCGGGCGCGACGTCATCGCCAACACCCCTGCCGGGGCGCTGGCGGCCCTCCGCGCCGCGATCGAGGGCCGCACCAGCGTCGTCATCGAGTACCTCGACAACCACGGCACACGCTCCGAGCGGATCGTCGACCCGCGGCGGGTCGAGGGCGGCCAGCTGACGGCGTACGACCACCGGAGCGAGGACGAGCGCTCCTTCGCCGTCCACCGGATCGGCTCGGTGCGGCCCACCGACTGAGGTCGTCCGCCTGAGGCCTAGCCATAGCTAGGGCTCAGGCGGACGACCGTAGACTCGCGCGGTGAACGACGGCCCCCTCATCGTCCAGTCGGACAAGACCCTCCTGCTCGAGGTCGACCACCCGAAGGCCGCCGAGGCGCGGCGCGCGATCGCGCCGTTCGCGGAGCTCGAGCGCTCACCCGAGCACATCCACACCTACCGGCTGACCAACCTCGGCCTGTGGAACGCACGCGCCGCCGGTCACGACGCCGAGCAGGTGATCGACGCCCTGCTGGCGCACAGCCGCTACGCCGTGCCCCACGCGCTGCTGGTCGACGTCGCCGAGACCATGGCCCGCTACGGTCGCCTGGCCCTGGAGAAGCACGACGAGCACGGGCTGGTGCTCACCTCCACGGACCGCCCCGTGCTCGAGGAGGTGCTGCGCAGCAAGAAGGTCGCCGGCATGCTCGGTGCGCGGGTCTCCGACGACATGGTCGTCGTCCACGGCTCCGAGCGCGGCAACCTCAAGCAGGCGCTGCTCAAGCTCGGCTGGCCGGCCGAGGACTTCGCCGGGTACGTCGACGGTGAGGCGCACCCGATCGAGCTCGACCAGGACGGATGGGAGCTGCGTCCCTACCAGTCCGAGGCGGCGGAGTCGTTCTGGCACGGCGGCTCGGGCGTCGTCGTGCTGCCCTGCGGTGCCGGCAAGACGCTGGTCGGCGCCGCTGCGATGGCCCACGCGAAGGCCACCACGCTGATCCTCGTCACCAACACCGTCAGCGCACGGCAGTGGAAGGACGAGCTCGTGAAGCGCACGAGCCTGACCGAGGACGAGATCGGCGAGTACTCCGGCTCGGTCAAGGAGATCCGGCCCGTCACCATCGCGACGTACCAGGTGCTGACCCTGCGCCGGAAGGGCGCCTACCCCCACCTCGAGCTGCTCGACGCCCGCGACTGGGGCCTGATCGTCTACGACGAGGTGCACCTGCTCCCGGCGCCGATCTTCCGGATGACGGCCGACCTGCAGGCGCGCCGCCGCATCGGCCTCACCGCGACGCTCGTGCGCGAGGACGGGCGCGAGGGCGACGTCTTCTCGCTCATCGGGCCCAAGCGCTACGACGCCCCGTGGAAGGACATCGAGGCGCAGGGCTACATCGCGCCGGCTGACTGCGTCGAGGTACGCGTCACGCTGCCGCAGGGCGAACGCATCGCCTACGCGACGGCGGAGCCTGAGGAGCGCTACCGGCTCGCCGCGTGCACGCACCACAAGATCGACGTCGTCCGCCAGCTCGTCCGGCAGCACCAGGGACAGCCGACGCTGGTGATCGCGCAGTACCTCGACCAGATCGAGGAGCTCTCCCGTGCGCTCGGGAGCGCCGACGAACCCGCACCGACGATCACCGGCGAGACGACCGTGAAGGAGCGGCAGCGCCTCTTCGACGGGTTCCGTGCCGGTGAGATCGGGCTGCTCGTCGTCAGCAAGGTCGCGAACTTCTCGATCGACCTGCCGTCGGCCGAGGTCGCGATCCAGGTGTCGGGCTCCTACGGGTCGCGTCAGGAGGAGGCCCAGCGCCTCGGCCGCCTGCTGCGACCCGGCCGGGACGGCAAGGTCGCGCACTTCTACACGATCGTCAGCCGCGACACGGTCGACGCCGACTTCGCCCAGAACCGTCAGCGCTTCCTCGCCGAGCAGGGCTACGCCTACCGGATCGTCGACGCGGACGACCTCTGACGAGGTCCCCGGCCAGGCGGATTCGGGGGACGACACCACCGCAGCGCGGCTAGCCTCCGGCTGTGAAGCCCGCGTTCCGGCGTACCGCCGCCCTCGTCTGTGCCGCCGCACTGCTGCCGGTGGCGGGGTGCTCCCTCCCGCACGGCGCCCAGGCCGACCCGGGGCCGACGTTCCCGAAGGCATGGGACCCGAAGGTCCTTCCGTACGTCCACCTCGCCTCGAAGCTCCGCGACCTCGACTTCGAGCACCCGGTCGAGGTCGACTTCCAGACGCCCAAGGAGTTCGAGAAGGGGCTGAAGAGCGACAAGGGCGACCTCACCAAGGAGGACCTCGCGGACCTCCAGCACTGGACCGGGATGCTGCGTGCGCTGGGCCTGGTCCACGGCGACGTCGACCTCTTCGACGAGCAGGAGAAGCTGACGGCGGGCGGCACGCTGGCCTACTACTCCTTCGACGACCAGCTGATCCGGGTGCGCGGCACCCGGATCACCCCGGCGGTGAAGTCGACGCTGGTGCACGAGCTCGTGCACGTCCTCCAGGACCAGAACTTCGACGCCGGCGCTCACAGCCGCAAGCTGGAGAAGGCCGACGACAGCTCGGGCCTGGCCTATGACGCTCTCGTCGAGGGCGACGCCTCCCGCATCCAGACGAAGTACGCCGCGCAGCTCTCGCCGAAGGCACGTCGCGCGCTCCGGCGCGACCAGGCCCGCCAGAGCCACGGCGCCAGCGACTCGGTCGAGGGCGTGCCGGAGGTGCTGCGCACGATGATGGGCGCGCCGTACTCCCTCGGCGAGGCCCTCCTCGACGTCGCCACGCTCGACGGCGACGACGAGGTCGACAAGCTCTTCCGGAAGCCGCCGACCACCGAGGAGAACCTCGTCGACCCGTTCACCCTGACCTGGGACGGCCAGAAGGCGGTCCACGTCGCCAAGCCGAAGCTCCCCTCCGGCGCCAAGGAGTTCGACAGCAACACCTTCGAGTCGACCGGATGGCTCTTCACCCTCGCTGCACGCCTGCCGGTGCGCCGGGCACTGACGGCGACGGACGGCTGGGGCGGGGACCGGTACGTCGCGTACACGAACGCGAAGGGCACGACCTGCGTCGACATCAGCTACGTCGGCGACACCGCGCGCGACGCCGATGAGCTGGCCAGCACGCTCACCGCGTGGATCCGCAGGGGACCGAAGGGCGTCGCCTCCGTGACGCGCCAGGGCGACAAGGGGCTGCTGTTCTCCTCGTGTGATCCGGGCACCGCCGCGAAGGGCAGCGGCGAGCACTCGGACGAGGCGCTGAACATCGCCCTCTACCGCACCTACCTGACGCGCAGCCTGATCGAGGACCACTGGACCCACGACCGCGCCCGCTGCTTCGGCACCGCACTGGTCGAGAACTTCACCCGGGCCCAGATCGAGGAGCACAGCGTGGCGCCCGAGGTCGTCGCGAAGGTGCGGCGGCTGGCCCAGGGCTGCGCCGGCTGAGGCAGGCGGCTACGGGCCGCGCCCGGTCAGCGCTCGGTGTACTGGATGTGCGGGGAGTGCAGCGCGGCGACGTACACGCTGCGGGAGACGGCGATCGGCCGGTTGCGGTGGAGTGCCCGCCGGCTGACGTGGAGCACCGGGTCGCCCGGCTCCACGCCGAGCAGCGCGGCGTCGTCCTCCGTCGCGAGGGCGGCGGTGAAGACGTCCTCGGCCCAGGTCGGCCGGAGCGCCCGACGGTCCAGCACGGCGTACAGGCTCGGCGGCATGGCGGGCTGGAGGAAGCCGGGCAGCATGACCTCGTTGAGGTAGGTGTCCTCGACGCAGACGGCACTGCCGTCGGCACGGCGGATGCGACGCCAGTGGATCACCGGGTCGCCCGCGGTGAGACCGAGCGCCCGCGCGATGCCGGCGTTGGCCTTCTCCACCCGTGCCATGAGGGTGATCGAGTCGGTGTCGACGCCTCGACGGCGCATGTCCTCGGTGAAGCCCTGGATGCCGGTCGCCGGCAGGACGGGCTCCGCGACGAACGTGCCCCGGCCCGGACTGCGCTCCAGCAGGCCCTCGGCGACGAGGGCGTCGACGGCCTGGCGCACGGTCATGCGGGCGACGCCGAACTGCTGGACGAGCTCACGCTCCGACGGCACCGCCATGCCCGGATCGGCGTCGGCGAGCAAGGCACGCAGGTGGTCCCGCACCTGCACGTACTTCAACTTCGGCGTCTCCACGCGCTGCTCCCCCACCGTCGAAACCACGGCTCGATTCTGGATGAAATAGCAACCACTTGCGTTTGCCTTCGTCCCAAATGGCCCGTTTGGACTAGACGAAGCCCCGGGCCATCGAATCTCTGTTCGACAAACTGCTAGCCTGTCGCCATGAGCGTCGAGTTCCAGGGCGACCTCTTCGACCTCGCACCCGAGGCGTCGCTCGCCCGGCTGCGCGGATCGGTGGAGCGCACCATCCTCGGCGACGGCGCGTGGGTGGACGTGCGCCGGTCGTGGGTGCGTGGCGCCTCGGAGGTGTTCCGGTCGCTCGTGCGCGACGTCCCGTGGCGCGCCGAGCAGCGCGAGATGTACGACCGCGTCGTCGACGTCCCCCGCCTCGTCCACACCTACGCCGGCGACGACCGGCTGCCGCACCGGCTGCTGACGAGCGCGCGCCAGGCCCTGACCAACCACTACCTCCCCGAGCTGGGCGAGCCGTTCGTGACGGCCGGCTGCTGCTACTACCGTGACGGCCGCGACTCGGTGGCCTGGCACGGCGACCGCATCGGCCGCGGCGCCAGCGAGGACACCATGGTGGCGATCCTGTCGTTCGGGGATCCGCGCCGACTGCTGCTCCGCCCGGAGTCCGGCGGGGCGTCGATCGCCTTCACCATGGGACACGGCGACCTCCTCGTCATGGGCGGCTCGTGCCAGCGCACGTGGCAGCACGCCGTGCCCAAGGTGGCGGCCGCAGGCCCGCGCATCTCGGTGCAGTTCCGCCCGTCCGGCGTCAGCTGAGGCGGACAACGGCACCGAAAGGCGAAGGGCCCGGGAAGACACCCGGGCCCTTCTTCCCGCTTTCAGGGTGGAAGCCCCGTTCAGCGGAATACGACGATCCTCCCACGCCCCGCGCCGGAACCGAAATGCACGAAGGGCCCCGGCCGGAGCCGGGACCCTTCGGTCGCTCAGTGAGGCGATGGTCAGAAGTCCATGCCGCCCATGTCGCCACCAGCCGGCGCGGCGCCAGCCTTCTCCGGCTTGTCGGCGACGACAGCCTCGGTGGTGAGGAAGAGCGCCGCGATGGAGGCGGCGTTCTGCAGGGCCGAGCGGGTGACCTTGGCCGGGTCGATGATGCCGGCGGCCAGCAGGTCGACGTACTCGCCCGTGGCGGCGTTGAGGCCCTGGCCGGCGGGAAGGTTCGCGACCTTCTCCGCCACGACGCCACCCTCGAGGCCGGCGTTGATCGCGATCTGCTTGAGCGGGGCCGAGATGCCGACCTTGACGATGTTGGCACCGGTGGCCTCGTCGCCCTCGAGCTCCAGCTTCTCGAACGCGGTCGCGCCAGCCTGGACGAGCGCGACACCACCGCCGGGGAGGATGCCCTCCTCGACAGCAGCCTTGGCGTTGCGGACGGCGTCCTCGATGCGGTGCTTGCGCTCCTTGAGCTCGACCTCCGTGGCCGCGCCGACCTTGATGACGGCCACGCCGCCGGCCAGCTTGGCGAGGCGCTCCTGGAGCTTCTCGCGGTCGTAGTCGGAGTCCGACTTCTCGATCTCGGCGCGGATCTGGTTGACCCGACCCTCGATCTGCGCAGCGTCGCCGGCACCCTCGACGATGGTGGTCTCGTCCTTGGTGATGACGACCTTGCGGGCCTGGCCGAGCAGCTCGAGACCGGTCGACTCGAGCTTGAGGCCGACCTCCTCGGAGATGACCTGGCCGCCGGTCAGGATCGCGATGTCCTGGAGCATGGCCTTGCGGCGGTCACCGAAGCCCGGAGCCTTGACGGCGACGGACTTGAAGGTGCCGCGGATCTTGTTGACGACCAGGGTCGACAGCGCCTCGCCGTCCACGTCCTCGGCGAGGATGAGGAGCGGCTTGCCCGACTGCATGACCTTCTCGAGGATCGGCAGCAGGTCCTTGACGTTGGAGATCTTCTGGTTGGCGATGAGGACGTACGGGTCCTCGAGGACCGTCTCCATGCGCTCCGGGTCGGTCACGAAGTACGCCGAGATGTAGCCCTTGTCGAAGCGCATGCCCTCGGTGAGCTCCAGGTCGATGCCGAACGTGTTCGACTCCTCGACCGTGATGACGCCCTCCTTGCCGACCTTGTCCATCGCCTCGGCGATGGCGTCACCGACGGTGGCGTCGCCACCGGCGGAGATGGTCGCGGTCGCGGCGATCTCCTCGCGCGACTCGACCTCCTTGGCCTGCGCGAGCAGCTGCTCGGAGATGGCGGCGACGGCCGCCTCGATGCCGCGCTTGAGACCCATCGGGTTCGCACCGGCAGCAACGTTGCGGAGGCCCTCGCGGACCAGCGCCTGGGCGAGGACGGTGGCCGTCGTCGTGCCGTCACCGGCGACGTCGTCGGTCTTCTTCGCGACCTCCTTGACGAGCTCGGCACCGATCTTCTCGTACGGGTCCTCGAGCTCGATCTCCTTGGCGATCGAGACACCGTCGTTGGTGATCGTGGGGGCGCCCCACTTCTTCTCCAGGACGACGTTGCGGCCCTTGGGACCGAGGGTGACCTTGACCGCGTCGGCGAGGGTGTTCATACCCCGCTCGAGGCCGCGGCGGGCCTCCTCGTTGAAAGCAATCAGCTTCGCCATGACTCTGCGATTCCTTCGCCATGAGTTGGTGTGTGGGGACCTGGGCGGGCTGCCCGCGACGGACGATCCTCGAGACCCGCCGGACCCTTCCCGACGGACTCGCTGACCTCAGCTGGCGCCCGGTCTGCGTTGTCACTCTCCTGAGGAGAGTGCCAGCGTCATGTCTAGCACTCGACCCAAGCGAGTGCAAAGCCCCTGGACGCTGCTGACAGGCCGTCAGCCGCGGCTTAGGCTGCTCCTGGTCGGCTCGGCGGCTGCCTCACGACACCGTCCCGCAGCCCTGGAGCCCGCCATGACCGCCCGCCGTACGCCGTTCCGCGTCCTCGTCGCCACCGCTTCCGGCGCCCTCGGCTTCCTGCCGCTGGCGCTCACCAGCCCGGCCCACGCCGCCACCCTGTCGTGCAGCGCCAGCTCCGGCACGCTGACCGTCAACGCGGCGAACTACGCCTACGACCAGCGGTTCTCCGTCGAGGGCCCCTCGCACCACCTGTGGATCCACGACGGCTCGGGGGCGGTCAACGGCGACGAGTGCTCCGTCGACGTGCGGACGGTCAACACCATCGACGTGCAGTCGGACGCCTACGCGGACGACTGGGTCGTCGACCTCGGCTCCGACTGGACCGGCCTCGACGGGACGGACGCCCTGCTCAAGCTGCCCGTGAGCCAGTACGACACGGTGAAGCTCGACGGCACCTCGGCCGGCAGCCCGGTGAAGGTCGACTTCGTCGGCACCGGCACCCCCCTGCAGTTCACGACGGACAACGACCAGACGCCGGACATCCAGTTCGACAACCAGTGGGGCGCACTCCGCGCGGTCAAGGGAGGCAGCAGCACCGACACGATCGACCTGTCCGGCCTGCCGTTCCAGACCGCCACCATCAGCGTCCTCGGCAACGACGGCAGCGACGTGATCACCGGCTCCGACGGCTCCGACACCATCAGCGGCGGAGCCGGGAGCGACCAGCTCAGCGGCGGACCCGGCTCCGACACCGTGGATGGCAACGACGGCGATGACCAGCTCTACGGCGGAGGCGGCTGGGACGTGATCCACGACGGTGACGGCTCCGACGTCCTCGACGGCGACTGGGCCGACGGCGAGGACGGTTACGGCGACCAGATCGACGCCGTCTGGGACTTCGGCTACCCCGACCAGATCGGCGATGCGACGGCCAGCTACGACGAGGTGGTCTTCTACACGGAGGGGGCGCCGGTCACCGCCACCCTCGACGGCGTCCAGAACGACGGCGCTTTCGGCGAGGACAACCTCCTGGGAGCCGACTCGATCCAGACCTTCGCCGGGGACGACGTGATCGGCGGCGACGACTTCCACGCGATCGACACCGGAGCCGGCAACGACACCCTGACCCTGGGCCCGGCCTTCCACGGCATGCTCGACTGGCAGGCCGGCGACGGCACGGACACCCTCGACGCCTCGGCGTTCAACGGCTCCCTCCACGGCGCGTTCTACCCCGGCGGCTCGATGCTCATGACCGAGGGCGCAGCGCCCGGCAACATCGACGGCGGTGGCTGGGAGACCGTCAAGGGCGGCCTCCTCGGTGACGACCTCACCGTCGGATGCGCCTGCACGATGATCCCCGGGCAGGGCAACGACACGATCCGCTTCAGCGGCAGCATCAGCGGCGGCACGTACGTCGCCGGCCCGGCCGGGGACGGCGCGGACACGGTGACCGTCGACGACGGCATCTCGGGTGTGAAGGCCGACTACTCGATCCGGTCCGCAGCCGTCTCCCTCACCATCGACGGTGAGGCCAACGACGGTGCGACCGGCGAGGGCGACGACCTCGACTTCGGCATCACCGCGCTGGTCGGCGGCACCGGCAACGACACGCTCGCCGGCTCGACGTCCGCCGACACCCTCGACGGCTTCGCCGGCGACGACCGCCTGCTCGGCCGAGGTGGCAACGACCGGCTGATCGGCGACGTCGGCATCGACACCCTCGACGGTGGCTCGGGCAACGACGTCCTCCTGGGCCAGGACGGTGCCGACAAGCTGTACGGCCGCGACGGCGACGACGTGCTGCGCGGCGATGACAAGTACGGCACTGCAGGCAATGACACCCTCGACGGCGGGGCCGGCGACGACGACCTGTTCGGCTACGGCGGCAACGACACCTTCACCGAGGGGGCGGCAGCCAACGGGTCCGACCTCATCGCGGGCGGCGCCGGCGTCGACACGGCGTCGTACGCCGCGCGGACCGCCACCGTGACGCTGTCGCTCAACGGCGTGTACGACGACGGCGCCGCGGGCGAGGGAGACCGGATCGGCACCGACGTGGAGAACCTCACCGGAGGCAAGGGAGGCGACACCCTCACCGGCAACGATGCCGTGAACACGCTGACCGGCGGCGCCGGCAAGGACAAGCTCTACGGCAAGGGCGGCAACGACACCTTCCAGACGGTCGACAGCACCGCCGACACGCTCGACGGCGGGACCGGCACCGACCGTGCCCACCGCGACTCGATCGACACGACGACCTCGGTGGAGCAGCGCTTCTAGACCATCAGCGCACCAGCGGCACGTGGTGCCCGAACGGCACCTCCACCTCTCCCCCGAAGGCAGCCACGACGCTCGGCAGCATCGCCTTCGCCGTACGCCGATAGCCCAGCGAGGAGGGATGGAAGCGGTCGACGCTGAACATCTCGTCGGGGTTGGTGACGAAGAAGGGGCCGGCCACCTGGGCGAGGTCGACGACCCGCGCGCCCAGTGCCAGCGCCGCCTCGCGCTGTGCCGACGCCAGCTGGCGCGACGCGATCGACCCCAGCGTGCGCAGCGGCTGGGGCACGGCGCGCAGCATGCCGAGGTCGGGGCACGTGCCGACGACCACCTCGGCCCCGAGTCCCTGGAGCGTGCGGATCGCGTCCTCCAGGTGGGCGACGCTCGCGGCGGTGGCGTGGCGGTGCGTGATGTCGTTGCCGCCGACGACGATCACCGCGACGTCCGGCCGGCATCCCTCTGGGAGCCGGCCGATCTGCTCCATGAGCTCGCTGCTGTGGTTGCCGACGCGCGCCACGGTGGTCAGTCGGACCGACCGCTTGATCCGCTTGGCGGCGCCCTTGGCCAGGCGCGCGCCGAGGGTCTCGGAGGGAAGGTCGGCCCCGAGGCCGGCGGCCAGCGAGTCGCCGAGCATCACCAGGTCGACAGCGTCCCCGAAGCGCTTGCGGTAGACCTTGTCGGCCTTCGGCGCCTTCTCACCCAGGGGCTTGCCGATGACACCGCGGGCGATGTCCGCCTGCCGGTGGAGCAGCTCCCGCCCGCCGTAGGTCAGGCCCCCGACGGCGGCACCCACCGCTCCGATGACCACGCCTGCCCCGATCCAGCCCTCGCGCCTCATGCGGCCAGTTGTGCCACAGGCGCGTGAACCGGAGCCCAACCCGCCATGGACGCGAACGGAAGGGTCCTGCGCGACCTCAGTGCTTGGTCCAGCGCTCCGTCTGGGTCAGGTAGAGCAGGTAACCGAGGGCCGGGAGCACGATCACGGCAGCGAGCGCCACCGCCACGGTCAGCGCGGTCAGTGTCGCCGGTGCACCCGCCGCGTCGGCGAAGGTCACCTGGTCGACCAGCATCCAGGGGTACTGCGCCACGCCCCAGCCGAGCACGACGGTCGCGACCGCCGCGACCGCGGTGAAGCGGGCCAGCGCGTAGCGGCGGCGGGCGATCAGGACGAGGGTCGCGACGCCGGTCACCGCCGAGAGCAGCACCAGCGGGAGGGCACGGCCCGAGAGACCGTCGTAGAGCGTGGGGGCGTCGTGCATGAGGGGGACCAGGCCGGCGAAGACGACCAGACCGGTCACCATGCCGACGCCGAGCGTGCGGATCCGGAGCACCTCGGCCAGGTCGGCCTGCTCCGCCCGCGCCGCGTCGGCGACCAGGAAGGACCCGGCGAGGAACGCGCAGGTCCCGCCGGCGACGAGACCGCCCACGACCCCCGTCGGGTTCAGCCAGCTCGTGAGGAGGTCGCCGTGGCCCTCCGCGGGCACGCGCCCGGACGCGATCGCGCCTGCCGCGGCCCCGAGGAAGAACGGCGTCACCAGCGAGGACAGGGCGAACACGATGCCGAACACGCGCGCCTGGCCCAGGGTGCTGGCGTACTTGCGGAAGGCGAAGCTCGCGCCGCGGAGCACGATGCCCAGCAGGCCGAGCATCAGGGGCAGCCACAGCGTCGTCATCGCAGCAGCGAAGGCCGACGGGAACGCCGTCCACCAGGTCACCAGCACGAAGATCAGCCAGACGTGGTTGGCCTCCCAGACCGGACCGATGCTGTGGTCGACCAGGGTGCGCAGCCGCGCTCCGCGACGCGCTCCACCGGCGGTGAGGTCGAAGAAGCCCGAACCGAAGTCGGCGCCGCCGAACACGGCGTACGCGAGGACTCCGGTGAAGAGGGCCGCGGCGACGACGGTCTCGATGCCCATCAGTGCGCCTCCACCTCGTCGAGATGGGCCGGACCGTACGGCGAGGGCAGGTCCGTCTCGCCCTCCCGCCAGCGTCGCGCCATGCCCCGCAGGACGACGTACGCCGCAGCCGTCAGGCCGGCGTAGAGGGTCGCCACCCCGGCGAGCGAGAACCACAGCCACGGGTTGTCCGTCGCCGCCTCGGAGGTCCGCATCACGCCGTAGACGATCCAGGGCTGACGGCCGACCTCGGTCGCTATCCAGCCGAGCTCCATCGTGAGGATCGCGAGCGGGCCGGAGAGGGCCATGAACCGGAGGAACCAGCGCTTCTCGAGGAGGTCGCGCCCACCGAGCACCGGGAGACGCCGCCAGCGGAGCAGCCAGTAGCCGGCGACGCTGGCCGCCAGCAGCGAGCCGAACGCGACCATGAGCTGGAAGGACCAGCGCGTCATGTTCACCGGCGGACGGTCCGCTTCGGGCACCGTGTCGAGGCCGGGCACCGGCTTGTCGAAGGAGTTGCGGGCGATCAGCGAGCCGATCGCAGGGATCTCGAGGTCGCCGTGCACCTCGCCGTCGGACCCGAGCCAGCCACCGATCCGGAGCGGCGCAGGCGCCTCCTCGGTCGTGGTCGCGAGCTCGAACGCAGCCAGCTTGGCCGGCTGGGCCTCCGCCAGGCGGAGGCCGAGGACGTGCCCGACCAGCGGCTGCGCCAGCGCGAAGACCGTCGCGAAGACGAACGGCACCATGAACCCGAGGCGGTGGTGCGCGTCGCGCCGGCCACGCAGCATCCCGACGGCGTAGACACCCGCGACCGTGAAGCCGACGACCACGAACGCCGCCACCCACATGTGGGCGAACATCAGGTACACGCCGTCGTTGAACATCGCCGCCCACGGTCGTACGTCGACGACGTCTCCCGCGGCGTTGATGCGGAACCCGGCCGGGTTGTTCATCCAGGCGTTGACCGCCAGCACGCAGAAGGTGCCGACCACGCCAGCCACCGCCATCGGCACCAACGTCAGGAGGTGCACGCGCGCGGGAAGGCGCCCCCACCCGTAGAGGTAGATGCCCATGAAGATCGCCTCGATGAAGAAGGCGAGGCCTTCGAAGGCGAAGGGCAGGCCGAGGACGTCGCCGAACCGGCCCATCAGCCTGGGCCAGAGCAGGCCCATCTCGAAGGAGAGCACCGTGCCGGAGACGGCACCGATCGCGAAGAGGACCGCCGAGACCTTCGACCACCGCTTGGCCAGCTCGAGGGCCGTCGCGTTGCCGCGGAGCCCCAGCCAGTGCATCACGAAGATCATCGACGGGAACGCGACACCGAAGCAGGCGAGCACGATGTGCCAGCCGAGCGACAGCGCCATCTGGTCGCGGGCCGGCAGCAGCCCGGAAGGCGCGTCGGCGGCGAGCTGGAGTACGACAGAGGCCACGCTGCGAATCTACGCAGCGTGGCCTCTCAAGACACTGTGACGATCGCCTCAGCAGCCGCCCGCGACCGCCGGGATCACCGAGATCTGGGTGCCGGCCGGGGTGGCCGTCGCCAGGTTCTCGAGGAACCGGACGTCCTCGTTGCCCACGTAGACGTTGACGAAGCGGCGCAGCTCGCCGTTGCTGTCGAGGATGCGGTCCTTGATGCCGGCGTGGTTGGCCTCGAGGTAGTCGAGCACCTCCGCGAGGGTCGCACCCTCGGCGGTCACCTCGGACGCGCCACCGGTGTAGGTGCGCAGGATGGTGGGGATGCGGACGGAAATGCTCATGTGCTGCTGCTCCTGATCAGATGAGGCCGGTCAGACGAGGCCGGCGGCCTTGAAGGCATCGTAGGACGGATCGATGGTCGCCGCGGCGCCCACCTTGTCCGCGATGGCGTCGAGGGTCTTCAGGCCGTGGCCGGTGTTGATGAAGACGGTCTCGAGCGAGGTGTCGAGCTGGCCGGTCTCGACGAGCTTCTTGAGCACGGCCGTGGTCGTGCCACCGGCGGTCTCGGTGAAGATGCCCTCGGTGCGCGCGAGCAGGACGATGCCGTCGCGAATCTCGTCGTCGGTGACCTCCTCGACCGCACCGCCGGTCTCGCGGCAGATGTCGAGGACGTAGATGCCGTCGGCCGGGTTGCCGATCGCGAGCGACTTGGCGATCGTGTCCGGCTTCACCGGCCGGATCGCGTCGACGCCGGCCTTGAACGCCGTGGCGACCGGGCCACAGCCCGTGGCCTGGGCGCCGTAGATCTTGTAGGGCTTCTCCTCCACCAGACCGAGCTTGATCAGCTCCTGGAAGGCCTTGTGGACCTTGGTCAGCTGCGAACCCGAGGCGACGGGGATGACGACCTGGTCGGGCAGGCGCCAGCCGAGCTGCTCGGCGATCTCGTAGCCGAGCGTCTTGGAGCCCTCGGCGTAGTACGGCCGGACGTTGACGTTGACGAACGCCCAGCCGTCCTCCTCGCCGGCGATCTCCGACGCCAGCTTGTTGACGTCGTCGTAGTTGCCGTTCACGGCGACCAGCGAGTCGGTGTAGATGGCCGAGTTGATCTGCTTCGGCTTCTCGAGGTTGGCCGGGATGAAGACGACGGTCTTGATGCCCGAGCGGGCACCGGCGGCGGCGACGGCGTTGGCCAGGTTGCCGGTCGACGGACAGGCGAAGACCTTCGCGTGGAGCTCGGTCGCGGCCGACAGGGCGCAGGCGACGACACGGTCCTTGAAGGAGTTGGTGGGGTTGGTCGAGTCGTCCTTCACCCACAGGTTGTCGATGCCGAGCTCACGACCGAGGTTGTGCGCCTTCAGCAGACGGGTGAAGCCGGGCTCCATGTTGGGGCTCTGCTCGATGTCCGACGGCACGGGCAGGAGCGCCTTGTAGCGCCAGATGTTGGCGGGGCCGGCCTCGATCTCCTCGCGGGTCACGGCCGGGAAGTCGTAGGAGATCTCCAGGGGACCGAAGCACTCCGGACAGGCGTAGAACGGACCGAGGGCGACCTGGTGGCCGCACTCGCGGCACGACAGTGCGGTGGCGTGGCCGAACGCGCCCTCGCGCAGGACCTGACCGGCAGTCTCTACAACGCTCATGAGGAACCTCCCTCTCATCTTCCCCACGCCGTCTTTCGCCGCGGGCCGGAATTAGCACCTTTTCCACGACTGCCGAAGCAGGAGGTTCGTGGCGGTTGCCGGGACTTCGTCGGGCCGTTCCCTCAGTCCCTCTCGATGAGCAGGCTCAAGAGTACGGGCAGGGCGAAGCGTCGCGCGAATCCGTTTCACTCCTCGGATCGGGCACTGGCAGCGGCGTCGCGGGCGAGCGTCGCCAGGAACTGCAGCACCCCGTCGGGACCGGCGACGACGACGTCGCTCAGCGGCACCAGCGCACTCTCCTCGTCGGAGGCCGAGCAGACCAGCAGCGTGGTCATCCCGTCTTCGCGCAGCGCCTGGACGGCGTGGAACGCGTCGAGGTCGCCGAGGTCGTCGCCGACGAAGCAGACGCCGAGGGCGCCGAGGTCGTGCGCCAGCTTCTGGACGACGTCACCCTTGTCGGCGCCGGGAGCGCGGATCTCGATGACCTGCCGCCCGGGCTCGACCTTCATGCCGTGGCGCTCGGCCGCGATGGCGAGCTCCGGCAGCAGGCGCTGGAACGCCGCCTCGGGCGCCTCGAGCCGCCGCGTGTGGACGGCGACCGCCAGCCCCTTGTCCTCGACATAGGCGTCGGCGGCATCGCACCGCCGCAGGATCCGCGGCAGCTCACCGAGGAACGACGCCAGGCCGTGCGGTGGGCGGGGCCCGAGCACCCGGCGGTCACGCGAGCTCCAGCGCTCGTTGCCGTACTGCCCGAAGACCTGCAGCTCGCGTCCCTGGTCCGAGAAGGCGGTGCCGAGGTCGTCGAGTGCCCCGAGCGCGACGACCTGACGCGCGGGACGCCCGGTGACGATGGCGATCCCCCGCACCTGCGCCGCCAGGTCGAGCAGGATGCCCGGACCACGCGGGTGGATCCGGGCCTTCTCCGGGTCCTCGACGATCGGCGCGAGCGTTCCGTCGAAGTCGAGACCGACCACGGTGCCCGCAGCCACCCGCGCCAGCGCGGCGTACCGCTGCATGGCGTCGGGCGAGGTGAACCGCATGCCCCTACTCAACCACGGGACGCGTCACGCACCCCCGGTCGGGCCGCGCTCGTCAGCCCTCGACGTAGGTCCGGTCGAGGATGACGGTGATGCGGTCGGGCTTCATCGGGTCGACGGCGGGCCGGATCCGGCGGATGCCGAGGTCCTGGCCGAGGAGCTTCGCGGCTGCCTCGAGGCGGGGTCCGTAGTAGACCGTCGGCGCGGGGACGCTGCCGGGCCAGTTGTCGGTGCCGAGCACCTGCCAGCCGAGGGTCGACGCCTTCTCCGCGGTGCGCGCGGCCAGCTTCTTGATGCTCGAGGTGTTGTAGACCTCGACGTTGACCTCGTTGCGCTTGACCGGCTTCGGCGCCACCGAGGCAGTGGGGGCCACGCTGGGGCTGCCGGACTCCACCACGGTCGTGGAGGTGGTCGGCCTGGCCACCGGCTCGAGGTCGTCGCCGGAGTCGTGCTTGGCGATGAGGGCGATGCCGGCCATGGCCACGGCGACGACGCTCAGGACGACGACGAACGACGGGGCGGCTGCGCCCTGCTCGTCACGGGTGCGACGGGCCACGCTCAGAGCTCGAATCCGAGTCGACGGGCGGACCGCTGGCGCTGACGCGCGGCGCGCAGTCGGCGGAGGCGACGGACCAGCAGCGGGTCGGCCTCGAGCGCCTCGGGCTTGTCGATCAGGGCGTTGAGCACCTGGTAGTAGCGCGTCGAGGACATGTCGAACTTCTCGCGGACCGCCTGCTCCTTGGCGCCGGCGAACTTCCACCACTGGCGCTCGAACTCGAGGATGGCGCGATCGCGCTCCGTGAGCGAGGCGCCCTCGGCACCCTCGCCCTGGTTGACCGTCTCGGCGGCGTCCATGCGTTTCGACCCCTTCGCGCTGAACCCAGAACTGCGTCCGACTGACCGGACGCACCCATCCTGACACGTAATCACAGGCATGTCATTCGCTCCGGCGGCGTGCCTGGAGACGCCCGGAAACGCCTGTGAACAGTTGTGACGAATGGGGCGCGATCGCTGGACAGGACCGGTCAACCACGCGAAGATCCTGCTGGGAGGTACGTCACATTCCTGAGAGGACCCTGCCCGTGACCGACACGAACACGGTTGCCGCACTGCGCGCACTCGACCGTTTCTCCGGCCTGACCGACGCCGAGCTCAAGCTGATCGCCGACCACGGCACGGCCGTCCACATCCCCGCCCACTGGGGCCTGATCTGGGAGAAGACCCCGGCGGACAAGGCGTACATCATCCTGTCGGGCGAGGTCTCGGTCCGGAAGGGCCGCGAGGAGATCGCCCGCCTCGGCCCGGGCGACACCGTCGGCGAGTCCGCCATCGTCGGCCACCGCCTGCGCACGGCGTCCGTCGTATCGGTCACCGACCTCGAGGTCCTGCACTTCACCAACGAGGCCGTCGCCGAGCTCATGGCGAAGTCGGCGACCTTCAAGAACGCCCTCGAGACCACGACCGCCGAGCGCCTCGGAGACAGCTGAGCCTTGGACGAAGACCACGCGGAGGCCGGGGACCACGGGTCCCCGGCCTCCGGCATGTCGCGGACGATCTACGACGACGTCACCCGGGCGATCCTCGGTGAGGACGCTCTCTACACGCGCACCCAGGTCTCCGCGGCCACGGGCATCGCCATGGAGCGCCTCACCGCGCTCTGGCGAGCGCTGGGCTTCCCCTCCACCGATGACGACGCCGTCCTGTTCACCGACGCCGACATCGCCGTGCTCGAGCTCCTCCCCCGGTTCCTCGAGCCGCTCGGCATGGAGGAGGGCGACGAGCTCACCTCGGCCCGCAGCATGGGCCGGTCGTTCAGCCGCCTGGCGGACTGGGAGGTCCGGCTCATGGCACGGGCACTCGCCGACGTGCCCCCCGACCAGCTCGGTGACGCCGTCGGCGAGATCCTGCCCGTGCTCCAGCAGCTGCAGGACTACGTCTGGCGCCGCCACCTCGCCCGCGCGGCGGGCCGCGCCCTCCTCGCCGCCGAGTCGGGCGCCGTCGAGAGCGGCGTCGGCTTCGTCGACATGGTCGCCTTCACCCGCACCAGCCGCGAGCTCTCGATGGGCGAGCTCGCCGCGCTCCTGGAGCGCTTCGACAGCACGGCCAGCGCCCTCGTCGCCTCCCACGGCGGCCGGGTGGTCAAGACCATCGGTGACGAGATCCTCTTCGTCGTCGACGACCCCCACGCGACCGCCGAGATCGCCAGCACCCTCGCCCTGCTCCACGAGGCGGACCCGAGCTTCCCCCAGGTCCGGGCGGGCGTCACGTGGGGCCCCGTGCTGCACCGCCTCGGCGACGTCTTCGGCGAGACGGTCAACATCGCCTCACGCCTCACCTCGCTCGCGCGGCCGGGCACGGTGCTGGCCAACCCCGCACTGGCCGAGCTCGTGGGCGACCGCTGGACGGTCCGCCGCATCCCGCCCGAGGCGGTGCGGGGCTACAGCCGCCTCGAGGCGTGGGTCGTCCGGCCCCCGGCGGCACGGCACGCCGCCGACTGAGCGGCGTACGGGCATGCCCTAGGGTCGAGGCATGACCGCCTCCGGATCCGCCGACCTGGTCATCGTCGCCAACCGACTCCCGGTCGACCGCGTCGTCGACACCGACGGCACGCTGCGGTGGCGGCGTTCGCCGGGCGGCCTCGTCTCCGCGCTCGAACCGGTCATGCGCGTCCACCAGGGCGCCTGGATCGGCTGGCCCGGTGGCACCGACGAGGAGCTCGAGCCGTTCGTGGAGGACGGCCTGCAGCTCGTGCCGGTCACCCTCAGTGCTCGTGAGGTCGAGGAGTTCTACGAGGGCTTCTCCAACGCCACGCTGTGGCCGCTGTACCACGACGTGGTCGCCAAGCCGCTGTTCAAGCGTGAGTGGTGGGAGGCCTACAAGCGCGTCAACCAGCGCTTCGCCGAGCGGGCGGCCGAGGTGGCAGCGCCGGGCGCGATGGTGTGGGTGCACGACTACCAGATGCAGCTCGTGCCGCAGATGCTGCGCGACCTCCGGCCGGACCTGAAGATCGGCTTCTTCCTCCACATCCCGTTCCCGCCCGCGGAGCTCTTCAACCAGCTGCCGTGGCGGCGCCAGGTCCTCGAGGGACTGCTCGGCGCCGACATCGTCGGCTTCCACCTCCCCGGCGGCGCGCAGAACTTCGTCCGCCTGGTCCGGACCCGGGTCGGGCACAAGACGCACCGCGACCTGATCACGCTGCCCGACGGCCGTCCGGTGCGTGCGGGCGCCTACCCGATCTCCATCGATGCCTCCGACTTCGAGGACCTGGCCCGCTCCCCCGAGGTGACGCGCCGGGCAGAGGCGATCCGCAAGGCCCTCGGCAACCCCAAGCGCGTACTGCTGGGTGTCGACCGGCTCGACTACACCAAGGGGATCTACCCCCGCCTCCGCGCGTACGCCGAGCTCGTCGCCGACGGCACGTTCGACGTCGAGGCCACGGTCTTCGTGCAGGTCGCCACGCCGTCACGCGAACGGGTCGACGAGTACCGACGGATGCGCGACGAGATCGACATGCTCGTGGGACGCGTCAACGGAGACCTCGGCCGCATCGGCCGTCCCGCGATCTCCTACCTGCACTCCTCGTACCCGCGCGAGGAGATGGCTGCGCTCTACCGCGCCGCCGACATCATGGTCGTCACTCCCTACCGCGACGGCATGAACCTCGTCTGCAAGGAGTACGTCGCCTGCCGCTACGACAACGACGGCGCCCTGGTGCTGTCGGAGTTCGCCGGCGCGGCGCACGAGCTCAGCCAGGCGTGGCTGGTCAACCCCTACGACATCAACGGCATGAAGGCCGCGATCGTCGAGGCGGCGACCGCGGACCCCAAGGAGATCACCCGCCGGATGAAGGCGATGCGGAAGACCGTCAGCGAGCACGACGTCGACCGCTGGGCGACCGGCTTCCTCGACGAGCTCGACGCGGTGAAGCCGATGAAGCCGCCGATCCGTCGGCGCCCGCGCCGTACGGCGGGCTGACCCGGATCACCTGCCCGGCACGGCGACGTCCTCGGGCAGTCGCGGCTTCATGATCTCGGTGATCTCCTCGCGGATCATCTGCGACGGGACGCCCCAGCCCGGCTGGTAGCCGTACACGTCGTCGAGAGGACGCTTCGTGTGCAGGCCGTCCACCAGGTCGATGTCGTGCACGCTGAGCAGACCGGGGTGGGCGACCCCGCAGGCCTCGGCGACCTTGAGCAGGTCGCGGCGCATCGTCTTGAGGTAGTTGGCGACCCGGACGGACTTCAGCGCCGGGTCGAGGCCGTGGGCCAGCCACTTGTTCTGCGTGGCGACACCCGTCGGGCAGTGGTCCGTGTGGCACTTCTGCGCCTGGATGCAGCCCAGGGCGAGCATCGCTCCACGTGCGGTGTTGACCATGTCGGCACCCAGCGCGAAGGCGACGATCGCGTTCTCCGGGATGCCCAGCTTGGCCGAGCCGATGAAGGTCACCTCGTCGGTACGGCCGGCCTCGGCGTACAGCTTGTAGACGTTGGTGAACCCGAGCCGGTACGGCAGGGACACCGAGTCCGTGAAGACCAGCGGCGCGGCGCCGGTGCCGCCCTCGCCGCCGTCGATCGTGATGAAGTCGACGTTGCGGTCCGGGCCCGACTTGTCGAGCAGGTGGTGCCAGAAGTCCATGTGCCCCACGGCCGACTTGATGCCCACCGGCAGCCCGGTCTCCGAGGCGACCATCTCGACGAAGTCGAGCATCGAGTCGACATCGGTGAACGCCGTGTGGCGCGACGGGCTCGAGCAGTCCTTGCCCATCGGGATACCGCGGATCTGGGAGATCTCCTCGCTGATCTTGGCGGCCGGCAGCATGCCGCCCAGCCCGGGCTTCGCGCCTTGGCTGAGCTTGATCTCGATCGCCTTCACCGGCGCGGTCTGGACGACCTCCTTGAGCCGCTCGATGTCGAAGCGACCTCGTTCGTCACGGCAGCCGAAGTACGACGTACCGATCTGGAAGGTGATGTCACCACCCTGGCGGTGGTGGTCGGAGAGCGCCCCCTCGCCGGTGTTGTGGAGGACGCCGGCGAGCGCCGCGCCCTTGTTGAGGGCCTCGATGGCCGCCCCGGAGAGCGACCCGAAGCTCATCGCGGAGATGTTGACGACCGAGTTGGGACGGAAGGCGTGCCTGCGGCCGCGGGGGCCGCCGAGCACCTTCGCCGACGGGATCGCGACCTCCTCGCCCGCGTGGATCGCCGTGCTCGGCGCGACGTGGGAGAAGGTGCGGTGCTTGATGATCGGGTAGCCGACGTTGTTCTCCATGTCGTTGCCGGTGCCGAAGCCGAAGTAGTTGTTCTCGAGCTTGGAGGAGGCGTAGACCCAGCGGCGCTGGTCGCGGCTGAACGGCCGCTCGACGTCGTCTCCCGTCACGATGTACTGGCGCAGCTCGGGGCCGATGCTCTCGAGCCAGTAGCGGGCGTTGGCGACGACGGGGAAGTTGCGCTTGAGCGCGTGCGTCTTCTGGGTGAGGTCGCGGGCGGCGAGCGCCCCGACTCCGGCCGCGCCGGCTGCTACCAGTGCTTTCCAGTTCATGGTGACGTGTCTAGCGTCACGCCTGTTCCCTGTCGAGCGATTCCCGCTAGGTTTTCCGCATGGATCTGATCCCCAAGCCCGATCAGGTCGCCTCCGCGGCGAGCAACGTCGCCAACAAGGTCCTCCACGGCGGGGTGGCCGACCTGCGACCGATGCCGCGCACGCTCATCGACGAGGGCCCGCTGCGCTTCGTCTACCGCTACGACCGGGCCGAGGGCGTGGACCCGTTCGGCGACCCGGTGCTGCTGGTCATGCCGCTGGCGGCGCCGTCGAGCTGCTACGACCTGCGGCGCTCGTGCTCGCTGGTGGAGCACTTCGTCAACGCCGGCCGGCCGACGTACCTCGTCGAGTACGGCGAGGTCGCCTTCAAGGACCGCGCGCTCGGCTTCGAGCACTGGGTCGACGAGGTGCTGCCCTCGGCCATCGACGCCGTGCACCGCGACACCGGTCGGCGCCCGGTCCACCTGGTCGCGTGGAGCCTGGGCGGCATCTTCTCGGTGCTCACGCTCGCGGCGCACACCGATCTCCCGGTCGCCTCGCTCACCACGCTCGGCTCCCCGTGGGACGTCGCGAAGGTGCCGCTCCTGGCGCCCGTGCGCCCGCTCCTCAACGCCAACATCCCCGAGCCGCTGCGGGTGATCACCAAGGGCTACCAGGTGCTCGGCGGCGCTCCGAGCACCCTGGTCCGCTGGGGCTTCCAGCTCTCGGCGGTGGACAAGCTGGTGACCAAGCCGCTCGTCACGGTGCAACACCTCGACGACACCGACTTCCTCGCCCAGCTGGAGGCGGTCGCGGCCTTCACGCGCGACATGACGGCCTACCCCGGCCGCACGTTCGGCCAGCTCTACCACCGGGTGATCCGCAACAACGAGCTCCGCACGGGACGCCTCGACCTGGGCGACCGCACCATCGACGTGCGCGACGTGAAGGTGCCGGTCCTGGTCATGGGAGGCCAGACCGACGGCATCGCACCGCTGGGAGCGGTTCGTCCGATCGTGGCCATGCTGAAGTCGGCTCCTGCGGTCCGGTGGGAGGCCGTCCCGGGCGGCCACCTGGGCATGGTCACCGGCCGGGCGGCGCGCGGCACCACGTGGCCGCTGATCGACGCCTGGCTCGACCAGTGGGCCTCGGCCGGCACCTCGCGCATGGGGATCGGGGCCAACCCGAGGCGTCGCCACTCCTCCGCCGGTTCGCGGGCCCTGAAGTCGTGACCGCCCGCACCGCGCTGGTCCTGCTCGCCGTCGGCGCCCTGGTCGGCGCCTCCTGCGGCCTGTACGCCGTCCCGGCCGTCGCGCTCGCGGGAGCCGCCGTGTGTGCGGTCGCCTGCACGGTGCTCGCCCGCGACACCGACGGCCGGCGTGCCGCGGACGGCGTGGTGGCGACGGATGCGTTCAACGTGGCCCGCATGGGCGCGGTCCTCGGCGTCGCCGGCACCGCGATGGCGCTCGCGGGCGTCGGCTCGTCGACGGTGCTCGGGAGCCTGGGCGTCGTGGCCGTCCTGCTCGTCGTGCGGAGCGGGGCGACCGGGCTGCACGCGGCCCTGCCGGAGGGCTGGCGCTCCGCCGCGGCCTCCCGGATCGCCCGCACCGCCTTCGTGGTGGTGCCGCTGCTCGGTCTCGTCCTCGCCCTCGACACCTCGGGCAGCGGCCCCGCGTGGACCGGATCGCTCGTGGACCCGGCGCGGGTCGCCACCCTCGTCGTCGTGGCGTGGTTCGCCGCGTTCTGTGTCGCCTCACGCGACGCGGTCACCGCCTGACTCACCGGTTTCCGGCACCGATTCACGCAGAACCGGCTGCACCGACCCGTGGACCGCGACAGGGCGGTCGGTGTTCCATCGGGGGATGTCTCCCGACCTGAACCGACGACACCTCCTCGGCAGCACCGCGGCAGCCCTCGGCGTACTCGCTCTGGAGGGGCTCACCGCACAGGCCACCGCCGCGACGCTCCAGGGCACGCTGCCCGCGCGCGTCGACACCGTGGTGGTGGGCGGCGGCCTCTCCGGCCTCGTGGCGGCCCGCGAGGTAGCGCGGTCCGGGCGCTCGGTCCTGGTCGTCGAGGCACGCTCGCGCGTCGGCGGTCGCCTGCTCAACCACCAGCTCGCCACGGGTGGCACGATCGAGGCCGGCGGTGCGTTCATCGGCCCCACCCAGGACCACGTGGCGGCGCTCGCGGCAGAGCTCGGCATCGCGACCTTCCCCGAGTACGTCGACGGCAGGAACGTCTACGTCTCGCAGCTGCTGGGCCGGCAGACGTACACCGGCACCGTCCCGCCCGACCCCACGATCCTGCTCGACGCGCTGCTCCTGCTGAAGACGCTCGACGGCTGGGCCGCCGAGATCGACGTCGCCGCTCCCTGGTCGCACCCGAAGGCGAAGCAGTGGGACTCGATGACCCTCGCGGGCTACATCCGCGGGCACGCGGTCAACGCCGCAGGCATCATCAACCTGCTGAAGTCGTGGACCCAGCCCGGCTTCGGCGCCGACCCCGACCAGCTCTCGCTGCTCTTCGTCGTCCACTACATCGCCTGCTCCGGCAACGAGACGACGAAGGGCACCTTCGACCTGAACGCCGACACGGCCGGCGGCGCCCAGGAGCGGCGCTTCGTCGGCGGCTCGCAGCGCCTGCCACTGGCCCTCGCGCGCCAGCTGGGCGACCTCGTCGCCCTCGACGCGGCGGTGACCCAGGTCGACCAGACCGCGACGGGAGCGCTCGTCCACACCACCCGCGGCAACGTCGCGTGCCGCCGGGTCATCGTGGCCGCTCCCCCGCCACTCGTCCTCGACATCGTCTGGAACCCGGGCCTCCCCGTCGCCCGCGCCCAGCTCCTGCAGCAGATGAAGATGGGCCGGCTGATGAAGTGCGATGCCGTCTACGAGACGCCGTTCTGGCGCGAGGCAGGCCTGTCGGGCATGGGCGTCAGCGACTCGGGGGCGGTGCGCGTCGCCTTCGACAACGGCGTCCCGTCGACGGGCCACGGCATCCTGCTCGCCTTCGTCGGCGGGACGACGTGGGCGCAGTACGGCACCCTCTCGCCGGAGGTGCGGAAGCAGGCGGTGCTGGCCGGCTTCGCGCGGATGTTCGGCAAGCAGGCGCTCACCCCGATCGACTACACCGAGCACGACTGGACCCACGAGCGATGGACCCGGGGAGCGCCGGTCGCGGTCATGGGCCCGGGCACGATGTCGACGGTCGGCTCCTCCATCCGTACGCCGCACGGCCGCGTCCACTGGGCCGGCACCGAGACCTCGACGTACTGGACCGGCTACATGGACGGCGCAGTGCGCGCCGGCCAGCGTGCGGCCGCGGAGGTCATCGCGGCGCCGTGACGGATGAGGCCGGCCGGGGCGGACGTGGCCTAGGTTGGCGGCCGTGACACTCGAGGTACTCGTGGAGAAGGGCCTGGTGGCGCCTGACTGGGCCGCGGCGCTCGCGCCCGTGGAGGCGCAGATCGCGGCGATGGGCGACTTCCTCCGAGCAGAGCTGGCCGCCGGCCGCCGCTACCAGCCCACCGGTGACCGCGTGCTGCGCGCGTTCCAGCGGCCGTTGGCCGAGGTGCGCGTGCTCGTGGTCGGCCAGGACCCCTACCCGAACCCCGACCACCCGGTCGGGCTCTCGTTCTCCGTGCCGCGCCATGTCGCGCCACTGCCGCCCAGCCTGGCCAACATCTACGCCGAGCTGGCGACCGACCTCGGCATCCCGCCGGCGGCGCACGGTGACCTGTCCGCCTGGGCCGACCGAGGGGTGATGCTTCTCAACAGGGTCCTCACCGTCGAGCCGGGCCGGTCCAACAGCCACAAGGGCAAGGGCTGGGAGGCGGTCACCGAGCATGCGATCCGCGTCCTGGCCCAGCGTGGCGGTCCGCTCGTCGCCGTCCTCTGGGGCAACGACGCGCGGCGACTGCGCCCGTGGCTCGGAGACGTGCCGGTCGTCGAGTCGGCGCACCCCTCGCCCCTGTCTGCCTACCGGGGCTTCTTCGGGTCGCGGCCCTTCAGCCAGGTCAACGAGCTGCTGGTCGCCCAGGGCGGCGAGGCGGTGGACTGGCGGCTCTGAGCGAAGGTCGACAGAGTCGTTGACCGATCGGTCGGCGCGGCCTTAGGTTTCCGGTGACGCCGTGGGAGTGGCGTCGACCACAACGGATTCTGGGAGGGATTCAATGAAGCTCACGCATGCCCTGACGACGGTTGCGACGACCGCTGCGATCGCGGGCGGCTCGCTCGCCCTGGCCACGCCGGCCGACGCCGCGACGCGCACCTTCGGCTCGACGACGTACGGCCTGACCTGCACCTACGACCTCGACCAGGCGGCCGGCACCCTGGCCGGCCACTGCCTGGGCCGGACGCCGCTCGGCTCCGCGACCGCGGACTTCAGCGGCTCCTTCTCCGGCGACTCCGCCACGGGCACGATCTCGGTCGCGACCTGGTTCGGCAGCTTCAACGGCACGTTCTCCGGCACCGGCTGGTCGACCGGCACGGCCTCCGGCTCGTACACGATGGTGACGCCGCTCGGCAGCCTGTCGGGCACGTTCACGGCCACGGCCTGACCCAGGTCCACCGGGAGGCGCGACCCCACCCGGGGTCGCGCCTTCCGTCATCTCCGGGGCCGGGGAATATTGTTGAAGTGTCAACCATTGGAGACGACATGACGACGATGCCTGCCCTGTACATCGGCCACGGCTCCCCGATGCTCTTCGAGGACCCGGTGTGGTCCGCGCAGCTCACCTCGTGGGCGCGGGACCTGCCCCGCCCGAAGGCGATCCTGATCATCTCCGCGCACTGGGAGAAGGCGCCGCTCTCGCTGACCGCGAACCAGGCACCGCTCGTCTACGACTTCGGCGGCTTCGACCCGAAGTACTACCGGATGACCTACCAGACGCCGGACTCCTCGTGGCTCGCCCAGCGCATCACGAAGGCGATGCCCGACGGCCTCGAGGTGCACCAGCACACCAGTCGCGGGCTCGACCACGGCGCGTGGGTGCCGCTCAAGATCATGTATCCCGCCGCCGACATCCCCGTGCTGCAGATGTCGATGCCGACCCGCGACCCCTTCCAGCTGCTCGGCCTGGGCCAGCGCCTGCGCGAGCTCCGCGAGGAGGGCGTCATGGTCATCGGCTCCGGCTTCATGACACACGGCCTGCCCTTCCTGCGCGACTGGTCGATCGACGCCGCCGCCCCGGGCTGGTCCTCCGACTTCGACCTGTGGGCGAAGGAGGCACTGGAACGCGGCGACATCGACGAGCTCGCGGCGTACCAGTCCAAGGCGCCGGGCATGCCCTACGCACATCCCACCGTCGAGCACTTCACGCCGCTCTTCCTGACCCTCGGCGCTGCGACCGACCCCACCGCCGCCCCCGACCAGCGCATCGACGGGTTCCATGTGGGGCTGTCCAAGCGGAGCTTCCAGGTCGCCTGAGGCCCGCCCGGCGAGCCTGTGTGGGTGGGGGTCACTCACTGCCCCTCACCCCCCACAGGGTGCGAGCCGCCTAGGGGACTTGAACCCCTAACCTTCGCATTACAAGGGCGCTGCGCTACCAATTGCGCCAAGGCGGCATGCGTCTGCGACGCGAGTGCCAGCCTAGCCATGCGACAGGGCCTGCACTCACTCGGCGTACAGCGCCTCGATCACGTCGGCGTACTTGGCATCGATCGGCTTCCGCTTCAGCTTCATCGTCGGCGTGAGCTCGTCACCGCCCGGCAGCCAGTCGACGTCCAGGATCCGGTGTCGCTTGACCTGCTCCACCCGCGAGAGCCGGCCGTTGGCCTGCTCGACGGCCATGGCGACCGCCGCCACCACCCCCGGGTCGACCGACAGCGCCGCCGCGGACGCGTCGGCCAGCCCCGCCTGCGCGGCGTACGCCGCGCAGGCGTCGGGGTCGAGCACGAGCAGCGCGACGTTGTAGGGGCGCCTGTCCCCGATGACGACCGCCTGGCCGATCAGCGGATGGGCCGCCTTCACGACCTGCTCGATGTTGGCGGGCGACATGTTCTTGCCGGCCGCGTTGATGATCAGCTCCTTCTTGCGGTCGACGATGGTCACGAAGCCCTCGGCGTCGATCGTCGCGATGTCGCCGGTGTGCAGCCAGCCGTCCGCGTCGATCGCCTCCGCGGTCTTCTCCGGCAGGCCGCGGTAGCCGTGCATGAGCGTCGGTCCGCGGAAGAGCAGCTCGCCGTCGTCTGCCAGGGACACCTCGCAGCCGGGCAGCACCTGGCCGACGGTGCCGATCCGGATGTCGTCGGTGCGGTTGACCGTGCCGATGCAGGAGATCTCGGACATGCCCCACAGCTCGCAGATCGGCAGCCCGAGGTCGAGGAAGAACCGCAGCACCTCCGGTGCGATGGGTGCCGCGCCGGAGACCGACCACTTCACCTGGTCGAGGCCGAGCAGCTGCAGGACACCCGCCCGCATCTCGGCCGGCAGGGCGGCCGGATCGGTGATCCCCTTCGCCTCGAGGGCCGCCTTGATCTTCTCCCAGACGCGGGGCACGGCGCCCCACAGCGTCGGCCTCGCATCGGCGAGCGCACCCACGATCGCCTTGGGGTCGTCGACATAGGTCACCTGGATCCCGAAGACCAGGTGGTTGTAGTGCGAGGCCCAACGGTCCGCGACGTGCGCGAAGGGCAGGTACGACGCCGCCCGGTCCTCCGGCGTCGCCGGCAGGATCTGCTGGACGCCGCGGAGCTGCGCGAGGATGCCGCCGTGCGTCAGCTCGACGCCCTTGGGCGGCCCCGTCGTCCCCGAGGTGTAGATCAGCGTGAGCACGTCGTCAGGACCGACCGCGCGCCACGACGCCTCGAAGTCGAACCCGGCGTCGCCCTTCTCCTCGAGGTCGGCCAACGAGAGCGTCCCGTCGCCGCCGTCCACGCTGATGACGGTCGCCACGTCGACTCCCGACGCCCGCACCGCGCCGAGAAACCCCTGCTGGGTCGCCACGACGCTGCACCCGGCGTCTTCCAGCAGGTAGGCCAGCTGCTCGGGCGAGGAGGTGTTGTAGACCGAGAACGGGATCGCTCCCAGGTGCAGCGCAGCCGTGTCGATCATGGCCGCCTCGGGCCGGTTCACCATCATGATGCCGACGGTGTCGCCCGGGCCGACACCGCACGCGGCCAGCCCCGCCGCCAGCCGCCGTACCCGCTCGCCGTACTCGAACCACGTGATGGAGAAGGCGTTCCCCGGGGTGCGCAGCGCGACCGCATCGGGGCGCTGGCGGACGGTGTGCTGGAAGGCCTCGCAGAGGCTGGAGCTGTCGAGCGCCGAAGTGGCCTGGGTCACGTCCATGCGCGCATGCTCGTCGCCCTGGCCGCGCTGCGCAAGGGATACCGCCAGGTCGGTCCGGCGTCGACGGCGGCGCGACAGATGACCCGGCACCGGTCGGCTGTCGCCGAGAATCGCCGCAGCCTCCGGCGTTCCCTAGACTTCGCGGGTGGCCCTCAGGATCTATGACACCGCCCGACGTGACGTCGTCGACTTCGTGCCCCTCGTCGAGGGCCGGGTCGGCATCTACGTCTGCGGCCTGACGGTGCAGTCGGAGCCCCACGTCGGCCACATCCGCTCCGGCGTCAACTTCGACGTGCTGCGCCGCTGGCTCGAGGCCACGGGCCACGAGGTGACGTTCATCCGCAACACCACGGACATCGACGACAAGATCCTCACCAAGGCCGCGGAGCAGGGCCGGCCCTGGTTCAACCTCGCCTACGACATGCACCGCGAGCTCACCAGGGCCTACGCCGCCCTCAACGTCGCGCCGCCGACGTACGAGCCCGCCGCGACCGGCCACATCCCCGAGATGGTCGAGCTGATCGAGCTGCTCATCGAGCGAGGCCACGCCTACGCCGCCCCCGACGGCAGCGGCGACGTGTACTTCGACGTGCAGTCCTTCGCTGACTACGGCGCCCTGACGCACCAGAAGACGGCCGACATGGAGCCGGCCACCGACGCCGACCCCCGTGGCAAGCGCGACCCGCGTGACTTCGCCCTGTGGAAGGGCCGCAAGGAGTCCGAGCCGGAGACCGCGTCGTGGCCCTCCCCCTGGGGCCGTGGCCGCCCCGGCTGGCACATCGAGTGCTCGGCGATGGCCGGCAAGTACCTCGGCGAGGCCTTCGACATCCACGGCGGCGGCGTCGACCTGCGCTTCCCGCACCACGAGAACGAGCAGGCCCAGTCCCGCGCGGCCGGCCACGGCTTCGCGACGTACTGGATGCACAACGCGTGGATCACCACCGCCGGCGAGAAGATGAGCAAGTCCCTCGGCAACTCGCTCGTCGTGCCCTCGGTGCTCGAGCGCGTGCGGCCGATCGAGCTGCGCTTCTACATGGTCGCCGCGCACTACCGCTCCAACGTCGAGTTCAGCTTCGAGGCACTCGACGAGGCCGCTGTCGGGTTCCAGCGGATCGAGGGCTTCCTTGAGCGCGCCGGCATGCCCGCCGCCTCCGACGAGCTGCGTGCGGCGTTCGTCGACGCGATGGACGACGACCTGGGCACCCCGGCCGCCGTGGCCGCGATCTACGACGCGGTGCGCGACGGCAACAAGCTGCTCGGAGACGGTGACACCGCCGGTGCCGCCGGCGTCGCCGCAGACGTCCGGGCCATGCTCGACGTGCTCGGGCTCGACCCGCTCGACCCGGCCTGGGGCACCTCCGCCTCCGGCGCGACCGACAAGCTGACCGCCGCCGTCGACGCCCTCGTCGCCGGCCTCCTGGAGCAGCGCACCGCTGCCCGCGCGGCGAAGGACTTCGCCGCCGCCGATGCCATCCGCGACCGGATCAAGGCAGCCGGCATCACCGTCGAGGACACCCCGCAGGGTGCGAAGTGGAGCATTGACTGATGGCTGGCAACTCCCAGCGCAAGGGCGCGATCAAGAAGTCCGGCAAGGGCAACCCGACCGCCGGCTCCGGCGGCCGCGTCCGCCGCGGGCTCGAGGCCAAGGGCCCGACCCCGAAGGCGTCCGACCGCGAGTACCACAAGCAGTACAAGATCAAGCAGGCCAAGGAGAAGGCGGAGGCCCGTCGTCCCCAGCAGCGCAAGCGCTCCGCCGGTGACGCCGAGTGGATCATCGGCCGCAACCCGGTGGTCGAGGCGCTGCGCGAGGGCGTGCCGGTCAACGCGCTGTACGTCGCCGAGGGCGCGGAGCGCGACGGTCGACTGCGTGAGGCCTTCCAGCTGGCGGCCGACCTGGGCATCCCGCTCCTCGAGGTCACCAAGCCCGAGCTCGACCGCATGTGCGGCTTCGGCGGCAACCAGGGCCTCGCCGCCCGCGTGCCGGCGTACCAGTACGCCCACCCCGAGGACCTGCTCGACGTCGCGAAGGACGCCCAGGAGCCGGCGCTCATCGTCATGCTCGACCACATCACCGATCCGCGGAACCTGGGCGCCATCGTGCGCTCGGCCGCGGCGTTCGGTGCGCACGGCGTCGTGATCCCCGAGCGTCGCTCGGCGAGCATGACGGCTGCCGCGTGGAAGACCTCCGCCGGCGCCGCGGCCCGGTTGAAGGTCGCGCAGACGGTCAACCTGAACCGCCAGATCAAGGAGTACCAGGACGCCGGCTGCACGGTGATCGGCCTGGACATGGACGGCGACCTCACGACCGGTGACATCCACGAGGTGGCCGACGGTCCGCTCGTGGTCGTCGTCGGCTCCGAGGGCGACGGCCTCTCCCGGCTGGTCGCGGAGAACTGCGACCGGATCATCTCGATCCCGATGGTCAACAGCGTCGAGTCGCTCAACGCAAGCGTCGCGGCCTCCGTGGTGCTCTACTCCGTGGCCCAGTTCCGCGCCTGACGCCCGAACGGGGCCCTTCCGGAGGAAAGGGCCGCGGGCGTCAGCTCAGGCCGTAGCCGCTCGGGAAGGCGTGGGCGGCGTCGCGCATCACGTACGCGAGGCCGTGCGACCTGCGCAGCCACGCCGCCTCGAACTGGGCGCGGTCGTAGGTGCGCTTCACCGTGGAGTCGCTCGACGCTGCGGGGTCGTTGACGAGCACGTTGCCCGACGCCGTGAAGCCGGTGACCACGACCAGGTGGCCGCTGGTACTGCTGATCGGCGCCCCCGAGAGCTGCCCCGACGAGAACGAGATCGACACCTCGACCGGGATCCCGGCCGCGATGAACTTCTCGACGTCACGCAGCGAACCGAAGCGGGTCACGGCCGTGTGGGTGAGGCGGGTGCCGGCATAGGCGGTGTTGAAGGGCCAGTTGCCCGCGCCGTCGTACGCGAAGTCGAAGACGCGCCGCGCGACCTCGTCGACCCAGGGGTCGGCGTAGGAGGAGCTGACCCAGGCGTACTCGCTCGCAGCGGGCTTCACCCCGTAGTAGCCGAGCACCATCGCGAGCGAGGTCGGCGAGCACCAGGCCTGGCCCCCACCCCCGTACTGCGGGTACTGCCCGCGGTGGATCATCTGGGAGTACGCCGGCACGGCCAGCGCGTGCGCTCCGAGCAGCGGGGCGGACACGGGCGGGACGGCCGAGGCCAGCTGCGAGGCGACCGCGCCGAGCGAATGGACCGACGGCGTCGCCGTGCTGCCGCTGGCCCGGTACAGCTGCACCTTGAGCGTGTACGACGAGAAGACGACGCCGCTCGCCGCACGGAGGGTGTCCGTCGCGACCGTGGAGAGCCCGTCATCCTGGGTGCCGCCGCTGCGCCGCAGGTCCGAGCTGGTGGCCAGGGTCCAGCGGCCGAAGCTCTGCCAGCTGGTCAGCTGCCCACTCGCGGTCTTCGCCCGTACCTGGATCGCGAGGAACGTGCCCGCCGGGGTGGTCGCCCGCCACGAAGGCACCAGCTCGGTGAACCCGTGCCCCGGCGTGACCCAGGGCGACTGCCAGGCCGCCCAGTCGTAGGAGCGGCCACCGACGCTGACCGACCCCGCGCGGGTCGCCAGACGGATCGATCCGCTGCTCACCACGGTGCCGCGGCCGGCACCGGCCTCCCAGTCGGACTGGCTGGTGGTCTCGCGGTAGCTGTTGCGCGCCGGCGTCGACGCCGCGAGCTCCGCGCGTGCACTGCCGGTCGGACTGGCCGCAGTGCTCGGGCCGTGGGCACGCTCCGCGGCCTGACGTGAGGCGACCCCGTCGAGGAGTGCGACGTAGGCGAGGAGGGCCATCAGCACGGTGACCGCGACCGCGAAGCGGAGCCGGACCCCGTCGAGTCGCGGGTCGAGGATCAGGCGTCGCAGCTGCACCTCTCGACTTTATCGAGCAGCGGGCCTCAGCCGACGGTGAATCGCCGCGTGTGCCAGCCGGTCGCTCCGGCCGGTGCCACGTCACGCTCGACACCGGTCTGGACGGTGCCGTCCACACCGACGGCTCGGACCCGCACGACGTGGTCTCCCTCGGACAGCTCCGCGGTGGCCGCCCACTGCACCCAGGTGTCGCGGTTGGGGGTCCCGTCGGGACGGACCGCGGCGCCGCCGGTCTCGGCGGGTACCCACGGACCGCCGTCGACGGCGTACTCGACCCGGGCGATGCCGGTGTGCTGCGCCCAGGCGACGCCGCCGATCCGCACCGGACCCTTCGGCACCTCGGCGCCGTCGCGCGGCACGTCGATGCGTGAGCTCATCTGCAGCGGGGCCTGCTCGGCCCAGCCGAGCCCGACCCAGTACGCCGAGATCCGGTCGAAGCGGGTCACCTCGATGTCGACGACCCACTTGCACGCCGAGACGTAGCCGTAGAGGCCGGGGACGATGACGCGGGCCGGGAACCCGTGCTCGATCGGCAGCGGCTCGCCGTTCATCGCGAAGGCGATCATCGCCTGCCGGTCGTCGGTCAGCGCCTCGAGCGGCGTACCGCAGGTCCAGCCGTCCTCCGAGGTCTGGAGCACCGCGTCGGCCCCGGGCTTCACCCCGGCCTCCGCGAGCAGCGGTGCGATCCGTACGCCGCTCCACCAGGCGTTGCCGATCAGGTCACCACCGACGGGGTTGGAGACACAGTTGAGCGTGATCCAGTCCTCGGTGACCTCGCGGTCCAGGAGGTCCTGGTAGGTGAGGACCACCTCGCGCTCGACCATGCCATGGATCCGGAGCCGCCAGGTGTCCGGGTCGATGGCGGGTTTCGTGAACGCGGTGTCGATCAGGTAGAAGTCGGAGTTCGGTGTCTGCCAGCGCGTCACGCCGGGGACGCGCAGGCCGACCCGCTTCGGCACGACGGGCCGGGTGACCGGCAGGTTGAGCAGCCGCCTGGCCTGCTCCACCCGGCGGCGACCGTGACCGACCACCGGACCGACGACGGCCGTGCCCACGCCGATCACCGCGATCACGCCGGCACGGATCAGGACCGTGCGTCGCGACGCGTCCGCGAGAGCAGCCCGTGACGGCCCCTCGCTCGGCTCGGGGCCGCGCAGGACGGCGCGTTCCTCGTGCATCGGCTCGGTGAGCCAGGACAGGGCGAGCACCCAGGTGACCACGCCGAGCGCGACGGGCAGCGCGTCGTCGATCCGGCTGTCCTCCCGCGTCAGTGCCGCGGTGGCGGCGATGCCACCCAGCACGGCGTACACCGGGAGCGGGGCCCACCAGGAACGCTCCGCGAGCCGTCCGGCGGCGAGCAGCGCGAGGAGCGCCACGACGGCGATGACGATGCCCAGGATGGTCCTGTCCCAGGTGCCGACGCGCTGGATGAACCAGTGCGACACGGGGCCGGGGGTCAGCGAGATGACCAGCTCGGCGACCGCGTCGAACGGCGAGAGGCGACGGCCGAGGTACTGCGCCGCCCCGTAGGAGACGCCCAGGCCGGCCAGACCGGCCACCAGGCCGGCCGTGCCCCAGGAGAGACGGACTCTGCTCACGCGCCCATGCTCCCATCCGCCATGATCTTCCCGTGAGCACTCTCCCCCGGATCGGCATCGGCACCGACGTCCATCGCTTCGCCGACGGGGTCCCCATGCACCTCGCGGGGCTGCACTGGCCCGACGAGCCGGCTGGCCTGGAAGGCCACTCCGACGCCGATGTCGCCTGCCACGCCGCGTGCGACGCGCTGCTCTCGGCGGCAGGGCTCGGCGACCTGGGCAGCAACTTCGGCACCGCCGAGCCGGAGTGGGCCGGCGCCGCGGGCGCCACGCTGCTCGCCGAGACGGTACGCCGGGTGCGCGCCGCCGGCTTCGAGGTCGGCAACGTCGCGGTGCAGGTCATCGGCAACCGCCCGAGGATGGCCGCGCGGAAGGCCGAGGCGGAGCAGGTCCTCAGCAGGGTCGTGGGCGCTCCCGTGTCGGTCTCGGCCACCACGACCGACGGCCTGGGCCTCACCGGCCGGGGCGAGGGCGTTGCGGCGATCGCCACCGCCCTCGTCCACCTGCCCTGAGACGGGCCTCGTGCCGCGCTTTCTCCACAGGAGCCACTGCACAGGCCCCGTCTCGGCGCGGCACAGGCCCCGTCTCGGCGCGGCACAGGCCCCGTCTCGACGCAGCGGATCGGGTCAGGCGGCGATGCGCAGGGCGCTGCGGGCCTCGCGGTAGCGGTCCGCGATGAGGCCGGCGATGGCCTCGTCCGCACCCAGCACGTCGGAGACGACCGTGGCGCCCGCCTCCGTGGCCGCCGCGGCGACCTTCCGGGCGAAGAAGCCGGGCGAGAGCAGGTAGGTCGACACCGCGACCTCGCCGTACAGCGAAGCCTCGGCGACGGCGCTCTCGATCGACCGGCCGGCCCCGGAGACCGTGGCGGTGAGCACCGGCCCACCCCACACACCGGCCAGCAGGCACGCAGCCCGCTCCAGGTCCGGCACTGCGTCGGGATCGTTGGAGCCGGCCGCGACGAGGACGACGGGGTTGCCGGGGGTCGCACCGGCCTCGAGCAGGCGCTTGCGCTGCACGCCTGCCAGCACCGGGTCGGGCCCGAGCGGGCGCGTGAGCGCAGCCGGGCCGGCGCCGCCGCGCAGGGCCGCCGGGATGTCGACCTTCACGTGGTAGCCCGTCGAGAGCAGCAGCGGGACCACCACCGTCGGGACCGACGAGGCACCGAGCACGTCGCCGACGAGAGGCGTGCACAGCTCGACGTACGACGTCGTCGCGCTGGCGCCGAGCAGCGCCGAGGCCTGCCGGGTGAGCTCGGCCGCGACGAGGTTCCCCGCCGCGACCCGCGTGCCGTGGGCGACGGTGACCAGGCGGCTCACGAGTCCACCACCAGGCGGTAGCCGCGCTTGACGACCGTCTGCACGAGCCGGGTGCCGATCGCCGCCCGGAGGCGTGCCACGGCCATCTCGACGGCGTGCTCCGACGATGCCTGGCCCGTGGGCAGGCAGCTGAGCAGGTCGCGCCGCGAGACGACGTGGCCCGGGTTGACGACCAGGGCGTGCAGCACCGACAGGGGCGCGGGCGAGAGTCGGACCTCGACCCCGTCGACGAGGATCACGTCGCCGTGCAGCAGCAGGGTGTGACCGGCGACCTCGAGGGCGGTGCCCTCGCGCCGCGAGGGCAGCTCCGTCTCGAGGAGCTTCACCATGGCCGCGAGCCGGTTGCGCTCGGGCTGCACGGTCGGCACGCCCCACATCTCGAACGCCGCGGCCGTCACCGGCCCCACGCAGGTGGCGACGACGTCGGCCTGGAAGGCCGCGACGACGTCCTCACGGCGACCGACGACGCCGGCCATCTCCATGAAGGTCGCGACCGCAGGAGCGGACGTGAAGGTCACCGCGTCGAGCTTGCGGTCGGCGACGTGCTCGACCATCCGGAACACCGGCTCCGGGTCCCCGACGCCCTCGATCCGGTAGATCGTCACCACGTGGACGTTGGCGCCCTGCCGACGGAGCGCGTGCGCCACGTTGTTGAGCGACTGGCCGTGCTCCTGCACCACGATCCGCTTGCCCGTGAGGTCACGGCCGCGCAGGTGGGCCAGGACGTCCTCGAACGTCTCCGACGCAGGCGACCAGAGCTCTCGCAGGCCGTGGGAGCGGAGGGCGCCCACGGACTTCGGACCGCGGGCCAGGATCTCCGCGGAGCCGAGCGCCGAGACCAGCAGGTCCAGCAGGCCCCATGACTCCGCCGCGGTGAACCACGACCTCAGGCCGATGCCGGTGGTGGCGACGAAGAGGTCGACCGGACCACCCAGCACCTCCAGGGTCGCCTGGCGCAGCGCGTCCTCGTCGATCTGGTACGGCTCGATCGACAGCACCGGGGCCGTCTCCACGATGGCTCCACGCCGCTCCAGCAGCGCCACCTGCTCCTCGACCTTGCGGGCAGCGGTGACGCCGATGCGGTAGCCCTCGAGCGGCCGCACGGCCTCCTCGAGGGTCGCCTCGGCGACCTGGATGCTCATCGCTTCCTCGGACCCACCAGCACGACCCCATCCTCCACCATGACCTCGTACGCCGGGACGCTGACGCCCGCGTCGTCGAGGCAGGCGCCGGTGCGGAGGTCGAACGCCTGCTTGTAGACCGGCGAGGCGACGAAGGGGATGTCGCCGCGCGTGCCCACGATGCCGCGGGCGATCACGCTCGACTTCGAGAACGGGTCGTAGTTGCCCAGCGCGTAGACCTGGTCGTCGTACGTCCGGAAGATGGCGACGGCGTGGCCGGCGACCAGCGCCGTGGCGCCACGCTCCCGTTCGAGCTGCTCGAGGCGGCAGACGGAGGTGAAGTCAGCGGTCTTCGTCACTGGGGCGCTCCAACGGGGATGGACGAGCCGAGGGAGACGGGCTCGTCGAACGTGACAGGGCGGATCTGACCGCGGTCCTCGGTGAACGAGATGTTCGGGTCCGGGGTGCCGGGCGCGTTGATGAAGGAGACGAACCGGGCGACCTTCTCGGGGTCCTCCAGCGTCGCCTTCCACTCGTCGAAGTAGGAGTCGACGTGGCGGCTCATCTCACGCTCGAGCTCCTCGCCGAGGCCGAGGGCGTCGTGGACGACGATCTCCTTGACCCGGTCCAGGCCGCCGTCGAGCTGCTCGATCCAGGTCGAGGTCCGCTGCAGGCGGTCCGCGGTCCGCACGTAGTACATGAGGAACCGGTCGAGGTACTTGATCAGGTCTTCCTTGGACAGATCCGAGGCGAGCAGCTGGGCGTGTGCCGGAACGGCACCACCGTTGCCCCCGACGTAGAGGTTCCAGCCCTTCTCCGTCGCGATCACGCCGAAGTCCTTGCCGCGGGCCTCGGCGCACTCGCGGGCACAGCCCGAGACACCGCCCTTGAGCTTGTGCGGGGACCGCAGGCCGCGGTAGCGCAGCTCGAGCTCGATCGCCATGGCGACGGACTCCTGCACGCCGTAGCGGCACCACTCGGAGCCGACGCAGGACTTCACCGTGCGCAGCGACTTGCCGTAGGCGTGGCCGGACTCGAAGCCGGCGTCGACCAGGCGCCGCCAGATCTCGGGGAGCTGCTCCATGCGGGCGCCGAACATGTCGATGCGCTGACCGCCGGTGATCTTCGTGTACAGGTTGAAGTCGCGGGCGACCTCGCCGATGACGATCAGCTTCTCCGGGGTGATCTCACCGCCGGGGATGCGCGGGACGACGGAGTACGTGCCGTTCTTCTGGAGGTTGGCCAGATAGGCGTCGTTGGTGTCCTGCAGGGCACCCACCGTCGCCTTGTCGAGCACGTGGCCGTTGAACTGCGAGGCGAGGATCGAGGCGATCGCGGGCTTGCAGATGTCGCAGCCACGGCCCGTGCCGTGCGCCTCGACCACGGCGTCGAAGCTCTTGAGCTCGCCGATCTTGATCAGGTCGAAGAGCTCCTGGCGGGAGTAGGCGAAGTGCTCGCAGATGGACTTGTCGACGGCCTTGCCCGACTTCTCCATCTCCTCGGTGAGGAGGTTCTTCAGGATGTTGGTGCAGGAGCCGCAGACGGTGCCGGCCTTCGTGCACTGCTTGATCGACGGGACGTCGGTGAGCTCCTGCTCGTGGATCGCCGTGCAGATCTCGCCCTTGGTGACGTTCATGCAGGAGCAGACCTGCGCCTCGTCGGGCATGCCGATCTGGGCGGTGCCGCGCGACGCCGGGAGGATCAGGTCCTCGGGGTTCTCCGGCAGCGCGATGCCGCTGGAGACCATCGGGCGGAGGATCCCGTACGACGAGGCGTCGCCGACGAGGATGCCACCGAGGAGCTTCGTGCAGTCCTCGGAGATGACCAGCTTCTTGTAGATGCCCGCGACCGCGTCGGAGTAGACGAGCTCGAGCGAGCCCTCGGTCGTCGCGAACGCGTCACCGAAGGAGGCGACGTCGACGCCCATCAGCTTGAGCTTGGTCGACATGTCGGCGCCCAGGAACTCGCCCGGGCCGTCGAGCAGCGCGTCCACGGCGACCTCGGCCATCGTGTAGCCCGGAGCGACCAGGCCGTACATCCGGCCGCCGGGGGCGGCGCACTCGCCGATCGCGTAGATCGACTCGTCGGAGGTCTGCATGTTCGGGGAGACGAGGATGCCGCCACGCTCGGCGACCTCGAGGCCGCAGTCGCGGGCCAGCTGGTCGCGGGGTCGGATGCCGGCCGAGAAGATGACGATGTCGGCCGGGAGGACCTCGTCGACGTCCTTGAACTTGAGGCCCGAGACCTTGCCGTCCTCGACACCGTCCTGGTCCGCGTCGATGAACTCGGTCATCACGCCGGTGTGGACCGTCAGGCCGAGCTTCTCGATGTGGCGCTTCAGGGTCGCACCGCCGGCGTCGTCCACCTGGACCGCCATCAGGCGCGGCGCGAGCTCCACGACGTGGGTCTCGACGTCGAGCTTGTGCAGGGCGTTGGCCGCCTCGAGACCGAGGAGACCGCCACCGATGACCACACCGGCCTTGGCGGTCTTCGCCGCCTCCTCGATCGCCTGGAGGTCCTCGATGGTGCGGTAGACGAAGACGTTCTTCAGGTCCTTGCCCGGCACCGGCGGCACGAACGGCGCGGCACCCGTGGCGAGCACGAGGACGTCGTACGCCTTCGTGGTGCCGTCGGAGAGCGCGACCGTCTTGGCGGCGCGGTCGATCGCCGTGACCTGGGTGTTCAGCACGACGGTGGCCCGCGGGTCCTCGTACGTGCCGCCAGGAAGGAAGGACAGCGCGTCCGCGCCGACCTCGTAGTACGACGTCAGGGCGACGCGGTCGTACGCCTCACGCGGCTCCTCGCCGTAGACGACGATGTCGTACTGCTCGGTGAGGCCGCGCTCGATGGCGGCGTCGACGAAGCGGTGACCGACCATGCCGTGACCGGCGACGACCAGGGTCTTGCGAGTGCTCATGGGGACCTGCCTTTCAGCTCGTCCCCAACGCTAAGCAGGCCGTGTGGCCCGCGAGTTTCCCAATGTTTCGCGCAGGAAACAGATCACTCACCCTCGCGACGGAACGGTGCGACGCCGCTCCCGGAGGCGACCGAGGTGACCGATGCCACACCCCACCTGGCCCTCAGACGGGGAGCCTGGCCGCCTCGATCAGCTCCTTGACCACGGAGGCGCAGCCACCGCAGCCGGTGGTCGCACGGGTCTTCTCGCGCGCCTCCTCGAACGTCCGGCAGGCACGGATCCGGCCAGCGCTCACGCCGGCGCAGGCGCACACCTCGGCCTCGTCCGGGAGCAGGATGGAGCTGTCGCCCTCGGGGCGGTCGTTCATCAGCAGCTCGCCCGGCTCGGAGTCGGCCAGGATCGTGCGGCGGTCGAAGAGCTGCGTGATGAGCCCGATCCGGGACAGGTCGCCGATCAGCGTGCCCGCGACGATGACGTTGCCGTCGACGACGAGCTTGCGGTGCGTGCCGACGATCGGGTTCGTGACCTCGACGATGTCGCCCTCGGTGTGCTCCGGGTCGCCGAGCACGGCGACGTCGAGCCCGGTGGCGCGCAGTCGTGCGACGGAGCGGGAGCCCTCGTACTTCACGTCCTCGCCGGTCAGGTGGGCCGCGAGCAGGGACGCCTGCTCCCAGGCGGGCGGGACGAAGCCGGTGACCTTGCCACCGTGCTCGGCGCAGTCGCCGATCGCGAAGATCGCGTCGTCGTCGACCGACTGGAGCTGGTCGCCGACGACGACCCCACGACGCACGGTGAGGCCGGCGCGACGGGCCAGGGCGGTCGACGGACGGCCACCGGCGGTGAGCACGACCAGGTCGGTCTCGAGGGAGAAGCCGTTGTCCAGCTTGAGTCCCTCGTCGGTCAGCCGCACTGCACGGGCGCCCGTGTACACCTCGGTGCCGAGCTTCTTGAGGTGGCGCTTGAGGACGACGCCACCGCGACGGTCCACCTGCTGCGAGAGGAGGTGCTCGGTGCCCTCGACCACCTCGGTCGCGACACCGCGCACGCTCAGCGCGCGGGCGACCTGCAGGCCGAGGAGGCCACCGCCGACGACGACGGCGCGCGAGCCCTCGGGCAGGGCCTCGACTGCCTCGATGAGCCGCTCGCAGTCGGCGAGGCTGCGGAAGGCGTGGACCTTGGGGTGGAGCGAGCCGTCGAGCTGCACGAGGCCGCGGATCGGGGGAAGGGTCGGGATGGCGCCGGTGGCGAGCACGAGCTTGTCGAACTCGATCTTCGTGCCGTCGACGAGCATGACGTCGCGCAGCTCGCGCTCGATCTCCAGGACGCGGGCGCCGGTGCGCAGCTCGACTCCCTGGGCGGCGTACCACTCCGGCTGGCGCAGGGTCAGCGCGTCGATCGGGTGCGTGCCCTCCAGCACGGCCGACAGCAGGATCCGGTTGTACGCCGGGTGCTCCTCGTCGCCGAGCACGATGATGTCGCCGTCGTACCGGCGCGCGACGAGCTCCTCGACGAGGCGGGTCGTGGCCATGCCGTTGCCGACGATGACCAGCCGCTCACGCTTGTTCATGCTGTTGCCGCACCTTCCGACGTCGCGATCCGGGCCGCGCAGACCTTGAACTCCGGCATCCGGGAGTAGGGGTCGAGCGCGTCGTTCGTCAGCTTGTTGGCCCCCACCCAGTGGAACGGCACGAAGACCGTGTCCGGGCGGATGGTGGTCGTGACCCTGACGGGAGCCACCATGACACCACGACGCGTCTCCAGCGTGACCGACATTCCGTCGACCAGACCGGAACGTCGCGCCAGCGACCGGTGCATCTCCACGAAGGCGCCGTCGTCGGGGAGGTCCTTGATCCGGCGGGTCTGTGCACCGGACTGGTACTGCGCGAGCACGCGGCCGGTGGTGAGGTAGAGCGGGAAGTCCGCGTCCGGTTCCTCGGCGGGACCCCCGTGCTCGACGGCGATGAAGTTCGCACGCCCGTCGGGCGTGAAGAAGCGGTCGGCGAAGAGGCGCTCGGTACCGACGGTGCCGTCCTCCCCGGCGACACCCGCGGGCGCCGGCCAGAAGACACCCTTCTGCGAACGGATCAGGTCGTAGGTGATCCCCGAGTAGTCGGCCTTGCCACCGGCGCTCGCACGACCCAGCTCGGCGAAGATCTCCTCGACGTCGGTCGAGAACGTGACCGGTGACTTCAGCCGCTCCGCGAGGCCGCTGATGATCTCGAGGTCGCTGCGTACGCCGGCCGGCGGCGTGATCGCCTGCTGGCGCAGGATCACCCGGCCCTCGAGGTTGGTCATCGTGCCGCTCTCCTCCGCCCACTGCGTGATCGGCAGGATGACGTCGGCACGGGCCGCGGTCTCGCTCATCACCATGTCGCACACGACCAGGAGGTCCAGGGCGTCCAGGCGCTCCCCCACGTGGTTGGCGTTGGGCGCACTGACGATGATGTTGGAGCCGAAGACGAGCAGCGCCTTGGGACCGTCCTCCTGGCCCAGCGCGTCGAGCAGCTCGTACGCCGAGCGGCCCTTGCCCGGGAGAGTGGCCGGGTCGACGCCCCACACGCCGGCGACGTGCTCGCGCGCGGCCGGGTCGTCGATCATCCGGTAGCCCGGGAGCTGGTCCGCCTTCTGGCCGTGCTCGCGACCGCCCTGGCCGTTGCCCTGCCCGGTGAGGCAGCCGTAGCCGGCGTACTTCTTGCCGGGCATGCCGAGAGCCAGCGCGATGTTGATCCAGGCCACGACCGTGTCCGCGCCCTGTGCCTGCTGCTCCGCGCCACGGGCGGTCAGGATCATCACCTTCTCGGAGGTGCCGAGCAGCTCGGCGACCTCCCGCAGCTCGTGCGCGGAGATGCCGGTGACGCGCTCGCCCCGCTCGGGCCACCAGGCCATGACCGACGCCTTGACGGCGTCCCAGCCGGTGGTACGCGCCGCGACGTACTCCTCGTCGACGTGGCCGTTGCCGATGACGAGGTGCAGCAGCGACTGTGCGAGCGCGAGGTCCGAGCCGGGCACCGGCTGCAGCACGATGTCGGCGTTCGTGGCGGTCGATGTCTTGCGCGGGTCGATCACGATGACCTTGCCACCGCGCTCCCGCAGGGCGTTGAGGTGTCGCGCCGCGGGCGGCATGGTCTCGGCCATGTTGGAGCCGACCAGGACGAGCACGTCGGTCTGCTCGATGTCGGCCAGCGGGAAGGGCAGGCCGCGGTCCACGCCGAAGGCGCGGATGCCGGCATTGGCCGCAGAGCTCATGCACCAGCGACCGTTGTAGTCGATCTGTGACGTGCCCACCGCGACGCGCGCGAACTTGCCGAGCTGGTAGGCCTTCTCGTTGGTCAGGCCGCCTCCGCCGAAGATGCCGACCGCGTCCGGGCCGTGCTCCTCGCGGAGGTCCGCGAGACGACCGGCGACGTAGTCGAGGGCGTCCTCCCACGACGCCCCGCGGTACTCCCCCGTGACCTCGTCCCGGATGAGCGGCGTGGTCAGGCGCTCGGGGTTCTTCAGCAGCTGGGCCGAGGTGAAGCCCTTGCGGCACATGGCGCCCTGGTTGACCGGGAACTCCGCCCACTCCGAGACCTCGACCGAGGCACGCTTCCCCTCCGGGCGGGTCAGGCGCATGCCGCACTGCAGCGAGCAGTAGGGGCAGTGGGTGGTGGTGCTCATCGGGTTCTCCTCGCGGGTGGCGGGATCGTGGCTCGGCCGGCAGGGACCGGCGTGTGCAGTCAGATGCGGGCGTGCGCCAGGCTCGGGATGCGGTCGGTGAGGACGTGCTTGCGCGTGAACACGAACCAGGTCAGGGCGAGGCAGAACACGTAGTAGCCCGCGAAGGCCACGAACGCCGTCCGGACCGCCGCGAACGGGTCAGCCACCCACGGCGCGCCGAACGCCATCGGGATCAGGAAGCCGCCCAGGGCACCGACCGCACCGGCGATCCCGATGACCGCGGAGGCCTCCTTGGTGGCACGGACGACGCCGGCTTCGTGCTCCTCCGGCGTCTCGGCGCCGGCGGTGTGCTTGTGGCGCCAGATGAGCGGGATCATCCGGTACGTCGAGCCGTTGCCGATGCCGGTCGCGGCGAAGATGAAGGTGAAGCTCGCCAGGAACCACACGAACAGGTGCTGGTTGCCGAGCGCGATCGCGGGGTCCTTGGCCGGGTTCGGCACGACCTGCGCGAGCGTCGCCAGGACGCCGACGGTGCCGAGGATCATCGCCAGGAACGCCCACAAGGTGACCCGTGCGCCGCCGAGGCGGTCGGCGAGCCAGCCGCCGACCGGGCGGAACAGCGCGCCCACGAGGGCGCCGATGAACGCGTACCAGGCGAAGTGGATGCCCACGACCTGAGCGGTCGCGGGGTCGATCACCGAGAAGTTGAGGCGGATCAGCAGGGGCATCGCCGCGGCGTACCCGATGAACGAGCCGAAGGTGCCGATGTACAGCAGCGCCATCACCCACGTGTGCCTGTGGCCGAAGAGGGCCAGCACCGCCCGCGGGCTCGACTTCACGTCGCGGAGGTTGTTCATGTTCCGGTACGCGAGCACCGCCGCGAGCGTCGCGAGGCCGGCGTACAGGTAGGCCGCGACCTGCAGGTGCAGCACGCCTCCCTTGACCAGGCCGAAGCAGCCGCCCGCGCCGACCACCATCGGCACGACGAACTGCATGACGGCGCCGCCGAGGTTGCCACCCGCCGCGTTGAGGCCGAGCGCGAGGCCCTTGGCGCTCGCCGGGAAGAAGAAGTTGATGTTGGCCATCGAGGAGGCGAAGCCGCCGCCACCGAGGCCCACCAGCAGAGCGATGCCGACGAAGGCGATGTATGGAGTGCCCGGGTGCTGCACGGCGTACGCGAAGGAGAGCGTCGGCAGGAGCAGCAGCGCGGTCTTCACGGTGGTCCAGGTGCGACCGCCGAGACGGCCCAGGAGGAACGTGTACGGCAGGCGGAGCAGCGCGCCGACCAGGTTCGGCAGGGCGACCAGGCCGAAGAGCTGGGCGACCGAGAAGTCGAACCCCTGGAACGGCAGGTAGGCCGCCAGCACCGAGAACAGCAGCCAGACCGAGAAGCCGACGTGCTCGGCGAGGATGGAGCAGGCGAGGTTGCGGCGCGCCACCGTGCGGCCGACCGCCGCCCAGTAGGCCTCGTCCTCGGGGTGCCACTCGTCGATCCGCGTGCCACCAGCGGGGACGGCCGCACGGGCCTGCGGCGGGCTGAGCAGCGACGGCGTCACGACGAACTCCTCGAAATCGGGTACTCGTTCACGCTAGGAGCCACGGATTTCGGCGCCGTTCCCCCATGTAACGGGCAGGTGACAAGGTCCGCTCACCGCACACACCTCCCTCAGGAGCACCCGCCGTGCCCGCGGCAACACGAACGCCGCACGCCGCCGGGGAGCTGGCCCGGCGACGTGCGGCGTGGTCAGGAGGTCACATCAGATGTCGGCGTGACCGAGGGACTTGCCACCCTTGCGGATGTAGTTGAACCAGGTGACGACCAGGCAGACCGCGTAGAAGGCCGTGAAGATCAGGAAGGCCGTCTTGCAGGCCGCGACCGGGTCGGTGACCCACGGCGAGCCGAAAGTGATCGGGATCAGGAAGCCACCGATGGCACCGATGGCGCCGGCGATGCCGATGACACCCGAGGCCTGCTTCGTCGCCTTGAGCAGCGCCGCGTGACGCTCCGGCGTGCCCTCCTCGGTGGACTCGACCGCGTGGTGCTTCTGGATGAGCGGGATCATCCGGTACGTCGAGCCGTTGCCGATACCGGTGGCGGCGAAGACGAAGAGGAAGAAGCCGAGGAAGAGACCGAAGTGGTGCTTGTTCTCGTTGACCGCCGCCACGACCTCCGGCTTGTAGCCCGGGAAGGTCGACGGGTCGGCGACCCAGCCCGCGAGGACGTCGGCCGGCGGGACCGGGACCGGCGTGAGTCCGGTGAGCGACCAGTAGATGCCGAGCGTGCCCAGGATCATCGCGATGAAGGTGTAGAGCGTGACCTTCGCGCCACCGAACTTGTCGGCCAGGACGCCGCCGACGGGGCGGGCGACGGAGCCGACGAGCGCACCGAGGAAAGCGTAGTAGACGAAGTTGATGCCGAGCGGCTCGGCGGTCGGCACCGGCTGGCGGAAGAAGTTGATCTTGATCAGCAGCGGCATCGCGGCGGAGTAGCCGATGAACGAGCCGAAGGTGCCGATGTAGAGGAACGACATCACCCAGGTGTGCTTCTGCTTCAGGACCGGCAGGAGGTCCTTCGGCGAGGACTTCGCCTCACGCAGGTTGTTCATGAAGAAGAACGCAGCGCCGGCAGCGACGAGCGCGAGAGCGATGTAGAGGAAGCCGGCGTACTCGAGGTGGACGTCCGGGACCTTCTTGCCGTCGACCATCTTCGTGGCCAGCTTGAAGAGGCCGAACGCACCGCCCGCACCGACGATGATCGGCAGGAAGAACTGGATGATCGCGACGCCGAGGTTGCCGCCGGCCGCGTTGAGGCCGAGGGCCTTGCCCTTCTCCGCCGCGGGGTAGAAGAAGTTGATGTTCGCCATCGACGAGGCGAAGTTGCCGCCACCGAAGCCGGCGGTCGCGGCGATCAGGATGAACGCCCAGAACGGCGTGTCCGGGTTCTGCACCGCGACGACGTACAGGACGGTCGGGATGAGCAGCAGGAGCGCGCTGATGACGGTCCAGTTGCGACCGCCGAACTTGCCCACCGCGAAGGTGTAGGGGATGCGGATCAGGGAGCCGACGAGGTTCGGCACCGCGACCAGGAAGAACAGCTGCTGCGGCGTGAACACGAAGCCCTGCTTCGCGAGGAGCGCCGCACTGACGCTCCACAGCAGCCAGACCGAGAAGCCGAGGTGCTCGGCGAAGATGGACCAGAGGAGGTTGCGCTTGGCGATGGCCTTGCCACCGTTGGCCCAGAAGGACTCGTCCTCAGGACGCCAGTCCTCGATCCAGGTGCCGCCCTTGGCGGTCACGACGGCCGGCGGGGCCGTGTATTCGGTAGTGCTCACGTCAGACTCCAGACGCTTTGCCGGCGATCCGCAGCGGCAGCTCTGACGCTGCGGCTTCCCCGGGGGTGGGTCTCCGGTGCTGTCCACCGGGTTGGCAGAAACGTAGGAAGCGGACGTTGCGGCGGGCGTCACCTGTCGCACGGCCCCGGGTCAAGAAATCCTCACCGCTTCACTGACCCCCGGTGACGGCGGTGTTTCGCCGCATTACAGGCCGGAAAACCGGCATTCACCTCACGCTTGTGCCTGCCTTCACAAGCGTGAGGGCGTCGCCTCACGCAGCGTGAGGCCGTGCGTCCGCCGGCGAGGTCGCACGAAATGCAACAGGCCCCCGGCACAAGCCGGGGGCCCGTCAGCGCATCGTGCGCAGGGACTCAGGAAGCGAGCACCTCGTCGAGGAGGGCCTCGGCCTTGTCCTCGTTGGTGTTCTCGCAGAGCGCCAGCTCGGAGACGAGGATCTGGCGCGCCTTGGCCAGCATCCGCTTCTCGCCGGCCGACAGGCCGCGGTCACGCTCGCGGCGCCACAGGTCGCGCACGACCTCCGACACCTTCATGACGTCGCCCGAGTGCAGCTTCTCCAGGTTGGCCTTGTAGCGGCGCGACCAGTTGGTCGGCTCCTCCACGTGCGCCGCACGCAGGATGCTGAAGACGCGGTCAAGACCCTGCTTGTCCACGACGTCACGAACGCCGACCAGGTCCAGGTTGCACGACGGCACGCGGACGACGAGGTCCTGCTGTGCGACGATGCGAAGGACCAGGTACTGCCGCTCTTCACCCTTGATGGTGCGGTACTCGATGTCCTCGATGACGGCCGCCCCGTGATTCGGGTAGACAACCGTTTCGCCGACGGTGAAAGTCATATGTCAGGTACCCCTTCCTAGGTGACTAGTCTAACACGTGTCGCGGACACGTCTTTCCTGCGTTTTCGCTGGTCAGCGCGGTAATGAAGGCTTGACAGATGGACGGGCCCTGTGGTGGGGCCCTGGTTTCGAACAGGTGTGCGCTTCCGGTTCCGGACCGGGCCGTGTCCCCCGATCGGCTCGAACCGGCGTGACCCAGCGCACGTCCACCCCCTGCTCGGTGAATACTGGGGCGCATGTCCGCCAAGTCGATCCGGCTCCCCCGCAAGCGTGCTGCGGCACCGCGTCCCGGCCGCGCCACGCGGCGCCTGCGCCTGCCCGCGCGCGCCGACCTCGCTCGCAGCCTCCCGGTCAGCCTGTTCCGCGCCAGCCACCCCCGGCAGGCCGGCCTGACCGCACTCTTCGTCGCCGCTGGAGCAGCCCTGGCCGGCCGCTCGTTCGGCCAGGTCTTCCTTGTCTTCGTCACCGTGCTCACGGGCCAGGCGATCCTCGGCTGGCACAACGACCTGGTCGACGTGGCCCGCGACCGACGCCACCAGTTCCCCGGCAAGCCGATCGCCCAGGGCGTCGTCGACCACGGCTCGGTGTGGTTCGCCCTCACCGTCGCCGTGCTGCTCGTCGTCCCCCTGTCCGTCGCGAACGGTGTGATCGCGGGAGCGACCCACCTGTTCATCATCGGCATCGGCCTGGTGACCAACTCCGGCGTGCTCCGGCGTACGCGCTTCTCGTACCTGCCCTGGATGCTGAGCTTCGCCCTCTGGCCGGCCTTCCTCTCCTACGGCGGCGCCCACGGCACCGAGGGAGGCGACCCTCCGTCGATCCTGCTGACCGTGCTGGCCGCCCTGCTCGGACTGGGGGTCCATGTGCTCGTCTCGCTGCCCGGCCTGGTGACCGACAACGCCGACGGGATCCGGCACTTCCCGCTCGTCGTGGCCCTGCGGACCGGGGCCCCGCGCCTGCTCCTGATCGCGGGCATCTGGACCGGCGTGGTCGGAGTGGGCATTCTCATCACGGGCGCCACCCTCGGCGTGGCCCGCTGAACGCTACTCTTAGCCCGCACTGACGACTTTGACGAAGGCCTCATCGATGCTGATCAGCAACCGGACCGCGCGCCTCATCGGCGCTGGCGCGCTCCTTCTCGCCGCCCCCGCGCTCGCTTCCTGCACGGAGCAGGCGACCGACCACATCTACACGGCGGCGGTGGGCACCAACGACCGCGACGCGTCGGTCGACGTCCTCAACGCGGTGATCGTGGCCAACGACGCCACGCCCGGCAAGGGCACCCTCGTGGTCACCCTCGTCAACAACCGCGTCGTCCCGGCGGGCTCGACCGAGGACGCCACGGACAAGCTCGTCGCCGTCACGGGCGACGTGAAGGGCACGGTCGCCGAACCCGTCGCGATCCCGGCCGGCGACCACGTCGTCCTCGCCACCGCGACGTCGACGGTCCCCGCGACCGCGCCGGGCATCCCGGTGACCGGCACCTTCAAGCTGGGTGACTTCGTCGACGTCGAGTTCGACTTCGCCGACGCCAAGGCCGTCACCCTCCAGGTGCCCGTCGTCGAGAACCGCGCCGGTTCGCAGTTCGCCGGCCAGAACGGCGCTCCCGACGCGGCCGTCCCCATGCAGGGCGAGACCTTCGAGCAGTTCGACGAGAACGCCGTCAAGGCGGCCGGCGAGGCGCCCGCGTCCGAGGAGGCCACCCCGGCCGCCGAGGGCGAGCAGGGCACCAAGGCCGGCAAGGCCAAGGCCAACGACTGATGACGTACACCCTCGTCCTGCTCCGCCACGGCGAGAGCGAGTGGAACGCGCTGAACCTGTCCACCGGCTGGGTCGACGTACCGCTCAGCGAGAAGGGCTTCGCCGAGGCCGTCAACGGCGGCCAGCTCCTCGCTGACGCCGGCGTCCTGCCGGACGTCGTCCACACGTCGCTGCTGCGCCGCGCCATCGCGACGGCCGCGGTCGCCCTCGACAAGGCCGACCGCCACTGGATCCCGGTCCGCCGCGACTGGCGCCTCAACGAGCGTCACTACGGCGCGCTCCAGGGCAAGAACAAGTCCGAGACGCTCCAGAAGTTCGGCGAGGAGCAGTTCCAGCTGTGGCGCCGTTCCTACGACGTCCCGCCGCCGGAGCTCGCCGACGACGACCAGTACTCCCAGGTCGGCGACCCGCGCTACGCGGACATCGACGTGCCGAGGACCGAGTGCCTCAAGGACGTCGTCGCGCGCCTCGTGCCCTACTGGGAGGAGGCGATCGTCCCCGACCTGAAGGCCGGCAAGACGGTCCTCGTCACCGCCCACGGCAACTCCCTGCGCGCGCTGGTGAAGCACCTCGACGGCATCTCCGACGACGACATCGCGGCGCTCAACATCCCGACGGCCCAGCCGCTGGTCTACCGCCTGGACGAGTCGCTGAAGCCGCTGGTCCCCGGTGGCGAGTACCTCGACCCGGAGGCCGCTGCCGCCGCTGCTGCGGCGGTCGCGAACCAGGGTCGCTGATCACCGCTGCGATCACTGAACCACCTCGAAGCGGGGCTTGCGCGTTGCGCAAGCCCCGTTTTCGCGTCAGCCCTCCTCGTCTCGGCGCGGCACAGGCCCCGTCTCGGCGGGGTGGCCTCAGGGGCGCTCGCCGGTGATCACGTAGTCGACACGCTTGGCGACGGAGACGGCGTGGTCGCCGATCCGCTCGTAGTAGCGGCTCAGGAGCGCGAGGTCCACGGCGGGCTCGACACCGTGGCTCCAGCCCGGACCGACGATCTGCTGCAGCAGCGTGGCACGCAGGTCGTCCATCTCGTCGTCGAGCGCCCGCAGCGCGACGAGGCCCGCGATGTCGCGCTCGGCGACGATCGACGCGGTCCGGCCCATCATGTCCACGGCGATCTCCGACATCCGGAAGACCACGGGCGTCAGCTCGTCGGGCACCGCGACACCGGGGACGCGGAGCCGGGCCACCTTCGCGACGTGCACGGCGAGGTCGCCGGACCGCTCGATCTCGGAGCCCATCCGGAGCGCGGCGACCACCGTCCGCAGGTCGCCGGCCACGGGCTGCTGCAGCGAGAGGATGCGGAAGCAGCGGTCCTCGACGCGGTCGCGGCGCTCGTCGACGTCGAGGTCGCCACTGATGACGCGCTCGGCAGCGGCGCCGTCTCCTGCGAGCAGTGCCTCGGTGGCCTGGCGGACGGCGATCTGGACGGTGACGCACAGCTCGGCGAGCTCGTCGAAGACGAGGTCGAGCTGCTCGGAGAAGTGGTGACGCATCCGAACAACCTAGCGACAGCGGATGACCAGCCGGGGTCATGCGGTGAACGCCGGGCGAATTCTTGCGAGCAGGCGTCCAGACGGGCAACACAGGGTGACGCGGTGCGTACGATCGCGACGTGAATCCGGAGCTGCTGCAGGCGATCCTCGCCGCATCCGCGGGCTTCGCCGTCGGCGGCGGCGGCGTCCTGGCCTGGCACTATAGCGAGCGGGCCCAGTCGCGCGAGCCGCAGGCGCCGGCCCTCGTCGTCCCCCCGGGGGTGACGTCGGTGCTCTCCGTCCTGCGGTCCAGCGCCGTGGTCGTCGACGACCAGGACGTCGTCCTCAAGGCCAGCGCGCCGGCGTACGCGTTCGGGCTCGTGCACGGCAGCGGCATCAGCGACGAGCAGCTCGCGGACCTGATCCGCCAGGTCCGGCGCGACGGCCAGATCCGCGAGGCCGAGCTCGAGCTCCGGATGGGCACCCGCAACCAGGTCCGCCACGTCACCGCCCGGGTCGCCCCGCTCGGCTCCCGCCTCGTGCTGGCGCTGCTCGAGGACCGCACGCGCGAGCGCCGCGTCGACTCGATCCGCCGCGACTTCGTCGCCAACGTCAGCCACGAGCTCAAGACCCCCGTCGGCGCCATCAAGCTGCTCAGTGAGGCGGTCCACGACGCATCCGACGACCCGGAGGCGGTCGAGCGCTTCGCGGGCCGGATGCTCAAGGAGAGCGACCGGCTCACGCACCTGGTGCAGCAGATCATCGACCTGTCCCGCCTCCAGGGCGACGAGCCGGTCGCGCAGCCCGAGCCGGTGTCGGTCGACGAGATCATCGCGGTCGCCATCGACACCAGCGCGATCGACGCGCAGGCCAAGGGCATCTCGGTCGTGGCCGGCGGCGACGCGGGCCTGCTGCTCAGCGGCAGCAAGGACCAGCTCACCATCGCCGTGAGCAACCTCGTCGCGAACGCCGTCAACTACTCCCGCGAGGGCTCGACCGTCGCCGTGGCTGCCCGTGGCCTGGCCGACACCATCGAGATCTCCGTGACCGACCAGGGCATCGGCATCCCCGCCGGGGACCTGGACCGCATCTTCGAGCGGTTCTACCGCGTCGACCCGGCACGGCACCGCTCCACCGGCGGCACCGGACTGGGTCTGTCCATCGTCAAGCACGTCGCCGCCACCCATGGCGGCGAGATCAAGGTCTGGTCCGTCGAGGGGCAGGGATCCACCTTCACCCTGTCCCTCCCCCGTTCCGTCCCCCACCAGGAGGAGAGCTCATGACCCGCGTACTCGTCGTCGAGGACGAAGAGAGCTACATCGACGCCCTGACGTACATGCTGCGCAAGGAAGGGTTCGAGGTCGCCGTCGCCACCAACGGCAACGACGCGCTGACCGAGTTCGACCGCAACGGCGCCGACATCGTCCTTCTCGACCTCATGCTCCCGGGGCTGCCCGGCACCGAGGTGTGCCGCCAGATCCGGCAGACCTCGTCGGTGCCGGTGATCATGGTCAGCGCCAAGGACGACGAGGTCGACAAGGTCGTCGGGCTCGAGCTCGGCGCCGACGACTACGTCACCAAGCCCTACTCGCCACGCGAGCTGGTGGCGCGCATCCGCGCGGTCCTGCGCCGTGGTGCCGACACGGGAGACCTCGCTCCGCAGACCCTCGAGGCCGGCCCGGTCCGGATGGACGTCGAGCGCCACGTCGTCACGGTCGACGGGGTCGACACCCGGCTGCCGCTCAAGGAGTTCGAGCTGCTCGAGATGTTCCTGCGCAACCCGGGGCGCGTGCTCACCCGCGGTCAGCTGATCGACCGGGTCTGGGGCTCCGACTACGTGGGCGACACCAAGACCCTCGACGTCCACGTCAAGCGGCTGCGCGCCAAGCTCGAGCCCGACCCGTCCGAGCCGAAGTTCCTGGTGACGGTCCGCGGCCTGGGCTACAAGCTCGACCTCTGACCCGACCCGGGGCTGCCCTGACGGCGCATGGACACGAGGTGTAGACCTGTGTCCATGCGCCGCACTGTCTTCGACGAGGACCACGAGTCCTTCCGCCAGACCCTCCGCTCGTTCATCGAGGCCGAGGTCGTCCCCCACTACGACGAGTGGTTCGCCGCCGGCATCGTGCCGCGCGAGCTCTACACGAAGCTGGCCGACCTGGGCCTCTTCGGCATCTCCGTCCCCGAGGAGTACGGCGGGGCCGGCATCGACTCGCACAAGTTCGAGGCGATCCAGTACGAGGAGACCACGCGCGCCGGCGTCCTCTTCGGCGGCTCGGGCGTCCATGTCCTCCTCGCCCTGCCCTACATCAAGATGCTCGCCACCGAGGAGCAGAAGCAGCGCTACCTGCCGAAGTTCGTCACCGCGGAGGAGATGTGGGCGCTCGCGATGACCGAGCCGGGCACCGGTTCCGACGTCGCGGGCATGCGCAGCACCGCGAAGCTGTCGGAGGACGGCACCCACTACGTCCTCAACGGCGCGAAGACCTTCATCACCGGCGGCGTGCACGCCGACCGCGTGATCGTCTGCGCCCGCACCAGCCCGCCGAAGGAGGACGACCGCCGCTTCGGCATCTCGCTCTTCGCGGTCGACACCTCGCTCCCCGGCTACTCCGTCGGCCGCAAGCTCGACAAGCTCGGCCTGCGCACCTCCGACACCGCCGAGCTGGCCTTCGTCGACGTCAAGGTGCCGGTCGAGGACCTGCTGGGTGAGGAGAACAAGGGCTTCGCCTACCTCGGCGTCAACCTCGCCTCCGAGCGCTGGGGCATCGCCTACGGTGCCTACGCCCAGGCGGCCGCCGCGGTCCGCATGGCGCAGCAGTACGTCGAGCAGCGGCAGATCTTCGGCAAGCCGGTCGCGTCGTTCCAGAACTCCAAGTTCGAGCTCGCCGCCTGCAAGGCCGAGGTCGATGCGGCCCAGGCCGTCGCCGACCGTGCCCTCGAGGCACTCGACGCGGGCGAGCTCACGCCCGCCGAGGCGGCCTCCGCGAAGCTCTTCTGCACCGAGGTGGCCCACCGGGTGATCGACCGCTGCCTGCAGCTGCACGGCGGCTACGGCTACATGAACGAGTACCCGATCGCCCGGCTGTACGCCGACAACCGCGTCAACCGGATCTACGGCGGAACGTCCGAGGTGATGAAGACGATCATCGCCAAGGACATGGGCCTCTGAGCCACCCACGGCACGACGAAGGGGCCTGCGCGATCGCGCAGGCCCCTTCGCCGTCGGGCCTCAGGCCTCCGTCGGCCGCAGGTGCTCGAAGGCGGCCAGGTTCGCCGTGGGCTCGCCGTGGCTGAGCCGCCACTCCCATTCCTTGCGGATGGAGGAGGCGAAGCCCAGCTCGAGGATGGTGTTGAAGCTGTTGTCGGCGACGGAGAGCACCGTGCCGAGGATGTTGTCGAGGTCGTCGGCCGTGACCGCGCTCAGCGGGAGGCGCGCGTCGAGGTAGATGTCGCCGTCCTTGTCGACGGCGAACGCCACCGCGAAGAGCCGGAGGTTCTTCTCGAGCAGCCAACGGTAGACGCCGACGTGGTTCTCGTCGGGGTTGCGGCAGACGAAGGCGTGGATGCCGAGCGCATGGGGGCCGAGGTCCAGGCGGACCGGGGTCTGCAGCTTCTTCTCTCCCGGCAGGGAGAACGACAGCTGGCCGGGCGTCTTCTCGTCGTACTCCAGGCCGTTGTCCTCGAGCCAGGTGCGGACGACGGCGAGCGCCTCCGCCGGTACCGGGTTCTGCAGGTCGTCGTGTGCGTCCGTCATCGGATCGCCAGCTCCTCACGCATCAGGCGGGCCGCCTGCTCGTAGACCTCGAGCGTGCGGTCGGCGGTTCGTTCCCAGGAGAAGTGTCGCGCCTGCTCGCGCGCACCGATGGACAGGTTCAGCGCGAGGACCGGGTCCTCGATGATCCGGCGCAGGGCGTTGGCCCAGTCACGCGCCTCGTGCGTCGGCACGAGGAGTCCCGAGTGCCCCTGCCGTACGACGGTCGGCAGGCCGCCGACGTCGGCGGCCACGACCGGCGTGCCGGTCGCCTGCGCCTCGACGGCCACCAGCCCGAAGGACTCGTTGTAGCTCGGCACGGCGACCAGCGTCGCGGCGGCCATCCACAGCGCGAGCTCGGACTGCTCGACCGGCGGCACGAAGCGGACCACGTCGGCGATGCCGAGGTCGCGCGCCAGGTCGGCGAGTGCCGTGGGGTGCTCCAGGCCGGAGCCCGAGGGTCCACCGACCACGGGCACGACCAGCCGGGACCGCAGCGCGGGCGTCTCGGCGAGGAGGACGGCGACGGCACCGAGCAGGACGTCGGGTGCCTTGAGCGGCTGGATCCGGCCCGCGAAGAGCAGGATGTGCGCGTCGAGCGGCAGCCCGAGCGCCTCGCGCGCCGCGGCCTTGTCGACCGGGACGAAGCGGTGCAGGTCGACGCCCGGGTGGACCACCTCGACGCGCGCGGGCTCGGCGTCGTACAGGTTGATGAGCTGCTTGGCCTCGATGTCGGTGTTGGCGATGAGCACGTCGGCGGCCTCGACGACCTGCTCCTCGCCGATGACGCGGGCGGCCGGCTCCGGGGTGTCGCCGGCGGCGAGCGACTCGTTCTTGACCTTCGCCATGGTGTGCATCGAGTGGATCAGCGGCACGCCCCAGCGGTCGCGGGCGAGTGCGCCGACCTGCCCCGAGAGCCAGTAGTGCGAGTGGATCGCGGCGTAGTGGCCCGGGCGCTGCGACGCCTCGGCACGCATCACCTCACGCGCGAACGTGCACATCTGGCCGGGCAGCTCGGTCTTGCCGAGCCCCTCGAACGGACCGGCGTGGATGTTGCGCACGAGGATCCGGTCGCCCGCCTCCACGACCTGCGGCGCGCGGGAGGAGGTGGCACGGGTGAAGACGTCGACGGCGATGCCGCGCTCCGCGAGGCGGCGCGAGAGCTCCAGGACGTAGACGTTCATGCCGCCCGCGTCACCGGTGCCGGGCTGGTCGAGCGGCGAGGTGTGCATGCTGACCATCGCGATGCGGGTCATGCAGCCTCCTTCGTCTCGTCCGGGCCCTGCTGCCCGGGGCGTCCCGGTCTCTGCCGGGGCCCCAGCCGCGACAACGACCGGTGTGGTTCAACCATTCCCGTTCCGTCGCCGGCGCACGCATCGGGCGCGCGCGGCCGGAGCGGCGGTCAGGCGAAGACGATGGTGCGGGCGCCCGTCATCAGGACGCGGTCCTCCGCGTGCCGGAGCACTGCCCGCGACAGGACCAGTCGCTCGACGTCGCGCCCGTGGGCGACCAGCTGCTCCGCGGTCCACGCGTGGTCGACGCGGGCGACGTCCTGCTCGATGATCGGGCCCTCGTCGAGGTCGGCCGTGACGTAGTGGGCGGTCGCGCCGATCAGCTTCACGCCGCGGGCGTGGGCCTGGTGGTAGGGCTTCGCGCCCTTGAAGCCGGGCAGGAACGAGTGGTGGATGTTGATGATCCGGCCGGGCAGCGCCGAGCAGAGGTCGTCGGAGAGGACCTGCATGTAGCGGGCCAGGACCACGAAGTCGACGGCGTGCTCCTCGACCAGCGCCAGCAGTGCGGCCTCCGCGGCGGGCTTCGACTCCTTCGTCACCGGAATGTGCACGAAGGGGATGCCGTGGCGCTCGGCAATCGGCTGCAGGTCGGTGTGGTTGGAGACGATCACCGGGATGTCGACCGGGAGCTCGCCGTTCTCCCAGCGGTAGAGGAGGTCGAGCAGGCAGTGGTCCGCCTTGCTGACCATGAGCAGGACCCGTCGGCGCTGCGCCTCCGGGCGCAGGGTCACCGTCGTGTCGTACGCCGCGAGGGCGTCGTCGAGGAGGCTGCGGACCGCGCCGAGGTCGCTGATCGGCGAGTCGAACTCGGTGCGCATGCTGAAGGTGCCCGTGTCCGGGTCGGTGTACTGCTTGTTGTCGACGATGTTGCCCTGCGCCTGCACGACGCCTTCGGCGAAGGCGCGGATGATGCCGGGCTGGTCGGGGCAGCTGAGGGTCATGACGTAGCGCTCCATGGTGCGCACCATCATCGCCTACGTGCCTGCAGCCCTCTCAGGCGCGCCTCGCCCCGGGTCCAGGCCTGCCACGCCATGACACCGGCAAGGAGCGAGAGCAGCGTCGCGAGGAGAGGGATCCGGTTCTCCAGGTGCGGGTAGATCTCCCAGTGCACCAGGTAGATCCACATCGACGACGAGGCGAGCGCACCCACCAGCGGCACCACGCGCGCCGGCAGGCGGACCTCGCGCAGCCAGAGCAGCGCGAGCACGCCGAGGATCACGTAGGCGTCGCGGGCGGGCTCGTGCTCGAAGAAGCTCCAGACGCTGCCGACCGCGAGGGCGCTGACCACGAGGCGCTGCCGCACCGTCGCCGCACGTGCCGCAGCCCACCCCAGCGCGAAGAGGAAGAAGACGACCTGCGCGCGGTGCATGTAGTCACCGCCGCCGAGGTGCCATGCCCCGATCGTGAAGACGCGCTGGTCGAGGTCTCCCCCGGGCCAGGCACGCAGGCCGTAGCGCGGGACGAGGCCGACCAGCACGAGTGCCACGGGGAAGGCGAAGCGGTGACGGCGGCTGATCCGGTCGAGTGCGGGCACCGCGAGCAGCGCCGTCGCCGCGAGCATCAGCAGCAGCGCGACCTCGATGAACCAGTAGCGCCACTGCGGGTTGACCCAGTGGCCGGGACCGAGCAGCCAGTTGAGCAGGAGCACCTGCTTCCAGCCGACCCCCTGCTTGTACGTCGCCACCACGCCGATGACGAGGACGGCCGGGAGCGCGATCCGGCCGACGCTGCGGAGCGCGGCGCGGGTCCGCTCGGCACGGGGCAGGTCGACGTGGAACCGCGAGTAGTTGAACCCGAGGACGGCGAAGAGGGTGTGCGCGCCCCCGAGGAGGACGAAGAGGTTGGCATGGCTGCCGACGATCGTGACGATCGCCAGCGCCCGCAGCAGCACGGTCGTCTCGACCGTCCGGGCGGCGCCGAGCCACCGCGCGACGGGCCCGGCCGGCCGCGCCGCCAGGGACGCCCGGGCACTGGCCGGGAGGGCACAGCCGGCGAGCTCCTCGGCCGTGCGCGCGGTCCAGTCCGATGGCAGCGTCCCGAGCAGCGCCTCGAGCCGCAGCGACGCCTCGACGTAGGAGAGGGAGTCGCCGCCGAGCGACCGGAACGAGTCCCCGGGCCCTGCCGCCTTCCCGAGCAGGGCGGCGAAGAGCGCAGCCACACCGGCACCGTCGACGGTCTCCGGCTGCTCGGTCTCCGGCTGCTCGGTCTCCGGCTGCTCGTTCTCCGGAGGCGCGGCCTGGGCGACCAGCGCGCGGTAGTCGACCTTGCCGCTGGCCAGGCGCGGCAGGTCGACGGGCGTCAGCAGGCGTACGCCGGCCGGCGGCAGCCCCGTCGCCTCGCGCACCGCACGGAGGACGGCGGGCACGTCGACGCGGGCCGCGCCGGCGGCGACGGCGACCACGAGGTCGTCGCCCCCGTCGGCGACCGCGGCCACCACGCCGTTCGCCGCGAGAGCGCGCTCGACCCGGTCCAGGTCGACCCGCAGGCCGAAGACCTTCGCGATCCGTGCGCACCGCCCGACCACCTCGAAGAGGCCGTCGTCGCGCTGCCGGCCGAGGTCACCGGTCCGCAGCTCGTGGACGGTGCGGCCGAGGGCCAGCTCGGCGGTGGACGTGGCGTAGCCGAGCATGACGTTGTCCCCGCGGTAGACGAGCTCCCCGACGTCGGGGTCGCCGGTCAGGTCGGGCCGGGGCTCGATGGCGAGCGAGCCTCCCGGGATCGGGATGCCGATGGTGCCCGCGGCGTCGGCGGCGAGGTGCGGCGGCAGGAACGCCATGCGGGCGGTGGCCTCCGTCGCGCCGTACATGACCACGAGGTCCCAGCCGTGGGCCGCGCCGCGGGCGGCGTGCCGGCGTACCGCGTCGGGGGCCAGCCGACCTCCGGCCTGGGTGAGGTAGCGGAGGGTCGGCAGCTCGGTGCCGGTGAAGCCGAGGGACTCGAGCATGTCGAAGGTGTGGGGCACCCCCGGGAAGGTGGTGACACCGGCGGCCCGGGCCTCGTCCCAGAAGCGGGGGTCGGTGACCGAGCGCTCCGTGAGGTGCACCGTGGCGCCCGCCACGAGGTGGCTGTGCACCACGCTCAGGCCGTAGCAGTAGTGCACCGGGAGGGTGGTCGCGGCGACGTCGTCAGGGCGGATGCCGAGGTACTCGGCGATGGCCCGCGCGTTGGAGAGCAGGTTGTCGTGGCTGAGCCGCACCAGCTTCGGGCTGCCCGTGCTGCCGCTCGTGGAGAGGAGCAGCGCGAGGTCGGGGTGCAGGTCGTGCGCGCTGGTGGCGCGGTGCTCGACCAGCCCGGCCGGACCCCACTCCACGTCCGGGTCGTACGCCGCCGCCAGGCCGTCGCGGGCAGCGCCCGGACCGGTGAGCAGCACCGGCGAGCCCGCAGCCAGCGCCCCGAGCCAGGCGACGAGCGCGTCCGCGTCGTTGGCTGCTTCGAGGAGCAGCAGGCGTGGCGCGGGCCCGAGCCGCCGGGCGAACGCCGCGACACGCCCGGCCAGCTCGGCGTAGGTGATGCCGTCGGCCGTGCCGCTCCCCGTCAGCGCCGTGCAGTCGCCGTGGCGGGCGAGCAGGCGCACGAGCCCCGCGCCGCGGCGTTCGCCGGCCGGGAGGTCGTGGGGGTGGATGACGGACACCGGAGGAGTGTATTAGGCAAGCCTTACCTGTGTCGCCGCGATCTGCGTCACGCGGGTCACGTGCGATCTGGCAGACTCCCCGCATGCAGACGATCGGTCTTGTCGGTGGCATGAGCTGGGAGTCCAGCGCGGAGTACTACAAGCTGCTCAACACGGGCGTCGAGTCACGCCTGGGTGGCCTGCACTCGGCCCGGACCGTGATGGCGTCGGTCGAGTTCGCGGAGCTCACCGCCCTCCAGGAGGAGGAGCGCTGGGACGACGTCGCGGAGATCCTCGCCAAGGCCGCGCGCGGCGTCGAGGCCGCCGGCGCCGACTTCCTCATGCTCTGCACCACGACGTTCCACCGCGTCGCCGAGCAGGTCGAGGCCGCGATCGACATCCCGCTGCTGCACCTGGGCGACGTCGTGGCCGAGGCCGTGAAGGCGCAGGGCATCGAGAAGGTCGCCCTGATCGGCACCATGTTCGCGATGTCGCGCACGTTCTTCACCGACCGGATCGCCTCCCACGGGCTCGAGGTGATCGTGCCGTCGTCCGAGTACCACGACCAGATCAACGCGGTCATCTACGACGAGCTGGTCCACGGCAAGGTCCTCGACTCCTCACGCAAGCGCGCGGTCAGGCTCGTCGAGCACCTGTGGGACCAGGGCGCCGGCGGCGTGATCCTCGGCTGCACCGAGCTCGAGCTGCTCGTGAAGCAGTCCGACGTCGACCTCCCGATCTTCCCCTCGACCACGCTGCACGTGAGCGCCGCGCTCGACCGCGCGCTCGCCTGACGCCTGCGACGTCACGTGGCCCGCCGGAGCCCCTTGGGGTGCGGGCCACATGACGTGTGCGGGCGCGGGCCGTCGCCGGTCAGGACTCCGGCGTGGACTGGTGGAAGCGCTGCACCCAGGTGTGGCCGGCACGCAGCCAGAGCGAGCTGGTCAGCACCGAGCCGCCCCCGCCACTGACCCGCCCGAGCACGAGCAGCGCTCCCGCAGCCAGCCGCTCGACCCGGGTCAGGTCGAAGCTCACGGGCTCGTCGTAGGGCGCGATCGCCTCGACCGCGTCGTCGCGCGACCACAGCACACCCGAGGCCGGGATACCCGACCAGTCGGCAGCGAGGAGGCCGGCGACGGCGGCCGGGTCGCGGCGTACCTCGTCGGTGAGGAGGGAGCGCTCGAGGGCGACCACCTGCTCCTCGTCGCTCATCGCGGCGTCGCCGAAGAGGTCCGGCTCGGGCTGCACGACCGTAGGCGCGTACGCCGCGTGGGCCTCACCGCGCGCCACCTCGGGCACGCCGGTGCCACTGAAGCCAGGGCCCGGGTCGGGGGCGATGCCCTCCTTCCAGGAGGCTGCGGCGGCGTTGGCGAGCTTGTCGGCGGCCTCGTTGAGCTCGTGGCCGGCATGACCCTTGACCCATTCGAAGCGCACGTTGGGGCGCATGGCGGCGTCGAGGGCCTTCATGATCTCGACGTTCATGACCGGCTTGCCGTCGGCCTTCTTCCAGCCCTTGCGCTTCCAGCCCGGCATCCACTTGGTGATCGAGTCGATCGCGTAGCGGCTGTCGCAGTAGATCAGCAGGTCCTCGTCGAGGTGCGCGGTCTGCTGGAGGAGGTCGAGGACGCCGGTGAGCTCACCCATGTTGTTGGTGCCGTGCGCCCAGCCGCCGCACGCCCAGTGCTGCTCGTCGACGTACCAGGCCCAGCCGGCGGGGCCGGGGTTGCCGAGGGCAGAACCGTCTGCAGCAGCGATGATCGTCACGGCCCGGATCCTTTCATTTGTCGCTACCGTCGAGGACATGGCGAACGACGACGGTCCCCGGATGCGCCGCAGCGCGCTCGGCCGCTCCGCGCGCCTGGCTGCCCTCCCCGCGGCGTACGCCGGCCGCACGGCGCTCGGCGTCGGCAAGCGGATCGGGGGCAAGCCGGCCGAGGCGGTCATGAGCGAGGTGCAGCGGCGCACGGCCGACCAGCTCTTCACCGTGCTCGGTGAGCTCAAGGGCGGGGCGATGAAGCTCGCCCAGGCGCTCTCCATCTTCGAGTCCGCGCTCCCCGAGGAGATCGCAGGCCCCTACCGCGACGTCCTCACCAAGCTCCAGGACGCCGCTCCCCCGATGACCCTGCGGGTGCTGTCCGAGGTACTCGAGGAGGACCTCGGCCCGGCCTGGCGGCAGTCGTTCGCGGTCTTCGACGAGAAGCCCGTCGCGTCCGCGAGCCTCGGCCAGGTGCACCGCGCGACGTGGGCCGACGGCACCGACGTCGCGGTGAAGATCCAGTACCCCAACGCCGCGAAGGCCCTGCAGAGCGACATCCGCAACCTCTCCCGCATCGCCCGCCTGATCGGCCTGCTGGCACCCGGGGTCGACATCAAGCCGCTGCTGGCGGAGATCGCCGACCGGGTCCGCGAGGAGCTCGACTACGAGCTGGAGGCATCCGCACAGCGGGTCTTCGCCGCCGAGTTCGACGGCGACCCCGAGATCGCGGTGCCGCACGTCGTGCACGCGACCAAGCGGGTGCTCGTGACGACCTGGCTGGACAGCCCCCACTCGCTCGCCCGCGTGATCAAGGACGGGAGCCGCGAGGAGCGCCAGCGCGTCGGCGACCTCTACGCCCGCTTCCTGATCAGCGGCCCGGCCCGCACCGGCCTGCTCCACGCCGACCCGCACCCGGGCAACTTCCGGGTGATGGCCGACGGCCGGCTCGGCGTCGTGGACTTCGGCGCCGCGGCCCGCCTGCCCGACGGCCTGCCGGTCCCCCTCGGCTGCCTGCTGCGCCTGGCCTCAGACGACGACTGGGACGCGGTCGCGGTCGAGATGCGCGCCCAGGGCTGGTTGCTGCCCCAGACGAGGTTCGAGACCGAGGCACTGCGCGACTACCTGCGGCCGCTGCTGGCACCCGCGCGCGAGGAGGTCTTCGGCTTCAACCGCGCCTGGCTGCGCGCCGAGGCCGCGCGGGTCGCCGTACCGACTCCGGAGAACCTGTCGAAGGCGTTCAGGATCAACCTTCCCCCGGAGTACATGCTGATCCACCGGGTCTGGATGGGCGGCATCGGCGTGCTCTGCCAGCTCGAGGTGGACCTGCCCTTCCGGGCCCTGCTGGAGGAGCACGCGCCGGGGTTCGCCTGAGGTTCACCGGCGAGGGGCCGATCTCACACGTACGACGGTTCGGAGCACCGCTCGCGCGCCGATAGAATCGCGAGGTTGCCCGTGTGTCTTCGGGCACCCACGTTCTTTGACGCCCACTCGAAAGCAGGCTGCCTCCGCATGGCCGCAACCACCCGCAACGACATCCGCAACGTTGCCATCGTCGCGCACGTCGACCACGGCAAGACGACCCTCGTCGACGCGATGCTCAAGCAGGGCGGCGCGTTCTCCGCCCACCACATCGAGTCGGGCGTCGAGGACCGCGTCATGGACTCGGGCGACCTGGAGCGCGAGAAGGGCATCACGATCCTCGCGAAGAACACCGCGATCGCCTACAACGGTGAGCACGCGCCCGAGGGCGGCATGGTCATCAACATCATCGACACCCCCGGCCACGCCGACTTCGGTGGCGAGGTCGAGCGCGGCCTGTCGATGGTCGACGGCATCGTCCTCCTCGTCGACGCCTCCGAGGGCCCGCTCCCCCAGACCCGCTTCGTGCTGCGCAAGGCGCTGAACGCCGACATGCCGGTCATCCTGGTCGTCAACAAGACCGACCGTGGCGACGCGCGCATCGACGAGGTCGTCGACGAGTGCTACGAGCTCTTCATGGACCTGCTCGACGACTCGCACTCGCACGACGCGCTCGACTTCCCGGTCATCTACGCCTCGGGCAAGGCCGGCATCGCCTCCACCGAGAAGCCGGAGAACGCCTCCCTCCCGGCCGGCGACAACCTCGAGCCGCTCTTCAAGACGATCCTCGAGACGATCCCCGCCCCGGCGTACGACGACGAGGCGCCGCTGCAGGCTCACGTCACCAACCTCGACGCCTCGCCGTTCCTCGGCCGCCTGGCGCTGCTCCGCATCAAGCAGGGCACGCTGAAGAAGGGCCAGCAGGTCGCCTGGATGAAGGCCGACGGCACCATCAAGAACATGAAGCTCACCGAGCTCCTCGTGACCGAGGGCCTCGAGCGTGTCCCGGGCGAGCAGGCCGGCCCGGGCGACATCGTCGCCATCGCCGGCATCCCGGACATCATGATCGGCGAGACCATCGCCGACCCGGAGAACCCGATCGCGCTCCCGCTGATCAAGGTCGACGACCCGGCCATCTCCATGACGATCGGCACCAACACCTCGCCGCTCGTCGGCAAGGTCAAGGGCTCCAAGGTCACCGCCCGCATGGTCAAGGACCGCCTCGACTCCGAGCTCATCGGCAACGTGTCGCTCAAGGTCCTCCCGACCGACCGCCCCGACGCGTGGGAGGTCCAGGGCCGTGGCGAGCTCGCGCTCGCGATCCTCGTCGAGCAGATGCGCCGCGAGGGCTACGAGCTCACCGTCGGCAAGCCGCAGGTCGTCACCCAGGAGATCGACGGCAAGCGCCACGAGCCCGTCGAGCGCCTCACGATCGACGCCCCGGAGGAGTACCTCGGCGCGATCACCGAGCTCCTCGCGATCCGCAAGGGCCGCATGGAGAACATGACCAACCACGGCACCGGCTGGGTCCGCATGGACTTCGTCGTCCCGGCGCGTGGCCTGATCGGCTTCCGCACCGACTTCCTCACCGAGACGCGCGGCACCGGCATGGCGTCGTCCATCTCCGAGGGCATGATGCCGTGGGCCGGCGAGATCCGCGCCCGCAACAACGGCTCGCTCGTCGCCGACCGCGCCGGCTCCGCCACCGCGCACGCGATGACCTCCCTGCAGGAGCGCGGCGTCATCTTCGTGAAGCCGGGCACCGAGGTCTACGAGGGCATGATCGTCGGCGAGAACTCCCGCCAGGACGACATGGACGTCAACATCACCAAGGAGAAGCAGCAGACCAACATCCGGTCCGCGACCTCCGACAACTTCGAGAAGCTGACCCCGCCGCGCGAGCTGTCGCTCGAGCAGTGCCTGGAGTTCTGCCGCGACGACGAGTGCGTCGAGGTCACCCCGGAGATGGTCCGCATCCGCAAGGTGATCCTGGACAAGAACGAGCGCGCGAAGATCGCGAGCCGAGCGCGTAAGGCGTGAGGGAGAGCCTCGTAGCGAGGGACGAGCGGAGGGGTTCTTCCGCACGTCTTCTGCGACGCGAGGGGCAGCTCGCGAGCCGGGCACGCCCGGCCTGACGCCGAGACGGGGCGCCGCATCCAGCCGGATGCGGCGCCCCGTCGCACATCCTGGACGGGCCGTAACCCCGGGGATGGTCCAGCCGATGACACGAGTGGAGGCACCACGCCTCAACGACCATGCCGAAGACCCGGGAGTGCGATGAGCCTGGACGACGACCTGGTCGCGCGAGCGCGCGACGGGGACGCCGACGCCGTGGGTGTCATCTACAGCACCCTGGCCCCGAAAGTCCTCGGCTACCTCACGATGCGCGGCGCGGAGGACCCCGAGGCCCTGACCAGCGAGGTCTTCCTCGCCGTCATCCAGCAGCGCCGCCAGCTGCACGGCGGCGCGGACGGCGTACGCCGATTCGTCTTCTCCGTCGCCCACCACCGTTACGTCGATGACGTGCGTCGGCGCAACCGACGCCCGGCGACCCTGGCCTACGAGCCCAGCGACGACCCGCGCACGGACAGTCCTGCCGAGGACGTCGCGATCGAGCAGGTCTCGCTCGCCGAGGTGCGCGCCCTGCTGCGTCAGCTCACCCCCGACCAGGCGGCAGTCATCTCCCTGCGGATGATGGGCGACTTCTCGCTGCAGGAGACCGCGGACCTGCTCGACCGCAGCGTCGGTTCGGTCAAACAGCTCCAGCGACGTGCTCTTGAAGCACTCCGACAGATGATCACGAACGAGGTGGACGCGGGATGACCGACGAGACGATCCAGGCGATGCTGCATGAGGCCGCGCTCGACGACGCGGAGTACGCAGCCGTCGGCGCCCTGCTGGCGGCGGCACGCGTCGAGGCATCGGCCCTGAGCATCCCGCCGTTCGATGCAGTTTCCGGCCTCGCCCGCGCGCGCACCGGCCGTGCGCGCCGGCTGGCAGCCGCGGCGATCGGGGCGACGTTCGTGCTCGGCGGCGTGGCGGGAACCGCGGCAGCGCTCGGTGTCGTTCCGGAGCCGGCACGCGACTTCCTTGACCACATCGTCACTGCGCTCACCCCGGACCACCGCGATTCCCCCGGCTCCGTCGGCGACAGCAGCACCCCCACTCCCGCGACCTCCGCCCGACCGGGGACACCCGCGTCGAAGGCACCGCAAAGCGTGGGTGGGCGCCTTCCCGGAGCCATCCCGACCACGGACCAGCCGCAGGTGTCCTCCCGGCCCGACAACCAGCGGGAGGACAGCACAGCTGCGGCTCCGACTGCTCCCTCCGTGGCCCTGCCCACCCCGAACGCGGTGGCGACCACGCCTCCCGCCCTGGACCCCGACGTGCCGGACCTGCCGGTCCTGCCCACACCCACCGGTCTGGCGCCCGGCGAACGCCTCGTGACGGGATCGCAGGAAAGTGGCCTCCTGCCGTAACCCCCGGGACATTCCGGACGATCACCCTCATGAAGCCCCACCTTCCAGCAACACCAGGAGAGCCCCGAGACACCTGATTCCCCCGCAGGCCTGAGCCTGTCACCTCGCGTCCGAACAGGGGCGGCGAGGTGGTTGTGCTTGCCGTCGGCATTGCCGCCGGGCACACCGATGCCCCATGCTGTCCCTGCGGGAGCATGGGGCAGACCGCAGGGCAGGGGCTTCAGGTGGCAGACCATCGGGTCGACGGCATCGAGGGCGTGCGTGGCATCGCAGCCCTCTCGGTCATGGGCGGTCACGTCCTCCTCTTCATGCTCGGCGGCGCGTTCGCCGGCTCGGCGCTCCTCGGCCCACTCGCCGTCGTGCTGCTCAACGGAGTGACGCTCTTCTTCGTCCTGTCCGGCTACCTGCTCTACCGGCCCTTCGTGTCGGCTGTGGTCGACGCACGCCCGTCTCCCCGCGTGACGACCTTCTACCGCAACCGCCTGCTCCGCATCTTCCCGGCGTACCTCGTGGTCTTCGCCGCCTCCGCCTTCGTGCTCGGCGTCGCGGTCGTGCAGACGACCGATCCGGCGGCACCGACGCGCATCGAGGAGCGGCTCGGCTACCTGACCGACCCGGTCCTCGTCCTGCTCAACCTGACGCTGACGCAGGGCTACGTGCCCCGCGGCAACCTCACCGGCATCAACGTCTCCTGGTCACTGGTTCCGGAGCTCGCGTTCTACGCGGTCCTGCCCGTGCTGTACCTGATCGGGCGTGCCCTCAGCCGAGGCCGTCGTTCCCCGCTGGCCATGGCCGCGCCGGCTGTGCTGCTCCTGGTCGTCGGCGCCGTGGGCCGCCTGACCGCCCGGTCGATGCTACTCGCGGACGGCCCCGAGCACGTCGAGGGACGCCTCGACGGCTCGACCTGGGCCGGCGTCCTGACGCACTCCTTCCTCGGTGTGTGCGACCTGTTCGCGATCGGCATGCTGGTGGCCGTCGCCGCCGCTGCGTGCCAGCGCACCTCGCACCGACGAGGCGTCGCACTCCTGCGACTCGCCGTGGGAGCCGGAGTCCTCGTGGCCGCGCTGTCGACGTTCGCCCTCCGGCCGCTGTTGCTCGACCCTCCGGCGTGGGCCGCCACCTTCGCCGGCCTGCTCTTCCTGGTCGTGGCGCCCGGCGGCGGACGCCTGCGCCGACTGGCAGTGGCCGTGCTCGACTCGCGTCCGCTCACGCACCTCGGCGTGATCTCGTACAGCGTGTATCTGTGGCAGATGCCCGTTCTCCTGATGCTTCTCAAGCACTGGCCCGACGCGAAGTTCCACAGCGCGGGCGGTCTGCTCCTGGCCGCGGCCATGGTGCTCGTGCCCACGCTCCTGCTGAGCGAGCTCTCCTACCGGTTCGTGGAGAAGCCCGCACTCGACCGGAAGCGGCCGATGGTGGCGGTGTCCGGTCCTGTGGTGTCGGTGCCGGCGCAGCGGACGACCGAGCGAGCTCCTGCAGCCGAGGACGTCCGCGTCTGAGAGGGGTCGACACCCTCCCCCGCTCGTGACGCCCGGCACGAGCCGCGAATATTCGGGGACGATTCGCCCATACCCGTACCTGGGGCTGGCGCAACGCCCTGCTCGTGGTCCACGATGCTGGCCTTCGGGGGAAGTGCCACTATCCACAAACTGCAATGGGGTGCAGCGTGGGATCTTCTCGGGTCTCGGAAATCGACGGTGTGCGCGGCCTGGCCGCCGCAGCGGTGTTCACGGCAAACGTCCTCGTGCTCGCCTCCGCGGGCCGCTGGACCGGCCCCGGGGATCCGGCGCGGCTGGCGTCGACCCTCGGGCACGCCACGACGCTCTTCGTCGTCGTCTCGGGCTTCGCCCTCTACCAGCCGTACGTCGGAGCCGTACTGCGCCGGGACCGGCCTCCCGGGACCTCGGCGTTCCTGTGCGACCGGGCCCTGCGGCTCGGGCCGGCTCTGGCAGGGACCGCACTCGCGGTCCTGCTGGCCGGCGGCGCTGCCACGGGCAGCGAGTCGCTGGCGACCCCCGGCGCCACCTGGCCCGTCGGCACCCTCCTCGGGCTCAACCTCGCCGTGCCGGCCATGGCCCGTCGCGCTCGTCGCGCGCTTCGCCGCCAGCGCGGGCTGGCGTGGGCGAGCTGGTGCATGGTGGCGGGCCCGCTCGCACTGACGGTCCTGGCCACGGTCGGGATCCTCGCGCTCACCGATCCCCGTGCCGCCCGCCTGACGACCCCGCTGCACCAGTGGGAGGGCGCCGCATCCACCGCCCTGGCGGTCTCCCAGGCCTTCGCCCTCGGCATGGTCGCGTCCGCGCTCATCGCGGTCCTGCGGGTCGCACCGCTCTTCCGCGGCACGCGCGAGCTCGCCCGGCATGCCACCGCCGCCGTCGTCGTCACGGCGGTCGCCGCAGGCCTCACCGCCCCTTCCCCGCTGGACGCCATCGCGTGGACGGTCGCCTGCGCCGCGGGCATCACCCTGCTCGCCCAGCCGGGCGGCCCGCTGCTGCTCACCGGCATGCGCGCCGCGTTCCGGAACCGGGTGATGGCCCACCTCGGACGGATCTCACTCGGCATCTGGCTCTGGCACGCGCCGGCGGCCGTCCTGCTCGTCCGCCTCGTGCCCACCTGGCGGTACGCCGACCCGGGCCAGCTCACCCTGGACCTCGCCCTGGTCGCCGCGCTCACGCTCGCCGCCGCCGAGGCGACCCAGTGGCTGGTCGATCGCCCGCTGCGTCGGGCAGCAGCCCACTGGCTCCGGCCGGCCCAGCGCCAGGCCGTCCCCCGGCTGCCGGCGTTCCTGCCGGACGAACTGGTGCTCGACCTGCCGCCCGTCGGCCGCATCGCCTCGCCCCGGGTCGCACAGGAGCAGGCCGGCAGCGTGTTCGGCGGCCTCCCCGGCTGATCTCCGCGCGGTCGTCTCAGCGACGGGGTACGTCATGTACCCAGCACGCCGTACGGCGAGAATGTCCCCACACGACGTCAAGAGGAGACATCAGATGCACGTAGAGAACACCGCCGCGATCGTGACGGGCGGCGCCTCGGGCCTCGGAGCCGCGACCGCCAAGGCACTCGCCGAGAAGGGCGCGACGGTCTTCGCGTTCGACCTGGCCGGCTCGATCGAGAAGGCTCCCGCGGTCGCCGGTGTCCACTACGTCGCCGTCGACGTGACCGACGTCGAGCAGGTCCGCGAGGCGGTCGCGACCGCAGCCAACGCCGGTGTTCCGCTGCGCACGGTCGTCAACTGCGCCGGTGTCGGCACCGCCGGCCGCATCCTCAACAAGGACGGCTCGGTCGGCGACCTCGCGAAGTACGCGATGGTCGTCAACATCAACCTCGTCGGCTCGTACAACGTCCTGGCGCTGGCCGCCGAGGCGATCGCGAAGACCCCCGAGCTCGAGCACGGCGCGCGCGGCATCATCATCAACACCGCCTCCGTCGCGGCGTTCGAGGGGCAGGTCGGCCAGGCGGCGTACTCGTCGTCCAAGGGCGGCGTCCTGGGCCTGATGCTTCCGGCGGCGCGCGACCTGGCCACCTACGGCATCCGGGTCTGCACGATCGCCCCGGGCATCGTGGAGACCCCCATGCTCGCAGGCGTCAACGAGGAGTTCCAGAAGACCCTCGCCGCCGGCGTTCCGTTCCCGAAGCGCCTCGGTCGCCCGGAGGAGTACGCCCAGCTCGCGACCTTCCTGGTCGAGCACGACTACATCAACGGCGAGGTCGTCCGCATGGACGGTGCGCTGCGCCTCGCGCCGCGCTGACCCGCGCCGAGACGGGGCCTGTGCAACGCCGAGACGGGGCTCGTGCCGACGTTCTCCACAGGAGGACGGGCACGGGCCCCGTCTCGCTTCTCCCGACGGCCCCTCGGCGCGGCACGAGGCCGGTCTCGGCGCGGCACGGGGCCCGTCTCGGCGCTCAGGTGAGGCGGGCGACGATCGCGGCCGTGAGCGCGTCGGCGTAGAGCCGACGACCGCTGCGGTGCGTCATGCGGTAGGCGTCCGCACGCGCCCTCATGTTGCCGAGCTCCACCATCGCGATCGGCTTGTCGGACCAGTTCAGCGTGCCCAGGTCCCCACGCACGTCGAGACCGCTCCCCCCGTTGACGTACGGCGCGTACGGCAGCCCTGCCTGGTGCAGGCGCGAGCGGAGCGTCCTGGCGAAGGCGAGCGAGGACGCCGCGATGTCGTCGGTCCAGCCGGTTCGTGACTGCGGCGCGATCACGTGGAAGCCCGAGCCACAGCCCACGCAGCCGTCTCCGTGCAGGGAGATCTCCAGGTCGGCCCGGCCACCCGTCGCCAGCGTGTTGCCCCGCCGTCCCCGGGCGTCGATGCAGGGGCCCCAGCGATCCTCGCGGTTCGTGCTCCGGGTCAGGATCACCCGCGCTCCGCGGTCCTCCAGGCGCGCCTTCAGGAGCAGGCTGACCTGCCAGGCGAACGTCGCCTCGGGGTAGCCGCCGTTGGTCGCGGTGCCCGTGGTGTTGCAGGCCTTCTGGAACCCGCCGGCGTCGACAGGGCGGGCGGTCTCGTCGGGGAAGTTGTGGTTGCCGAGCTGGTGACCGGGGTCGATCACGATCGTGCGGCCGGCCAGCGGTGCCGTCGTCGCCGCAGCAGGCCCCTCGACAGGAGCGTGCGGGAGCGCGACGAGCCCGGCCGCCATCACGAGGGCCGTGGTGCGGACCGCTGCCCGGGCCAGCCGTCGCATCACTCGTAGCCCAGGACCTGGGAGCGCTTCTCCGCCCAGGCCAGCGCCGAGGCGATGGCGTCGTCGATCGACAGCTCGGCCTTCCAGCCCAGCAGGGCGGCCGCCTTGTCGGCGTTCGCGAAGGCCCCGACGGCGTCACCGGGACGCGGCGGCGCCTCCGTGACCGGAACGGAGCGACCGAAGACCCGCTCGAAGGCGGCCACCAGCTCGCGCACGGTGACGCCGTCACCGGTGCCGAGGTTGATGATCGTCGAGGGCGACGCGGCCGCGGCGAGGACCTCGTCGAACTTCTCCACCGCACGGACGTGCGCACGGGCCAGGTCCCAGACGTGGATGTAGTCACGGATGCCCGTGCCGTCGCGCGTCGGGTGGTCGACGCCGGTGATCGTGAACGTCTCGCGCACCCCCAGCGCCGCCTCCGTGAGGATCGGCAGCACGTGGGAGACCTCGCGCAGGTAGTAGCCGGTGTCGAGGTCCGGGTCGGCGCCGATGGGGTTGAAGTAGCGCAGGATGATCGCCCGCAGGTCGGAGGCCGCAGCCATGTCCTCCAGCGCCTGCTCCATCATCCGCTTCGTGCGGGCGTACGGCGACTGCGGGTCGAGCGGGTCGCCCTCGACGACCTCGAAACCGTCCTTGGGCGCGTACAGGGAGGCGGTGGAGGAGAAGAGCAGCCGCGGCTTGCCGAGGGCCACGAGCTCGTCGAACAGCTCCAGCGACTTGGCGACGTTGTCCCGGTAGTACTCGTACGGGAGGTCCACCGACTCCGGCACCAGGATGCGGGCAGCCATGTGGATGGTCGCCTCGATGTCGGGGTGCTCCTCGACGATCCGGCGGACCAGCGCCCGGTCGGCGATGTCGCCCTGGTAGAAGATCCGGTCGCCCACGAAGGAGCGGGGTCCGGTCAGCAGCGAGTCGAGGATGACCGGCGTGTGCCCGCTCTCCTCGAGCGCCTTCGCAGTAGTCGAACCGATGTAGCCGGCGCCGCCGGTGACCAGGACCTTCACCCGGCCCACCCTAGATGCTCGGACTCACCTGTGCCGCGATGTGGGGCAGGCCACGCATCGGGGTCGACCTCTGGCAGACTGCGCGCCATGCCTTCTGCCCTCATCACGGGAATCACCGGTCAGGACGGTCCGTACCTCGCCGAGCTTCTGCTCGAGAAGGGATACGACGTCTACGGCCTCATGCGCGGGCAGAACAACCCCAAGCGCGCGATGGTCGAGCGGGAGCTGCCGGACGTCAAGATCCTCACCGGCGACCTGACCGACCAGTCGAGCCTGATGCGGGCGCTCAACGACAGCAGCCCGACCGAGGTCTACAACCTGGGTGCGATCTCGTTCGTGGCGTACTCCTGGGAAAACGCCAAGGTCACCTCGGACGTGACCGGCATGGGCGTGCTCAACCTCCTCGAGGCGGTCCGCCTCCACGGTGGCGACGACCCGCGCGCCGTCCGCTTCTACCAGGCCTCGAGCTCGGAGATGTTCGGCAAGGTGCAGCAGGTCCCCCAGACGGAGGAGACGCTGCTGTGGCCCCGCTCGCCGTACGGCGTGAGCAAGGTCTACGGCCACTACATGACGATCAACTACCGCGAGTCCTACGGCATGCACGCCTCGAGCGGCATCCTGTTCAACCACGAGTCGCCGCGCCGCGGGCCGGAGTTCGTGACGCGCAAGGTCTCGCAGGCGGTGGCGCGGATCAAGCTCGGCCTGCAGGACGAGCTGGTCATGGGCAACCTGGACGCGCAGCGCGACTGGGGCTTCGCCGGCGACTACGTCGAGGCGATGTGGCTGATGCTCCAGCAGGAGAACGGCGACGACTACGTGGTCTCCACCGACGAGACCCACACGATCCGCGAGCTCCTCGACCTCGCCTTCGCCCACGTGGGCATCGAGGACTGGGCACGCTACGTGCGCCAGGACCCGGCGTTCATGCGTCCGGCCGAGGTCGACCTGCTGATCGGCGACTCCTCCAAGGCGCGCGACGTCCTGGGCTGGAAGCCGAAGGTCAACTTCCCCGAGCTCGTCGCGATGATGGTCGACGCCGACCTCGCGGAGCAGAAGAAGCTCGCCGGCCTCTGACATGCCGGCGACTCGGGCATTCGTCACCGGCGCGTCCGGCCAGGACGGCAGCTACCTCGCCGAGCGCCTGATCGCCGACGGCGTCGAGGTGCACGCCCTCACGCTGTCCGGCGAGGTCCCGGCGTTCCTGCCCGCCGACGTGGTCGTCCACCGGGGTGACCTCACGGACGTCGCGGCGACCCGTGCCCTGCTGGCCGACCTCGCGCCGGACGAGGTCTACAACCTCGCAGCCCTGAGCTCGGTCGCGGCGAGCTGGGAGGACCCCGACCGCAGCGCATCGGTCAACGGGGGCGCGGCGGTCGCTCTCCTCGAGTCGGCCTGGCAGGTCTCGCAGGCCCACGACAAGCAGGTCGCCTTCATCCAGTGCTCGAGCGCGGAGATCTTCGGCGAGCCCGCACAGTCCCCACAGTCGGAGGACACCCCTCTGCGACCCGTGAACCCGTACGGCGCCGCGAAGGCCTACGCACACCTGATGACCGGCGTCTACCGCTCCCGCGGGCTGCACGCGTCGAGCATGGTCCTGTACAACCACGAGTCACCGCGCCGTTCGCCGCGCTTCGTCACCCGCAAGATCACCTCCACGGTGGCCGCGATCGCCCGCGGGCGGGCCGACAGCCTCGTCCTCGGCAACCTCGACGCACGACGCGACTTCGGCTGGGCTCCGGACTACGTCGACGCGATGGTGCGCGCGGCACGCCACGCGCAGGCCGACGACTACGTCGTCGCCACCGGCAAGAGCCACAGCGTGCGCGAGTTCGTCGCGGCGGCGTTCCAGCACGCGGGCGTGCGTGACTGGGAGCCGATGGTGCACACGGATCCCTCGCTGCTGCGTCCCACGGACCCGACCGACCTGACCGGTGACTTCAGCCGGGCACGTACGGTTCTCGGGTGGAAACCCTCCGTCTCCTTCCACGAGATCGTCGCGCGCATGGTCGACGCCGACCTGGTCGAGCCGTGATCCGCCCACGGATCGCGGCCGCCGCCGTGCTCGCGCTGACCCTCGTCGGCTGCGCGTCCGAAGCTCCTCCGGCCGAGCCGGAGGTCGTGCCGACGACGTTGGCGGCCCAGCCGAAGCCCAAGCCGCAGCCAAAGGCGCACATCGTGGTGGACGCCGCCCCGGCCCGCCTCCTCAACGGCTACGCCTCGTCGTCCGCGGACGCTGCCTGGCAGATGTCGCTCGACTACGTCCGCGACTGGCTCTTCAACCCCGTCCTGATGCAGCAGCACGTCGTGAAGGACGTGCACGAGCTGGACGGGCTCGCCGACGAGATGACCCCCGCGGGCGCAGCACGATGGCTCCCGGCTGCCCACAAGGCGCTGCGGCGCTACACGATCAAGCCGTGGGAGACGTTCCGCAAGAACAAGAAGGCCGAGGCCGAGGTCGCCCAGCTCGCCCTGTGGAACCTCGACCTGTCGAACCAGCGCGGCTGGGACAACCCGATGCTGGGGACCGTCCACGTGAGCGATGCCAAGATCATCGGCGCCGACGGCCTGGGCGTGATCATGCGGCTCAAGACGCGCATGCGCTTCATCGGCCAGGGCAACCACTACGCGATCCCGTACGAGACGGTGCTCACCCTGGTCTGGCACTCCAGCGAAGGCACGTGGAAGCTCGATGCGTGGCAGCGCGTCGGCCGCGTGGAGGCAGAGCGGATCGTCGGCAAGGGCGCGACCCCGAGCGCCGGCGAGTCGCCCTCTCCCCGCGCGACGGACACCGACGGGGCCTCCCCGCAGCCGACGGACGGGCCCACCCTGGACCCCTCGCTCGCCCCGGACTGATCCGCACACGACGACGCCCAGCGGCAACGCACGAAGCCCCCCGCACCTTCACAGGAGCGGGGGGCTTCGTTACGTGCCAGGAAGGTCAGGCCTTCTTCGCGGCAGCCTTCTTGGCCGGAGCCTTCTTCGCGGCAGCCTTCTTGGCCGGAGCCTTCTTCGCGGCAGCCTTCTTGGCCGGAGCCTTCTTCGCGGGGGCAGCAGCCTCCTCGACCGGAGCCTCGACGGCCTCGACGGCCTTCTTCGGGAGGTACTTCTCGACGAGCTTCTGCGCCTTGGCGGTCAGGTCCTCGACCGACTTGGTGAGCTCGGCGAGGCGGGCGTTGACCTGCTCCTGGGCCTTGGCCGGGAGGGCCTTGGCGGCAGCCTGGAGGTCGGCGACCTTGGCGAGGATGTCGGCCTGGGTCTCCTTGACCGACGCCTCGATCTTGGCCGGAGCGGCCTCGATGGCGGCCTGCAGGTCCTTGACCTGGGCGGCGACCTTCGCCTGGGCGTCCTTGGCGGTGGAGGTGGCGTCCTTCTGGACGTCCGCGACCTTCTCCTGAAGGTCAGCGACAAGCTTCTTCACGTCGAACTTGGCCATGATGGGCTCCTTTTGGTTGGTTCCGGTGGGGCGAGGCCGCCGCACCCGGGGGGTGTTGGTCAGCTCTCGCCCTCGTCGCTCTCCGCCGCGTTGATGGCGAGGAACGACGCATAGACGTCGAGCAGAGACTGCTTCTGCCGCTCGGTCAGGCCCGGGTCGGCCAGCACGGCCAGCTCCACGGATCCGCCCAGGCCGTCCTCAGGGCTGAGGATGCCGGCACGGATGTAGAGCTGCTCCGCGGAGATCCGGAGAGCCTTCGCGATCTGCTGAAGCACGTCGGCGGAGGGCTTGCGCAGGCCACGTTCGATCTGCGACAGGTACGGGTTCGACACACCAGCAACCTCGGAGAGCTGGCGCAGCGACAGCTTGGAAGCCGTCCGCTGCTCCTTGAGGTACTCCCCCAGGTTGTCGACCGTCTTGCCGACCACGCCCTTTGCCATGCCGCAAGTATCGCTAACTTTTGTTAGCGATAGCAACCGCAAGCAGTGTGAACTGGCGCACGGATCTATGGGATTCCCCTTGTCGATAAGGAGAAACCCGACTCGATACCGGTGCTAACCACTGCATGCAACACGGCGTTGCAAACAACTGGCAAGCACCGCTCCCCGTGGTGCACGAGGCAGGGGTGCGGCGCATGGGAGGATGACGGCCGTGTCCAGCACCGCTCCTCAGCCCTTGCCGCAGCACTGCCCCACGCCGCGGGAGCTCGACGACCTCGAGCTGCTCCTCTCGGGGGCCCTCGCCCCGCTCACGGCGTACGACGAGCCCGGCTCGCCGGTGACGCTCGGCCTCCCGGCCGACCTCGCCTCGGCAGCAGCGTTCGAGCTGGTGGACCCGGAGGGCCTGCCCCTGGCCACCGTCACGCGCGACGGCGGCCGCCTCGTCCCCACGGCACTGGCCACGCCGGCGTACGGGCCGTTCCGGCGGCTGCACCTGAGCCCCGCCGAGGCCCGGGCGGCGTACGCCGGCGCGACGTGGATCCCCGTCGCCGACGCCCTGACCACCACCGAGGTCGCCGACCTCGCCGCGATCGAGGGCCCGAAGGTGCTCGTCGCCCTGACCGGCCACGGCTTCGCCCCGTCGCTCTCCCCGGTCGGCCTGATCCGGGCCACGCTGGCCGCCGCCGAGGAGATCGGGGCCGAGGTCATCGCCGTGCCACTGGCGAGCCACGGTGACACCGGAGCCGACGAGGACCTCGCACTGCAGGTCCTGGACACCTACGCTGCCGACGACGCCCAGCTGCCGCTGCGCGTGGCGCCCACCAGCAGCACGGGGGTCCGCGAGGACCTCGGCGCGAAGGTGGCGGCGATCGTCGACTTCGACCGACCGCCGCTCGACGAGCGCGGGCTCGTCCTGTTCTTCACCGGCCTGTCCGGATCCGGCAAGTCCACCCTCGCGCGGGCACTCGTCGACAAGCTCCTCGAGCAGGGCAAGCGGACGGTCACGAGCCTCGACGGCGACGTCGTGCGCCGCAACCTGTCGGCCGGCCTGACCTTCTCCAAGGAGGACCGTGAGACCAACATCCGCCGGATCGGCTGGGTGGCCGCCGAGATCGCCCGCCACGGCGGTCTCGCGGTGGTCTCCCCCATCGCCCCGTTCGACTCCACCCGCCAGGACGTGCGCCGGTACGTCGAGGAGGCCGGTGGAACCTTCTTCCTGGTCCACGTCGCGACGCCGCTCGAGGAGTGCGAGCGCCGTGACCGCAAGGGTCTCTACGCCAAGGCCCGCCAGGGCCTGATCCCGGAGTTCACCGGCATCTCCTCTCCCTATGAAGTGCCTGAGGACGCCGACGTTCGGGTCGACACCACCGGCCGCACGGTCGAGGATGCCCTCGCGGATGTCGAGAAGGCCCTCGCCGCCGCCGGACTCCTGGAGGTGTGATGGTCAGCGTCCTGTTCGTGTGCTCGGCGAACATCTGCCGTTCGCCGTACATGGAGCTGGCCGGACGCGCGATGCTCAGCCAGGGCTCGTCCCTCGAGCTGAGCTCGGCCGGCACGCTGGGCTTCCTCGACAAGCCGATGGACCCGACCATGGCGACCGCCTTCGAGCACAGCCCGGAGGTGACGGAGGCGGACATCGCTGCGTTCCGCAGCCGACGGCTGACCGCCGCCCACCTGGAGGCCGCCGACCTCGTGCTCACCGCCGAGTCGGAGCACCGCCAGTTCATCCTGACCGAGTTCCCCGCGGCGTTCCGGAAGGTCTTCTCGCTGGGCCAGTTCGCGGCCGGGGTGCGGCGCGTGGACTCCACGCTCAGCGGCGTGGACCTCGTACAGGCTGTCGCGACCACGAGCGGAGTCGCGCAGCTCCGTGCCGACATCGCCGACCCGTATCGGCGGGGTCGCCGGGCGGCCGCAGAAGCGGCCGCGCAGATCGACGAGCTGCTGGTGACCGTGATCCCGGCACTTGAGGAGCGGAACTGATGGACAACGACGGCCCGCTGCTGCCGGAGGGCATGCTGTTCGACCAGCCAGCCCGGCTGCGCGTGCGCAAGAGGCGACGCCGGTTCAAGCGGCTCCACAAGGTCTACGAACGCGTCGTCCCCGCCCGCATCCGGAAGTGGATCGACGACAACCCGGCCCTGGCCGCGATCGTCGGGCTGCTGCTCCTGCTGCTGCTGATCATCCTGCTGTGGCTGCTCTGGCTGTGGCTGCACCTGCACAAGGCGCCCGGCTTCAACCCCGACCTCGGCGACAACCGCCCGCCGTTCCTCGGCGGCCAGAACATCCTGCTCGTCGGACTCGACTGCGACGAGGCCGCGCCCACGGGCGACAAGCTCCGCACCTGCAACGACAACGACGGCAACATCGACCTGTCGAAGCTCACCGGCAGCGGCTTCTCCGACCTGGGCAACGGATCGGCAGGTGCGCCGGCCGACCCCCAGGATCCGACCGGGAGCAAGGCCTTCGAGGCCACCGGGGTCCGCAGCGACGTGATCATGGTCGTCCACGTCGCCGAGGACGGGCAGCACGCCCAGGTCGTCTCGATCCCGCGCGACTCGTACGTCGACATCGAGGGCCACGGCAAGAGCAAGATCAATGCGGCGTTCTCCTGGGGCGGCCCCAACCTCCTCGGTCGCACCATCGAGCAGAACTTCAAGATCCACCTCACGCACATCGTGGTCACCGACTTCGACGGCTTCCGGGGCATCACCGACGCCCTCGGCGGCGTCCAGGTCTACGTGCCCGAGGACGTCATCGACGAGCGGTGCAACTGCGTCACCTGGCACAAGGGCTGGCAGACCATCAAGGGCGAGACCGCCCTGGACTACGTCCGGACCCGCCACGGCCTGGCCCGCGGCGACTTCGACCGGGTCCAGCGTCACCAGAACTTCCTGCGCGCGGTCGTGCAGCGCACGCGCGCCATGGACGTGCTCGTCAACCCGGTCAAGCTGACCAGGCTCGTCGACGCGGCGACCAGCCACGTGGCGATGGACGACGGCATGAGCGACGCCGAGGTCATGAAGCTGACCTACGCGGGCCTGCGGATGGGCATCGGCGACATGGCGTTCGCCACCGTGCCCTTCGAGGGCGCGGCGATGGTGGGCGACCAGTCGGTCGTCCTCCTGAAGATGAAGGAAGCGGTCGAGCTCTTCAACGCCATGCAGCGCGACAAGTTCATCTCCTACGTCGCCGACCACCAGGTCGAGCAGCTGCCGGCCGAGAACACGGTCAAGTAGAACCCCTCCTGCACGACAGCCCCCGACGCCGCGGCGTCGGGGGCTGTCGTGCAGGAGGGCGCGCTGCGCCCGCGGGGATCAGACGGCTCGGCGCGGCGGCGTCTGCTCGAGCTCGGCCACGGTCGGCGCACCGAACGCGGGAAGGCCGTTCTGCTTGCGCAGCAGTCCCCACACCAGCGGCACCAGGAAGAGCATGGCCAGGCCGATCGCGGCGACGGTGATCGCCTCGAGGTTCTCCTTGCCTTCGCCGTAGGGGTGCAGGCCGGCCTTGAAGAGGAGTGCGGTGCCCGACATCGTCAGGACGATGACGATGCCGCGACGGATGATCGACTGGGCGACGCGGGGCGCCAAGCGGGAGCCGAGGATCGTGCCGGGGACCGAGCCGAGGACCAGCGGGAGCAGCAGGTCCCACTCGAGGCCGTGGATCGCGATGTTGGACAGGGCCGCAGCGAGCACCAGCGGGACCGCCTGCATGAGGTCGGTGCCGACGAGCTTCACGGCGGGAAGGCCCGGGTAGAGCATGAGCAGCGCGATCATGATCACCGAGCCGGAGCCGACCGACGTGACGCCGACCAGGAGGCCACCGAGCATGCCGACGAGCACGGTCGGGACCAGGCGGATGTGGGGGTTGGCTTCCGGGTCCCCGCCACCGCTGTTGACGTTGCGCATGTTGATGAAGAGGCGCAGCGCGTAGGTCGAGGCCGCGAAGAGCAGCGCGATGCCGATGCACATCTTGAGCGTGTTCTCGAGCTGCGTCGGATCGTCGATCAGCCCGTTGAGCAGCCAGGGCCCCAGGAACGCCATCGGCACGGACCCCGCGATGAGGTACGTCGCGAGGCGCACGTGCGGCGAGCCCTGCCGCCAGTGGGTGATCGCACCGCCCGACTTGTAGATGGCCGCCGCGGTGAGGTCCGCGGTGACGATCGCCGTGGTGTGCCCCACGCCCAGGAAGATCAGCGCCGGCGTCATGAGCGCACCGCCGCCCATGCCGGTCAGGCCGACCACGATGCCGACCAGGAAGCCGGCGACCAGGATGGAGAAGAACTGGTCGGAAATGAGCTCGCTCACAGGTGCATCCTCGTTCGCCGTGCGACATGGTGCGCGGACAGCCACGGTCCCGGCTTGTCGCGCATGGTCACAAACCTTAGGGGTTCAGTCGGGATTATGGGCAAGTACGAGGGGCCGTCCGCAGCGAGACGCGGACGGGCGCGGGCATTGGGCGCGCGCACCGTTACGATGCTGGTTGCCATAAGCGACGAGAGGTCACCCCAAGCTCATGACAGAAACGCACGCCGACTACCAGCTGAGTCAGCTCGACCAGCTGGAGGCGGAGTCGATCCACATCTTCCGTGAGGTCGCCGCCGAGTTCGAGAAGCCGGTCCTGATGTTCTCCGGCGGCAAGGACTCGATCGTCATGCTCCGCCTGGCGGAGAAGGCGTTCTACCCCGCGAAGATCCCGTTCTCGATCCTCCAGGTCGACACGGGTCTCGACTTCCCCGAGGTCACCGAGACCCGCGACCGCTGGGTCGAGCGCCTGGGCGTCAACCTCGTCGTCGCGAGCATCGACGACGCGATCAAGAACGGCATCATCCCCGATGCCGCGAAGATCAGCCGCAACCGCCTGCAGATCCCGACCCTGCTCAACGCCATCGAGGAGAACGGCTTCACCGCCGCCTTCGGCGGTGGCCGCCGCGACGAGGAGAAGGCGCGCGCCAAGGAGCGCGTCTACTCCCACCGCGACGAGTTCGGCCAGTGGGACCCGAAGAACCAGCGCCCCGAGCTGTGGAGCCTCTACAACGGCCGCCTGCACGAGGGCGAGCACATGCGCATCTTCCCGATCTCCAACTGGACCGAGCTGGACGTCTGGGACTACATCGGCCGCGAGCAGATCGAGATCCCGTCGATCTACTTCAGCCACCAGCGCCGCGTCTTCGAGCGCGACGGCATGCTCATGACCGAGACCCCGCTGAACCCGATGCGTGAGGGCGAGGTCGCCGAGGAGCGCACCGTCCGCTTCCGCACGTGCGGTGACATCACCCTGACCGGCTGCGTCGAGTCCACCGCCTCGACGATCGAGGAGATCATCGAGGAGGTGGCCGTCGCCCGGAAGACCGAGCGTGGCGCCACCCGCGGTGACGACCGCTTCTCCGAGGCCGCCATGGAAGACCGCAAGAAGGAGGGCTACTTCTGATGGCCACTGCTGAGAAGAAGCCCATGGACCTCCTGCGGTTCGCGACCGCCGGCTCCGTGGACGACGGCAAGTCGACCCTCATCGGTCGCCTGCTGCTCGACTCCAAGTCGATCTTCGAGGACCAGCTCGAGGCCGTCGAGGCGACGTCGGAGGCCAAGGGCTACGACTACACCGACCTCGCGCTGCTGACCGACGGTCTCCGCTCCGAGCGCGAGCAGGGCATCACGATCGACGTGGCGTACCGCTACTTCGCCACCCCGAACCGCAAGTTCATCATCGCGGACACCCCGGGCCACGTGCAGTACACGCGCAACATGGTGACCGGCGCCTCCACGGCCGACCTGGGTCTCGTCCTGGTCGACGCGCGGCAGGGGCTCACCGAGCAGTCGCGCCGCCACGCGCTGATCCTCTCGCTGCTCCGTGTCCCGCACCTCGTGCTCGCGGTCAACAAGATGGACCTCGTCGACTACTCGGAGGAGGTCTTCCAGAAGATCCACGCCGAGTTCACGCAGTTCGCGACGAAGCTGAACATCCCCGACCTCCAGGTCATCCCGATCTCGGCGCTCTCCGGCGACAACGTCGTCAACCGCTCCGAGAACATGGGCTGGTACCAGGGGCCGACGCTCATGCACCACCTCGAGCACGTCCACGTCGCCTCCGACCGCGACCTGATCGACGCCCGCTTCCCGGTGCAGTACGTCATCCGCCCGAAGTCGGACGAGTTCCACGACTACCGCGGCTACGGCGGCCAGGTCGCCGGCGGCGTCCTGAAGCAGGGCGACGAGGTCGTCGTGCTCCCGTCGGGCATGACCTCGAAGATCGCCGGCATCGACCTCTTCGACAAGGAGATCGACATGGCGTTCCCGCCGATGTCGGTCACCATCCGCCTCGAGGACGACGTCGACGTCTCCCGCGGCGACATGATCGCCCGGGTCAACAACGCCCCGACCGCCACCCAGGACATCGATGCGATGGTCTGCTGGATGACGACCGCGCCGCTGCTGCCGAAGGCGAAGCTCGCCATCAAGCACACCACGCGCACGGGCCGGGTCATGGTCAAGGACATCCAGTACCGCCTGGACGTCAACACCCTGCACCGCGACCAGGAGACCAAGCAGCTCGGCGTCAACGAGATCGGCCGCGTGCAGCTGCGCTGCACCGTTCCGCTGCTGGTCGACCCGTACTCGAAGAACCGCACCACGGGTTCGTTCATCCTGATCGACGAGACCACCGGCGTCACCGTCGGCGCGGGCATGATCAACGGCTGATCCCCCTCGGTCACGGCAGCGGCGGTCACCCTCACGGGTGGCCGCCGCTGCTGCATCTCCCCGCGGCGGTGCACGCCGGTATTGCGGCTCGGGCTCTCCCCGGCCGGCCGGACGTGAAGTGCTTGGCGATTCCCACTAACCTTGACGGGTGACTGACGTGCAGCAGGAGACCGCTCCCGGCGAGTACTCCCACCAGCAGATCCTGTCGATCCTCACCGGACTGATGGCGGGCATGCTGCTCGCGGCGCTCGACCAGACGATCGTCGGCACGGCCATCCGCACCATCGCGGACGACCTGTCCGGGCTGAGCATCCAGGCATGGGTCACCACGGCGTACCTGATCACCTCGACGATCGCGACGCCGATCTACGGCAAGCTGGGTGACCTGTTCGGCCGCAAGTCGCTCTTCTCGTTCGCGATCACGATCTTCGTCATCGGGTCGGTGCTCTGCACCTTCTCGACCTCGATGTACCAGCTCGCGGCGTTCCGCGCGGTGCAGGGCATCGGTGCAGGTGGCCTCTTCACCCTCGCGCTGGCGATCCTCGGTGACATCGTGGCGCCGCGCGAGCGCGCGAAGTACACCGGCTACATGATGGCCCTGTTCGCGACCTCGAGCGTGGTCGGCCCGATCATCGGCGGACTGTTCGCGCAGGCCGACACGATCGTGGGCATCGCCGGCTGGCGCTGGATCTTCCTCATCAACGCGCCCATCGGCGCGATCGCGCTGGTCGTCGTCAGCCGCACCCTCCACCTCCACCACGTACGCCGGCAGGCGCGCATCGACTGGTGGGGCGCCGTCCTCCTCGTCGCGGCGCTCGTGCCGCTGCTGACCGTCGCCGAGCAGGGCCGGACCTGGGGCTGGGACTCCGGCCGCAGCCTCTCCTGCTTCGCCGTCGGCGCGGTCGGCGTCCTCGGCTTCGTCTACACCGAGCACCGCATGGGCCGCGACGCCCTGATCCCGCTCGGCATCTTCAGGATCCGCGCCGCGGCCGTCACCATCGTCGGCAGCGTCGTCGTCGGTGTGGCCATGTTCGGTGGCATGACGGTGCTCCCGCAGTACATGCAGATCGTCCACGGGGCCTCCCCCATGACCTCGGGCCTGATGATGCTGCCGCTGGTCCTCGGCATGATGAGCGCCTCGATGGCCTCCGGCATCGTCGTCAGCCGCACCGGCCGGGTCCGGGAGTTCCCGATCATCGGCGTCGCCGTGATGAGCGTGGGCCTCTTCCTGCTCGCGACGATCAGCGCGGACACCGCGCTCTGGGTCGTGATGCTCTTCATGCTGGTCACCGGCCTCGGCCTGGGCAACTGCATGCAGCCCCTGATGCTCATCGTGCAGAACGCCGTGCCCCCGCAGGCGATCGGCGTCGCCACGAGCTCTGCCACGTTCTTCCGGCAGATCGGCGGCACGATCGGCGTCGCCGTCTTCCTCTCGGTGCTCTTCAGCACCGTCGGCGACAACATCTCCTCCGCCTTCAAGGCTGCGGCGCGGACGCCGGAGTTCCAGGGTGCACTCGCCGACCCGAAGGTCCTGGCGAACCCCGACAACGCCGCCGTCGCCCACGCGATGACCGGAGGCAGCTCCGGCGTGCTGCAGGGCGTCCAGGACGACTCCTCGATCATCAACCGGCTCGCCGACGTCTTCGCCCACCCGTTCAAGGTCGGCTTCGCGCAGTCGATGGACGTCGTCTTCCTCGCGGCCGGCTGCGTCGGCGTCCTCGGCTTCCTGGTGCTGCTGCTGATGCCGAAGGTGACGCTGCGCAGCCAGTCGGCCAGCGCCGCTGCGCGCGCTGCGATGGCCGAGTGACTACCCTCGCGCCGTGACCTACCGCCACGTCGTCCTGTTCCGGCTCCACGAGGGCGCCTCCGCCGACGAGGCGGTCGCCGTCCTCGAAGCCGCCCGCCCACGGCTCGGCGCGAGCCGCTGGACGATCACGACGAGCCTCGACGACCGCAAGGGCACCGTGGTGGTCGAGGACTCGACGTTCGACGACGAGGCGTCCTTCCAGGCATGGCGGGTCTCCGAGCAGCACGTGCGCGCGGTGGCGCACATGCGCGACCACGCCGACTGGCTGGTCGGTGACTGGGTCGAGTGAGCCCGGCGCCCTGCCCTAGGATCACGCCGTGACCCAGTTCGACAACGTCTCCGTGACCAAGCAGGCCAACGTCTACTTCGACGGCAAGTGCGTCTCGCACAGCATCGTGCTGGAGGACGGCACGAAGAAGTCGGTCGGCGTGATCCTGCCCTCGACCCTGCTCTTCACCACGGGCGCTCCGGAGGTCATGGAGCTCCTCGCGGGCGCCTGCCGGGTCCGCCTCGCCGGATCCGAGGAGTGGACCGAGTACACCGGCGGCCAGTCCTTCCAGGTGCCGGGCGACTCGTCGTTCGACATCGAGACCACCGAGACCCTGCACTACGTCTGCCACTTCGGCTGAGACCACCTCCGTACGCCGAAGGCCCGCTGCTCCTCGTGAGCGGCGGGCCTTCGTGGTTCCGGAAGCCGATCAGGCGTTGGAGGTCGCCTCCTGCTGCGAGGCCTGGTTGGTGGCGTCGGTGGCCATCTGGCCGATCGCGGTGGCGGCCTGCTGGAGGGCCGCCTTGTGGGCGCTGTTCCACTCGTCGGCGAACGCCGTCGCGTCCGCGCCGTGCCAGTTCTGCTCAGCCGTCTGGATCTGGCCGTCGACGACCGAGATGACGTTGTTGAGCGCGTCCGACTGCTGGGTGAGCTGCGTGGCGACGTTCTTGATCGCCTCGATGTTCATACCGGTGAAAGCCATGGTGCTTCTCCTTCCGAGGGCGGGTCAGCGGGACCCGAGAGATGGTGGGGGTGCCGCCGGTCAGCTGGCGGAGGTCTGCTCCTGCTCGTCCGCCTGCGTGGTCGCCTTGGTGGCGAGCTGGCGGAGCGCGTCCTCGGCCTGCGTCAGACCCGGCTTCTGGGCGTTGTTCCACTGGTCGATGAATGCGGTGGCGTCGTCACCGTCCCAGTTGGTGTCCGCGTCGGCGATCTGCGCGTCGACGGCGGTGATCACGGTCTGGATCTCGTCCGCCTGGGCGGTCAGCTGCTGCGCGACGCCACGGATGACCTCGACGTCCATTCCCATCATGCTCATGGATCTGTTCCCTTTCCTTGGTGGGGCGGTCCCCCAATGCCGAGAAACCTAATTTCGTTGTGCTGTGCAGTCGATGGGGAGAACTACCCACTCACGAGGAGCGGGCGACCTGCACCATCGACGAGCGACCCGACCCGACGAGCAGTCCTCGTCCGACCGGGAAGTCGTTGCGGTTGATCCGCGGGAACGCGGTGTTGAACATGCCGGCACCGCTCTCCTGGTCCGGCTGGAGCGCCAGACCGCGCCGCGCGCTCTTGACCAGGCCGAGGTAGCCCATGCCGGTCTTCACCGTGCTCACCTCGCCCTCGGCCACGAACCACTGCTCCTCCGCGACGCACGCCTTCACCAGCTGCTGGAACGCCGCGTCGGCCGGGGTGTTGACGAAGTCACCGGCCGCCTCCACGACGACCATCACCGGCGGGGCACCCGCCGCGCGGGCCTGGAGCTGCGCGGTCAGCTCGTTGGCGTTCTTGACGGTCTCCTCGACGGTAGTCGACGACGACGCCCAGAACGGCTGGCCGGCGAGCGCGGAGCGACGCGGGCCGAACCAGTGCAGCTCTGCCTCCGGATGCGTGCGCCGCATGGACGCGACCAGCGTCGCGAGGGCCGTCGAGCGGCCGCTGCCCGGCGGGCCGATGAGCAGGAAGGCCCCGGTCGGATCGATGTCGGCCGGCGCGAGGGTGTCGCCCGCGAGGCCGACCGTGACCAGGCCGTGCGCCGGCACCGGCAGGTCGGCGAGCGCGACCTCGGACTGCAGGCTCACGATCGGAGGCGCTGTCGCCACGCCGGCGTCGCGCATGGCACTGGCCAGCGCCCGGACCTGCTCGGCCTGGCTGAGCGCGTCGGCCTTCTCCCCGAGCACCGCGACCTGGACCTGGCGGTCGCCGTCGATCCCCCGGCCGGCAGGCGTGGTCTCGTCGAGGACGTCGTTGGCGACCCCGAGCATCGCGTAGTCGTCGGGCGTCGCCATGCGGAGCACGACGCGACGCTGCACCGCCGACGACATCGCCGTCGTGAGGCCGGTGCGGATCTCGGCCGCCATCACCACGTGGACGCCGACCGGGCGGCCCTCGCTGGCGATCGCGGTCAGCAGGTCGACGTACTTGAGGCGGTCGGCGGTCTCGTAGGCGGACCGGAACGCCGCGATGCCGTCGACCAGCAGCAGGATCCGGGTCTCGTCGGGTGCACCGGCGAGACGGCGGTAGTCGGTGATCGTCGCCGCGTTGACGGCTGCGTAGCGGCCCGCGCGCTCGTCGACGACCTGGCGCAGCCAGGTGAGCAGGCGGACGATCCGCTCGTGGTCGGAGCCCGGGATGATGCTGCCCACGTGGGGCAGGTCCTCGAGCATCGCCAGGCCCCGCGAGCCGACGTCGATGCCGTAGACGTGGCACGGTCCGCCGCGGTGCGAGAAGCCCGCCGCCAGGGCGAGCGACCGCAGCAGCGTGCTCTTGCCGGAGCCACCCGTGCCGTAGACGGCCAGGTTGCCCTCGCGGTCGGGCCGGAAGGCGACGGCCGGCTGCGACTGCCGCTCGGGGTCGTCGGCGATCGCGAAGGTCAGCTCGTCGTCGCGGCGGCGCGTGGGCAGCGTCGCGATGTCGTAGACGGGACGCAGCTCCGGAAGCCAGGCCTTCCGCGGAGGGCGGAGCTCGGCGAGCTCGTTGGCCGCGATGATGTTCTGGACCAGCTTCTTGATGTCGGTCTCGGCGCGGTCCTTGTGGGCCGCGGGCGGCTTCTCCACCTCCCAGCGACGGCGCGAGCCGAGGCCGAGCTCCTCGACCACGATCTCGGGCGGCTCCGGCTCCGACGACGTCCAGCCGCCGGCGTACGCGGTCTGGAAGGAGGTGAGGCGGCGCGGCCCGGACTTCGACATCGCGCGGCCCGGGATCGCCGGGTCGAAGTGCGCGGCGGCGTCGGTGCCGAGGACGTCGGTGGAGTCCATCTCGTCGGCCATGCGCAGCGCGACGCGGAGGTTGGTGTTGGCGCGGAGGTTGTCCTTGATGACACCGGCCGGTCGCTGGGTGGCGAGGATCAGGTGCAGGCCGAGCGACCGGCCGCGCTGGGCGACGTTGACGACGCCGTCGACGAACTCCGGCACCTCCTTGACCAGCGCCGCGAACTCGTCGACCACGATCACCAGCGAGGGCGGTGCGCCGACGATGCCGTGCTTCTCCATCTCCTGGAGGTCCTTGACGCCGTGCTCGGCGAAGAGCTCCTCGCGGAAGTGCAGCTCGGCGCTGAGCGACGTCAGCGCGCGCCGCACCATCGCCGGCGAGAGGTCGGTGACCAGGCCGATCGTGTGCGGCAGCTCGGTGCAGTCGGCGAACGCCGCGCCGCCCTTGTAGTCGACCAGCAGGAACGTGACGCGCTCCGGGCTGTGGGCCGCTGCCAGCGAGGTGATCCACGACTGCAGCAGCTCGGACTTGCCGGCACCCGTCGTGCCGCCGACCAGCGCGTGTGGGCCGTCGGCACGCAGGTCGAGCGCGTGCGGCCCTGCGGCCGTCTGGCCGAAGACCGCGCGGAGGTTGCCGGCACGCTTCGGGCGCTCGGCGGGGGCCTTGGGGCCGGAGAGGAGCGAGTTGTTCTCCAGCCAGCGCTCGACGATGACCTCGGGGTGGTCCTTGAGCTCGTGGCCCAGCAGGGCGAACTGCGTGACCGATCGCGGCAGGTCGCTGGCGTCCTCCGAACGTGCGCCCGCGTCGACCACCGGCGCGAGCGTGCGCGCCACGGTCATCGCCGACGCGGCGTCGAGGCCCTCGGCGGTCACCGGGCTGACCGTGTCGCCCTCGACGACGAAGCCCACGTGCGAGGTGCCGTCGGACGGGATGAGCTCGAGGAAGACCCGGCACGCCGCGGGCAGCGTGCGCGCCGAGGTGGCCAGCCAGATCACGTGGACGCCGAGCTCCGGGCCGCGCTCGGCCAGGTGGACCAGGCGCGCGTGGTCGGCCGTCGTGCCGGGCTCGACGAGCACCACGACCGCGGGGCGCTTCTCCTCGTCGGTCCGGGCACCGGTGCGGCTCTCCAGCAGCGACTCGAGCTCGGCGAGCAGGGTGCCCGTGCCGACCGGGGTGCTGGCCAGGTGGTCGCAGCTGAGCGGGCTGCTGGCCGGCATCGTGTGCGGGAGCCAGGTCATCCAGGACCAGTCCGCGGCGTTCTCCGCAGCGAGGAAGCCGGTGACGACCAGCTCCGAGGGCGCGTGGAGGGTGACTGCCTGCACCATGAGCGCGCGGACCACCTCGAGCAGTCGCTGGCGCGGCCCGGCGACGCCGATCGCGGTCTCGCCGAGCACACCCACGACGGGAACGCCGCCGACCAGCCGGTGCTCCTCGACGAGATCCTCGTACTGCTGCACGAGCTCGTACGGCGCCCGGCCGACGCGCGCGGTGGCGAACGACGAGCGGGTCGCGAGCGCCCCGACACCGAGCCGCAGCTCGGCGAACCGGGGCTGGTCGGGGCGGCGCGACCAGACCAGCGGGCCGAGCTCGCGGACCGCCTCGGTGCAGTCGACGACCGAGGGGTGCTCGGCCAGCCGGGAGGCGACCTCCTCGGCCTGCACCCCGTCGATGTGCGCGGCCAGTGCCGCGAGCTCGGAGGCGAACTGCGCCTGGAGGTTCCGCCACTCCCGCTTGGCCGAGATCCTCGACTCGATGACCGACAGCGTCGCCATGAGCGGCGACATCACGATGAAGATCAGCGCACTGACCCGGTGGGTGACCAGGTAGAGCAGGGGGCCCATCAGCAGCGGTGCGACGTAGATGATCGGCGACAGCTTGCGCGGCGAGGGCTTCTCGGGCGCCTCGACGACGTCGAAGGTGTGGCCCTCGTGCACCTTCAGCACGACGGGCGACCGGATGAAGTCGACCTGGCCGGCGGTCTGCGCCGGCGTGACCAGCTGCGTGACGGTGAACTCCGTGTCACCGACCCGCACCCGGTCGGTCGGGCCGAGGATTGCGCGGACCGACGGGTCGCCGTCGATGTGGAGTCCGTTGGCGGAGCCCTGGTCGATCACCTCGATGACGTCGGAGACGTTGACGCGGACGTGGCGCCGGGAGACCAGCGGGTCGGACAGCACGATGTCGCAGTCGGCCTCGCGCCCGATCATCACCGAGCCGACCGCCAGCGGGAACTCCCGGCCGGCGTCGGGACCGGCGACGACCTTCAGCTTCGCGGCGGCGTTCTGCACCGTGGCCGCGGAGTAGCGGTCGCTGGCCGGAGCCAGCGTGAGGGTGACGCCCGAGGCCAGCCCGGCCTCGCCCACGTGGAGGGTGGGGTCGAGCAGCCGGCCGTGGTCGGCGAGCGCGAGCGTCACCGCGCGGTCGGAGACCCGCCCGCCCTGCGGGTCGGAGGCCGCGAGGTGGTTGGCGAGGTCGCCGATGGTGGCCGTCGCGTCGAGGTGCGCGACGAGGTCGGTCGCCGACCCTCCGGGGCGTCGCAGGGTGAACTTGAGCTTCACGAGGATCCCTCCATGCGGCGGAAGCTGGCCAGGTTGAGCGCGACCTTCCAGCGGGCCAGGCGCGAGAGCGGAGCGTCCATCCGGGCGCGCTGCTCGTCGACCTGCCTCCACAGGTGCTCGGCCTGCTCGTCGGTCGGCTCGGTGCGCCCGAAGACGCCGGCGTCGGCGCTGCGGGCGACGTCGCCGAAGCCCTCGACCGGGATGGCGGCTGCCTGCTCCCGCCGGGTCGCGCGGCCGCTCACGGCGTGGCCGTGGTCGCGGGCGTGGTCGAGCAGGTCGCGCCAGGCGGCGGCCACGCGCGCGGCGGCCGTGCCCGTCGTACGCCGCAGGCGGGTGCGGCGGCGCTTGAGGAAGAGCACCAGGCCGACGAGGGCGGCGGCCACCAGCAGCGGCAGCACGACCCACTTGAGGATCCACCACACGAACCCGGGCACCTGGAACGACGAGCCGTGGTGCTGGTCGAGGCGGTCGAGGCTGTCCTCGACCGGGTCCCCCGCGCTGGACGGCGGGCGCACCGGGGCCGGCGGCGGGATCACCTTGCCGGCGACCAGCTTCTGCAGCTGTGGCGCCTCCTGCTGCGGCGGCGTGTCGCTCATGAACCGGTCCTGGGGCAGCGTGCGCCAGGTGCCGTCGGCCGCCCGGAGCTCGACCCAGGCGTGGACGTCGCTTCCCTTGATGATGCCGCCGGGAGGGACCTTCGCGCCCATCACGACGCGTGCGGGCACACCGGCCTGGTTGGCCAGGATCGCCATCATCGCGGCGTACTGCTCATCGTCGCCGGCCATCTGCCGGTCGGCGGCGGTGAACTCGGTGAGGCGCGACAGCGAGTGGCCGGGGCGGAACTGCTCCGCGCCCGCTCCCCCGTCGGTGTACTTGCCGGTCGTCTTCATCTCGTCGGCGATCGCGAGCACCCGCTCGAGGGGCGAGGTGGCGGACTGGCCCGCCATCTGCGCCGCGAGGCTCTGGAAGCGGCTGGCGGCCTCGACGCCGGGCAGCGAGCCGGACCACGTGGTCAGCCCCTTGTCGAGCCCGTCGTCGGGCAGGACCGCCTGGAACGTGTAGGTGTCGCCCGGCGCGATGCCGCCCGGCACCACACCGGTGTTGGTGGCCAGGTTGTAGCGGAAGGAGTCGGTCTGGTCGGCCAGGCCCGTGCCGAGCCTGATGCCGGTCAGGGCGCCCGCCTCCGGGAGCCAGACGCCGCGGTAGCCGTCGAGCACCTTGACCCGGGCGGTGACCTTGCGGCCGGTGGCCGGGTTGGCGATCACCGAGCCGACCTTCTGGAAGGTGTCGGCGTTGCCCGGCTCCAGGCCGGAGTCGTTGGCCGCGCCGAAGACGATGCCGTTGTAGCTGTCCATGCCGGCGAACCGGATCCGGGTGCCCTCCGGCAGGCCCTTCACGTCGAGCAGCGGCTTGTCGTTGAGCTTGTACTGCGGGGGGCCGTCGTAGCCCTTCGTGTACTTCCGGAACGACGCCAGCGGCGACGGGTACTGCCCGACGTCGAACGGCGGCTCGACCCAGGTCCGCAGGACCGTGCGCTCCTCCGACGTGCCCGGGAGGTGCGGGCCGACCGCGACGGCGCCGAGCGCCGCGAGCCCGCACAGGCCGGCGCCGAGGAGGACGCGGCTGCGGTTGCGGCTGCCGATGGTGACCGTGGCCGAGCGCCACCGGGCCCGGATGACCACCCAGGCGACGCCGAGGACGGCGACCAGGAGCCCCGTGACGGCCAGGTGGCTGGCGTCCTTGACGCCGAGCAGGATCACGGCGGCGACGAGGGCGAGCGCCCCCACCGGCGGCACCCATGCCGAACGCAGCCGGCGCGCGAGGGTCAGCGTGCCGGCGCCCGCGACGAGGCCGAGGAGGTAGGGCAGGGCGAGGAGCGGTCCGCCGTCGACCGGCGGAAGCGTGGTGAGCAGCTCCTTCCAGCCGTGCACGGACTTGTCAGCGAGGTCGACGAGGGTGCCCGGCAGCGGCAGCGCCGAGGCAGCGCTGTCGGGCCCGGCGACCGCACCGCCGAGCAGGAAGAACGCGACGACCACGAAGAGCGCCAGCACCACCACCGGCTGGGCGAGCTCGACCGCCAGGTGGGCCAGCAGGGCACCGAGCAGCAGGCCGAGCACGCCGGCGAGCAGGAAGGACCAGCCGTGGAAGGTGTCCTTGAACCCGTACATCGCGATGGTGCCGAGGCCGAGCACGAAGAGCAGGTCGACGAGCGCGCGACCGGTCGGGACGAGCGATGCCTTGCGCGCCATGTCAGAGACCCCACTTCAGCAGGCCGGGGAGCTCGGACAGGGCGCCGAGCGTGAGCAGCGGCAGGTCCGCGACCGCCTTCAGCGACGCGGTGGCCTGCGGGTCGATGATCATCGCGATCTTGCCGACCTCGATCGGGAAGTGGGCGGCCGCCCGCTGCAGCGTGGTGAACGGCGCGTGGGGGCCGGTCACGAGGCAGACCAGGCTGGTGTCCGGGGCCAGGCGCGCACCGCGGCCGGCGACGTCCATGATCCGGTCGCCGGACAGCTCGGCGCGCGAGCAGGCGTCGAGGGCCGAGCGGCCCGTGCCCCGCGTCATCGCGTGCTGTCCGCTCAGGAACGTCGCGTCGAAGCCGTCCATGATGGCGCGCACCAGCAGGGAGGCGGCGGCGCTGATCGCGAGCTCGTAGTCCTCCGGGTCCCGGTACGACGCAGGGTCGCTGTCGACGATCACGTTGATGTGGGAGCGCCGGGTGTCGAGGAACTGCCGCACGAGCAACTGGCCGTGGCGGGCCGACGAGCGCCAGTGGATGTGGCGGAGGTCGTCACCGGGGAGGTACTCGCGCAGGGCGTGGAAGGCGAGGTCGGACTGCGAGACGTTCTCGGAGACGTTGCCCTCGAGGTCCCGGATCAGTCCCGCCCCCAGCGGCTCGAGCGGTGTGATCACCGGGTGCACGAAGATCTCGTGCACGTCGGACCAGGTCACCTCGCGGCGGAACAGGCCGACCGGGTCGCCGCGGCCGGTCGTCACGGGGCCCACCTCGATGACGCCACGACGCTCGGTCGGCACGACGAAGAGCTCGGCGTGCGTGCTGCCGGGACGCAGTGCGGGCAGATCGAAGGCGACACCGCCCTGGCCCACCGGCAGGTCCAGCCGGACCGGTAGCAGCGGCGACTTCGCCTTGTTGCGGACCTCGACCTCGCCCGTGACCGGGTTGCCCACGGTCACCCGCGGCGGCTCGGTGGTCAGCCGGACCTCGAGGTGGGTGTGGCCGATCATGAAGAGGGCGGCGAGGACCAGCAGCGTCAGGATGCCGGCGGCAACGACCGCCATCTCGCGCCAGCCACCCCACGCGGCAGCGAGCCAGGCGATCGCGCCGATGACCAGCAGCGCCCGCGCGGCCGGGGTGAACGTCGCCCACGCCGGCCCGACCCTGCGGGCCACCGGTGCGGCGACCTCGGTCGCACGCTCCCGCGCCGTGCCGAGGAGGGGCACCACCCTGCCCGCCGCCGTGCGCAGCGCGTCCGTCATGCCGCGCGCGGCACCGGCCGCCCGGCGTTCACCGGACGGCGCCTCCGCGCGCCTTCGCTTCACTCGGGCCATGGGTTCAGGCGACCCGCTCGCTCGGCGGCGCGACGTCGTCGAGGAGCTGGCTGATGACCTGCTCGACCGTCACGCCGTTGAACTGCGCCTCGGCGTCGAGGAGGAGCCGGTGACAGAGCACCGGGACCGCGAGGTCCTTGATGTCGTCGGGGATCAGGTGGTCACGGCCGTCGGCGAGCGCCCAGACCTTGGCGACACGCACGAACGCGAGGCAGCCACGGACCGACAGGCCGAGCTTGACGTGGGGGTGGCGTCGCGACTCCTCGGCCAGCTGGGAGACGTAGCGGACGATCGCGGCGTCGACGTGGACCTTGTCGCCGAGCTCGGCCATCTGCGCAACGGTGGCCGAGGTGATGATCGGCTCGACGAGCGTGGCGCGGTCACGCACGGAGGCGTTGAGCAGCAGGTCCACCGTGGAGGCCTCGTCCGGGTAGCCGACCGAGGTCTTCATCAGGAAGCGGTCGAGCTGCGCCTCGGGCAGGCGGTAGGTGCCGGCCTGCTCGATGGGGTTCTGCGTGGCGATCACCATGAACGGCTTGCCCACGCTGTGGGTCGTGCCGTCGACGGTCACCCGGCCCTCCTCCATGACCTCGAGCAGGGCCGACTGGGTCTTCGGCGAGGCGCGGTTGATCTCGTCGGCGAGCACGATGCTGTGGAAGATCGGGCCGGGGTGGAACTCGAAGCCGCCCTTGTTCTGGTCGTACACCGTCACACCCGTCACGTCGGACGGGAGGAGGTCCGGGGTGAACTGGATGCGCGAGTTGGTGCCCTGGATGGTGTTGGCCAGGGCACGGGCCATCTGCGTCTTGCCGGTGCCCGGGTAGTCCTCCAGCAGGAGGTGGCCCTCGGCCAGGAGGCAGGTCAGCGCGAGCTTGACGATGTGGCGCTTGCCGAGGACGGCCTTCTCCACGTTGTCGGCCATCTTGTCGAAGGTCTGGCGGAACCAGTGGGCCTGGTCGGTGGTGAGGGACATCGGTTTCTCCTGAGGTGAGCGACGAGGGATGGCTGTTCGGGGTGGGGGCCTGGGTCACCAGGCGTTGGCAGATCTGGCGTACTCGCCGGAGCGTGAGCAGGTGGCGTAGAACCCGTTGGTCTTGCCGTTCCAGGCGCCGCTGTTCGCGGTGGTGTTGCCACCCTGCGACCAGCTCCACCAGACGGATCCGTCGGAGACGTTGTGCAGGTCGCACGAGACGCCGCCACTGAAGCCGCTGGTCGTGACGTCGATCCACCAGCAGGTGGCGGCACAGGCGCTCTGGGCGCCCGGGCAGCCCGAGCCGGAGCACGACGCGCCCTTGCTGACCGACACGCTCAGGGGCGGCGGTGGGTTGGCGCCGGTGCGTGCCCCGTCGGAGTCGCTCCTGCCGGCACGTCCGTGGCCGCTCGCGTCGGTGACCGTCACGGTGTAGGTCACGCTCTGCGAGTAGCCGAGGGTCTCGCCGCCGGACTTGTTGAACGGGCCGTTGCCCGAGTCGCCCTGCGCGATCACGCCGTTCACCGAGCTGCGGACGGTCCAGTGCACGGGAGCACCGTTGGGATCCACCGAGATCGACCAGTTGGTGGTCCGGTCGCCGGTCGCCGGGCTGTCCGGGGTCGCGTTGATCGACACCGCACCGATCGGCCCGTACGTGACCACCTGCGCGGAGTTCGAGGTCGCGCACATGTTGGCCGCGCCGCCGTTGCACTCCCGCAGCGTCACCGTCGTGGTGCTGCCGTCCGGGAATCCGCTCAGGGTGCGGGTGACACCGCTCTGGCCGGCGGTCGGGAACGTCCAGGTGCCACAGGCGCCCGCGCTCGACTCACACGTGACCGTGTTGGACCTGCCGTGCGAGGCACCGACGTCGAAGGTGATCGTCGCCGTGCCGTCCTGGCCGGTCGGCTTGAGGCTGGTGATCACCGGTGCGTTGGGCGGGGCCGAGGCCTCGATCTGCGAGGCGTTGCCCCAGTCGGAGATGTGCGTGGCCTTGCCGGCTGCCGTGGTCTCCCGCGGGGAGTCGGCCTCGGCGTTCTTGGCCTGGACCCGGTAGCTGTAGACCGTGCCGTCGTTGGCGACCTCGTCGTTGCAGGAGGTGCCGGTGGCCCAGGCACAGACGATCGTGGTGCCGGGGCCACCGCTGCGCTCGACCTGGTAGGCGACCGGACCGGGGCCGTTGGCTCCGACCGGGGACCACGAGATGTTGATCGCCTTCGACGCGTTGCCCGGGCGGTTGGTCGGCGACAGCGAGGGGGCGCCCGGCGCGGCCGGCTTGCCGGCACCGGTGCCCGTGACGCTGGTCGACGGGCCGTTGTTGGTCTGGATGCCCTTCTTGTTGAGCGCCATGATCCTGACCGTGATCACGTCCCCGTTGGGGGCCGGGACGGTGGTCTGGAGCGTGCCCGCGGACAGGTCGCGCACGCCGCCGGGCCACGAGACGCGGTACTTCTGCACGTCGGAGCAGTCACAGGGAGCCGGCTTCGACCACTTCACCGTCAGCGCGTTGTCGCGCTGCAGGACGACGGCCGGGTCGAGCGGCGGGCCGGTCAGCGCGTCGGGCGTCGCCTTGGCGGTGTTGCTCCACTCCGACCAGCCGCCGTTCTGCTGCGTGGCGTTGTGGGCGCGGACCTTGAACGTGTAGGGGTCGCCGTTCTTGAGCCCGGTGACGCGGCACGGCGTGCCGGAGCAGTGGAACGTGCCGCTGGAGGGTCCGGAGTACTGGACCTCGTAGCCGTCGATCCGCTTGCCGTTGTTGTCGGGGGTGTGCCACGTGAGGGCGACCGTGTTGGCGAGCATCTCCTGTCCGGCCGCGAGACCCGACGGTGCGTCGGGGCGGGCGACGACGGCGAGCTCGACCTCGCCGGTCGCCTTCGGACGGCCGCTCGTGGTGCTGCCGCCGACGTCGCTGACCTCGAGGCGGTAGCGCATGACGCCATCGGTGTCGGGCTGCGGCGTGAAGGTGACCTTGCTTCCCTCGACGGAGCTCGTCGCGGAGGCACCGCCCTGGGCGGACACGGACGTGACCTTGATGTCCCGGCTGCTCGACGGCAGCGGCGAGGTGACGTAGCGCGCGACGTCGACCGTGACCGGCTTGCCGGCCTCGGTGTCGAGCTGGATCGGGGCGAGCTTCGGTGCCGGCAGGGCGACCACCCGCACCAGCAGCTTGCCGGAGGCGCTGTATCCCTTGGCGCCCACGGCGATGACGCCGGTGTCGCCACGGTGCGCATCGGCGCTCGCCTTCAGCTGCACGGAGCCGCCGTCGGTCGAGACGTCGACGCCCGTGACCTCCTGCTTCCAGTCGGCCGTGAAGGTCAGGTCGCGGGCCTGGCGCGGGTCGCTCGTCCACACGTGGCAGACCGAGGCGATGTCGATCGACTTGCTCACCCCGCCCTCGGGGACGTCGATCGGCAACGACGGACAGTTGATCACCGGCTTCAGCTCACCGACCTGCACCGGCACCGAGATGAACGCCGTGTGCGCCTCGGGGTCCGTCAGCTTCGCCCGGTCCGACACCTCGAACACCACCGAGCCGGGGCCCTCGCTCTTCGTCGAGGTCAGCGTCAGCGTGTCCTTGTCCTTGCCCTTCACCGACAGGCGGTCGGCCGGCGACGCGCTGATGCCGTCGACCGTGGTCAGCACCACCGGGTCACCCTCGGGATCCTCCACCAGGTCGCTCAGGTCGACGTCCGTGGTCGAGGAGGGATCCATGGAGATCGACGCACCCGGCTTCAGGTACGGAGTGCCCGTCGGCTTCGCCGGCACGTAGATCGCACCCGCCGCAGCGGCACCCTCGTCGTCCAGCACCCGGTAGGCGAGCACCTGCGCCACGTCCTTGACGGGGATGGTGACCTTGCCGTCGTGGATGGGCGGCTTCTCGCCGTCCTTCGACTCGCCGACGCCGGTGACCTCGTCGAGCTTCATCTTGTCCTCGGGTCCGTCCACGTCGAAGACGGCAGCGAGGACGTTGACCTCGACGGTGTCCGCGCCCGCCTTGGGGGTGGCGAAGAGGTCCCGGGTGACGGGCGGGTTGTCGTAGCCCTTGCGTCCCTCGATGGAGACGACACCGCGCGACTCGGCGAGGCCGTTGCTGATCGTGTAGATGACGTTGCGGGTCTTGCCGTCGTCGGGAGCGTGCACGCTCACGGGGCCCTGGTCGGACTGCAGCTTCGCGTCGGTGCCGTGGTCCTCGAGGGGCAGGATGTCGACGCGCGTGCCGGGCGTGCGCAGGTCGTTGCCGAGGGCGTCGACGTCGACGGTGCGCGAGGGGTCGGCCAGCCAGGAGTCGTTGACCGCCACCGGGGCCTGCGGCTCGCCGGCCTGCACCACGCCCACGCGGGCATGGCCGATGGCGGACTCGCCGAACTGGTCGGTCACCTCGTAGGTGAAGTCGTCGGTGCCGCTCGCATCCGGATACGCCTGGTAGGTCAGCGAGTTCGCACCGAACGCCAGGATCCGTCCCAGCTTCGGCGCCGTGGCCACGCCCGTCACTGCCACGGAGTCACCATCCGGGTCCGACCCGGTCGGCGGCAGCTTCAGCGTCACCAGGTCGCCCTGCACCACACGACCCTCCAGGGCCCGCGGGGTCGGCGCCAGGTCCGGGTTCTTCGCCGACGGCGCCGGCGTGATGTGCACCTTGAGCGTCCCCACCGCGGTCTCCGCGGTCGGGTCGCCGGTGTTCTCGACGACGTACTGGACATCGACATCCGTCGGACCGCTCACGTCAGCCGGGGCGACGTAGCGGACCTGGCGGCCCGACACGTACGCCGTGCCCACCTTCGGCAGCACCCGGAGCTCACCGATCGGCTCGACCGACGCGTCCAGCACCAGGCCCACCGGGTCACCCGACGGCGTCGCGTCGTTGTCGAGGACCGGCGCGGCCGCCGTGTCGCCGGCCCGCACCGTGATCCGGTCCGTCTGCGGGATCGGGGCGTTCTCCTTGCCGGAGAGGGCGTCGCGCTGGGTGACGTTGATCGACCCCTCAGCGGTCGCGTCGCCGTTGCTGATCGTGTAGGTCACCGACTGGCTCTTCGGCGACATGGTGCCGTCGACGGCGTTGACCCGGACCCAGCGGCCGTCGATGACAGCCACCTCGAGCTGGCTGTCGGGGCTGGACGGCTCGGCGTTCTGCACGACGAGCATGCGGCCGCGCGGGTCGAAGTCGTTGGCGAGCACGTCGATCGTCACCGGCGACAGGCCGTGCACCGCTGAGACGTCGGGAGTGGCCACCGGGCGGTTGCCCTCGGGGGTCGGGGCGGTGATGTCGACGCGGATCTTGCCGTCGGCGCGCGCGGCCGCCCCGAAGCCGGCGCGGTAGTCGAGGAAGTACGTGCCGGGCCGCGAGCCGGTGATGGTGACCTCGCCGGACTCCAGGTCGGTGTCGACGTCGAGGCCACCGGTCGGCGCGACGCGTCCGGCGAGCGCGAGCTTCGCCCCGGCATCGGAGCCGTCGGCACCCGGGATGTCGTTGTCGAGCGGCTTGAGCGTGATCGGGCCGCCGGCCTCGCCGGAGACGACGTCCGGCTCCGCCGTCGCCGGCTCGGTGCGGGTGCCCGCCGGGACGACGTCGACCTTCACCGAGCCGGGCACGGTCACCCCACCGGTGGTGACGGAGTAGCTGATCGTCTGGACGCCGCCCTTGCTTCCCGCCGACGCCTCGGCGCGGATCAGGCCCAGCGCGGTGGTGCTCACGTCGAGGTCACCACTCGCCTTCACGGACTGGACGACGACCGGGTCGCCGTACTGCTTGTCGCGCCAGTCGGGGGTCACCGCCATCTCCACCACGCCGCCGGCTGCGACGGGGTAGGTGTGCGCCTCGGCGTGCTCACGGAGCGCGGGCTTGCCGCTGCCGTTGTCGTTGCGCAGGGTCAGCCTGACCTCGCCGTCGTCCTGCGAGGTCTTCTTCCCGGTGCCGTCGCTGATCGTGTAGCGGAAGCTCGCGACGCCACTCGCGCCCGGGTCGACCGTCGCGAGCAGCGACTGGCGGTCCGGAGCGATGCGCACGTGGACGTCATCACGGGTGACGCCCTTGACGTCGACGATCGAGAGGATCCCGTCGGAGGCGATCAGGTCGTTGTCGAGGACGTTGAGCACCGTCGTACGGCCGTCGCGGGCGCCGAGCTCGTCGGTCTTGGCCTGCGGTGGCTGCGTGGTCTTCGACTCGGTCTTGTGCGACTTGTCGTCGTCCTTCTTGCTGGTCTCCTGGCGGAACGCCTCCCAGTTGGAGATCAGCTGCGGCTCGGAGTCGGTGACCGTCCAGGTCATGCCGCTCTTCTCGTCGTTGAGGACGATCTGGTTGCGGTTCACCCGGAAGACCAGCTCGGAACCGTCGTGGATGTCGAACGTGTTGACCGACGCCTTGGCGTCACCGCACGCCGAGACCAGCGTGCCGGTCTCGCCGCTCCCCCAGGCCGCGAACGCGCACCCGTTGGCCATCTCGACAGGGGCCGCGACGGAGGTCTGGGCACCGACCTTGGCTACCTCGCGCTTGCCGCCGCCGTCGACCGCGACGGCGACCAGCGCGTCGGGCGTCGCCACGAGCACGTCGTCGCTCCCCGGACCGGACTGCTGGAGGCGGGCGCCGGCGCCGACGTTGCCGAGGGAGTCGGAGGGCGTGAGCAGGTTGCCCTTCTCGTCGACCAGCACCGGCGTGCCGCCGACCACCGTCATCTGTGCGAGGCCACCCTCGTGGTCGCCGGAGAGGTCGTCGACCTCGGGCTTCTCGAACGTGTCCGCCGCGCGGCGCAGCGTGACGACCTTGCCGTCCTCGCCGGACGCGGCGTAGAGGGTGCCGTCGGTGCCGGCGGCACCGATCGCTCCGCCGCCGACGGTGGCCACCGGCTTGGCGTCCTTGGTGAGTCCCGTGAGCTGGGCGGTGCCACTGTCGGGGTCGACCGTCGAGGCCCAGAGCGTGCCGGTGGAGGGGTCGAGGGCACCGATGCTGCCGCCGCCGAAGAGGGTGTCCGAGCCGGCGGACGTGACCGCCTGCTCGTCGAGGCCCGTCGCCATCGCAGCGTCGATGGGGAGCAGCAAGCTGGAGGCCCGGTTCACCGAGATGACCGCCGAGCCGTCCTGGAGGACGTCGAGGTTGGGGTTGGAGGTGAACTCGCTGCCGTCGAAGACGCGCCCGTCGATCTGCGCGACCGGCACGTTCTGCCGACCGACCGCGCCCATCGCCTGGTTGGTCACCCAGACGCCGCCGTCGTTCAGCTCGGCCTTGTGCACCGGGTAGCCGTCAGCGTTGACCGCGTAGGTGACCAGGACGCCCGAGACGACCGCCAGCGCCGTCCACGACGCGACCGTCACCCTGTGGCGGCGAAGAAATGCCCGAGTACCAGCCCGAGAGCGCACGTCCATCCCCCTTGTGCGTTGCAAGTTCTGGGTCAAGGTATCTGCAAGCGGACTAGACGTCGATGGCGGAACGGTGAATTCGCCACGATCCGGATGGGGAGAACTACCCGGTCGCCCCGCGGCCCACGTGTGTCATGCAAGGCTCAGGCCCACATATAGTCCAACTGGACTAGACGGCGGTGGGGTGAGCACGGAAGCCTGTCTGTCCCGAACGGACGAACGACGGGGATCCGCACCGGCCGGTGCATCACGGGAGAGCAGGTGGCTGTGCAGCTGGAGATGGGGGCGGCGTCCCACGTCGGCGCGGTCCGGGCCCTCAACGAGGACGCCTGCCTGGCCGCCACGCACCTGGCCGTGGTCGCCGACGGCATGGGCGGGCACGCGCGCGGCGACGTCGCGAGCCGACTCACCGTCGACGCGTTCCGTCCCCTCGCCGGTCGCCGCGACCTCTCCGCCGACGACGTACGCCGTGCGGTCGTCGCCGCCAACGCGGCCCTCCTCGCCGACGCCCGGACCAACCCGGAGCACGACGGCATGGGGACGACGCTGACCGGCATCGCCCTGATCGACCACTTCGGCTCTCCGCACTGGCTGGTCTTCAACGTCGGCGACTCGCGGGTCTACCGCCTCGGCGACGGCGGCATCCGGCTGCTCACCCACGACCACTCCGAGGTCCAGGAGCTCGTGGACGCCGGCCGGCTGACCGATGAGCAGGCGCGCATCCACCCGCTCCGCAACATCGTGACCCGGTCCCTGGGCTCCGACCCCGCGCCCGAGGTCGACGTCTGGATCTTCCCCCCGGCCGCGGGCGACACGTTCCTGCTGTGCTCGGACGGCCTCACCAACGAGCTCGACGACGCCACGATCCTGCAGATCGGCCGCGACTCCGCCTCCCCCGAGTCGGGAGCGGCACGGCTGGTCGCAGCGGCGGTCGAGGCCGGCGGCCGCGACAACGTCACGGCAGTCATCGTGCGCCTGCCCGGCACCGACCTCGCCGACGACGCCGCACTGGCGACGACCGGCCCACGCGCCCGCTTCCTGGAGGACGAGCGATGACCACCACGTTCACGCCCGGCGAGGCCGTGGCGATCTGCGGCGAGAGTGCCCGGATGCTCGTCGGCATCCGGATCGACGACCCGCGCCTCCCCCAGCTCTGGGACGCCGTCCGGCCGTCGTCCGCGACCGCCGTCGACGGTGTGCTCGGGCTGCTGCTCGACGAAGGCTTCGGCGCGATGCCGGCCTTCGCGGTCGTCACCGGTGACGCCGCGACCGCCCGGGTCGTGGTCCGCCACCCCGCGGTGGTCGAGGCGGTCGTGGACGGCACGCCCGTCACGCTGACCGCGACCCCCGGTGGGACCTGGGCCGACGTGACCCTCGAGGGCGCCACGTCGTTCGTGCTGCGGGCGGACGCGGGGGTCGGCACCACGGTCCAGCTGCCGCTTCACGTCGGTGTCACGCCTGCGGGCGCGGTCACGGTGGCGGTGGCCTCTGCGGATGCCGCGCTCGCGCCGGACGAGGCCGCCCCGATCGCATCCCCGACCGTCGATGAGGAGCGCTCACAGGGCGAGGTCGCAGCGGCGACCCCTCCCCGGGCGACCACTCCCGGTGCCCCGCAGCGTGAGCCGGTCACCGCGCCGGCCGAGGACGTGCCCGACGACGTGGCCGACGAGCTCGACGAGCCGACCGGCGACGCGGCCGACGACCCCGACCCACTGGCGGCGCGGGCGCAGACGTTCCATGCACTGCTGACCTCGGACACCTCCGACCGTGATGCGCTCCTGGCCCAGCTGGCCGAGGAGCCCGCGGAACCCGACGCACCTGCAACCACCGCGGTCGACGAGGAGGTGTCCGCGCCGGCGACCTCGCTGACGGCGGTGTGGAAGGCCGACGACCCGGTCGCGTCCGATGACCAGACGGATGAGGCGGACGAGCCCGAGGAGGCGGCCACGCCGGCCGCCGGCTCAGCTCCCGCTCCTGCTCCTGCTCCCAGCAACGGACTCATCGACGGTGTCCCGTGGCTCAGGGGCGACTGGACCCCTCCGCCGGCCGAGGAGCGTCGTGCGCCGTCGTTCGAGACTCCGGCGCGGCCGGCCCCGCCGCCCGCTCCCGCCGCGAAGCAGCCGGAGCCGGCGGCCGAGGGACGCGAGCAGCAGACGCTCAACCGTGCCGACCTGCTCAAGGAGCTCGGGTCGGCTGGCATCGTCGGACCGAGCGTGCTCGCGGTCGACTGCCCGGCCGGGCACCCCACGCCTGCGCACGAGCCGACCTGCCGGCTGTGCGGCACGCCGGTGAGCGACAGCCAGGAGCCCCGCCAGATCCCGCGGCCCGCGCTGGGTGCGCTGGTGCTGGCCAACGGTGACCGCCTCGTGCTCGACAAGGACGCGGTCCTGGGCCGTGCGCCGTTCGAGCCGGAGGGGTCAACCGAACGCCCCCACCTGCTCCGCGTCGGCGAGTCCGGCGAGATCAGCCGCCAGCACGCCCGGATCACCCTCGACGGCTGGCACGTCATCGTGCGCGACCTGGGCACGGCCAACGGCACGACGCTGACCCTGCCCGGCGGCTCGCCGCAGCAGCTGCGGGCCCACGAGGACTACCAGCTCGAGAACGGCGCCGAGATCGGCATCGCCGACATCGTGACGCTGCGCTACGAGGTGAGGCCGTGAGCGCCGACGAGCGGGGCCCCGAGCTCCCCGGCCTGGAGTTCCAGCACAAGCTGGGATCGGGCGGGTTCTCCGACGTCTACCTGTACGAGCGGCAGCGGCCGCGCATGCAGGTCGCGGTGAAGGTACTCAAGGCCGACATCATGGACGCCGCACAGCGGGCCCAGTTCGTGGCCGAGGCGGACACGATGGGCGAGCTCGCCGAGCACCCCTACATCGTCCCGGTCCTCGGCGCCGGCACGGCATCGGACGGCCGGCCCTACCTCGAGATGCGCTACTACCCCGGGCCCGACCTGGCCGAACGGGTCAAGGCGCAGCCGCTGTCGGTGCCCGACGCGCTGAAGATGGGCATCCAGCTGGCGAGCGCGATCGAGACCGCGCACCGGGCCGGGATCATCCACCGCGACATCAAGCCGCAGAACGTCCTGATCAGCTCCTACGGCGTGCCCGGCCTGACCGACTTCGGCATCGCCGGCCGCCCCGGTGACGCCGACGAGGACGAGAACGTCGGCGTCTCGATGCCGTGGTCCCCTCCCGAGGTCCTCACCGGCGCCTCCAACGGCTCGCAGGCCTCCGACGTCTACTCCCTCGGCGCCACGCTGTGGAACCTCCTGGTCGGGCGGTCGCCGTTCAGCATCCCGGGCGACGACAACTCGCAGCGGGCGCTCTTCACCCGCATCGTGCACTCCAAGCCGCCGATGACCGGCCGCGCCGACGTGCCGAGCAGCCTCGAGCGGCTGCTGGCGCAGGCGATGGCGAAGAAGCCGGAGCACCGTCCGCGCAGTGCGATGGACCTGGCCCGCCACCTGCAGCGGGTGGAGCAGGAGCTGCGGCTGGCCCGCACCGAGATCGTCGTCCTCGAGCACACCCACGACGCGGTCCGGGGCGCGGGCAGCGAGCCGTTCTCACAGACCCCGACGCAGACGCTTCCCGAGACGACGCCCGAGGGTGCCGAGCGGACGACCCTGCGTGTGCCGGTGGCCCCGTCCACCCCCGTTCAGGGACCACCGTCGGGCGGCAGCGCACCGACGGCCCGCCGGCCCGTGCGGGCCACGACGGGCGACGCGCCGACGACCGCCCGACCGACCCGGGCCGCACCGGGAACGGCACCGGGAACGGCGCCGGGAGCGGCGTCGCGGGCTGCGTCGGGAGCGGCGCCGACGACCGCCCGGCCGACGCGGCCCACCGGCGCGCCACCTGCCAGCGTGGGCGCAGGAGCTGCATCCGGGGCCGCCCCGACCATGGCCCGGCCGGCCCGAGCCGCAGCTCCTGCCGCTGCCCCGACGGCCGCGCGTCCGGTGCGTGCGGACGAGCGGCCGCGCGGCGACGGGTCCGAGGGCGCCACCGGAACCGGCCGCTGGCTCGCGATCGGCGCAGCCGTGGCGCTGCTCGCGGCGTCCGTCGCGATCGGCGCTTTCCTCTCCCGCGGCGGTGACGCGGACGAGCCGAAGCCCGGCACGCTCACGCAGGGCGGCGGGGCGAGCGGCCCGGCCGACGTCAACGTGGACCTGGACCCGGCCATCCCCGTGGTCCGGGTGGTGAAGGTCGCCGGCGACAAGGTCACCTTCGCCTGGGACCGTGAGCAGAAGGGCGACTGGTTCCAGTACGAGGTCGTCTCGAGCAACGGCGCGGTCGCCCGCCAGTGGAAGCGCACGGACAAGACGTCCGCGACCGTGACCGCGCTCCCCGACGGCGTCACCTGCATCGCGGTGCAGGCCCGCCGGGGCACGTCCGGTTCCACCGACGCCGGCCGAAAGTGCGCGAGGTGACGGCGTGAAGGCGACGGTCGACTACTGCGGCGAGATCCACGAGGTGACCGCCGACGCCCAGGTCTGCGTCGGTCGCGAGGGCGACCTCGTGATCGACGACAACCCCTACCTGCACCGACGCTTCCTGGAGTTCACCTACGTCGACGGACTGCTGTGGCTCGCCAACGTCGGCAACGCACTGACGGCGACGATCGCCGACGGCCACGGCCTGGTGCAGACGTGGCTCTCCCCCGGCGCCCGCGTGCCGCTGGTCTTCCCGCACTGCGTCGTGTGGTTCACGGCCGGCCCGACGACCTACGAGCTCGACGTCTCGCAGGACGCGGCGCCGTTCGCCACCGCCGTGGAGGAGCAGCCCGGCGACGGCGCCACGACCATGGGCCGGGTCAGCTTCACCCCTGACCAGCGCCTGCTGATCCTCGCCCTGGCCGAGGACATCCTCCGTCGGGGCAACCGGGGCGCGGGCGCCATCCCGCACTCCCGCACCGCCGCGGAGCGGCTCGGCTGGACGACGACGAAGTTCAACCGCAAGCTCGACAACGTCTGCGAGAAGCTCGCGAAGATGGGCGTCCGTGGTCTGGTCGGCAGCACCGAGCGCACGGCGAGCAACCGCCGCGTGCGGCTGGTCGAGTACGCCCTTGCGGCACGGCTGGTGACCATGGACGACCTGGTCTGGCTGGACTCGATCGACGCCTGAGGTCACCCTCAGGCTGACCGGTCAGAGTTCCCGCTCAGCGAGCCCGGCGGCCGCGGAGCACCGGCCGCTCGACGTACCTCCAGGTGAGGGCGGCGAGCACGTAGGTGACCGCGACGACTGACGCGACGTTGGCCAGGAAACCGACCGTCGTCTGGGGCGCGGTCCAGCCGAGGCGGCCGAACAGCAGGATCACCGGCAGGTGCCAGAGGTAGACGCTGTAGGAGATCTCGCCGGCCCAGTGCACGGGAGGCGCCGCGAAGAAGCCGGCGACCCGGCCCAGGCCCCGACCCGGCGGCCGTGTCGCGATGAGCAGGACGACGCCTGCCCAGAAGAGTCCCCAGCCGGTGTCGTACCAGGTGGGCAGCAGGGCAGCGACGGCCAGCCCACCGAGCACGAGAGCGGCGATGGCGCCGAGCCGCGCCACCGTGCGCGAGGTACCTCGCCAGCGGACGAACAGCACGGCACAGCCCATGCCGATGCCGAGCAGGTCCGCCTGCACGAGCACCGAACGGGCGAAGACGGCCTGCCAGGTCGGTCCCCAGTCGGCGAAGAACGCCTCGACCGGGTTCATGCCGGCCAGCACGAGGTGGACGTGCACCCACTTGGCCACGAGGCCGGTCGCGACCAGCAGCACCGGGCCGGTCCACGCCACCACCGGAGCGGGTACGCCGAGGCGGCGCGTGCCCAGCGCGAAGGCCAGCCCGGCGAGCGCCGGCAGCAGCAGGTAGAAGCAGAGCTCGACCGTCAGCGTCCATGCCGGCCCGATGCCGGTCATCACGGTGCCGGGCAGCAGGGTCTGCAGCAGCGAGCCGTTGACGACGGTGAGGACCGGGTGGGTCCAGAGCCAGCCGGTCTCCGGGAGCGTCGGAGGCATGCCAGCGTCGACGCGGAACGGCGCGACCGTGGCGACGCCCAGCACGAATCCCGACGCCCCCAGCACCAGGAGGTACGCCGGCACGATGCGCCGCACCCGGTTGGCGGCGTACCGACCGACGCGCGCGGGCTGTCCGGCGAAGCCGGCCGCCACGAAGGGGCGGTAGAGCAGGAACGCCGACAGCACGAAGAACATGACCAGGAAGAGCGGTGCCCGCTGGATCAGCGACGGCAGCGGACCCAGCGGCGCCGCGGTGCCGAGGTTGAGCCAGACGTGGGCGATGACGATCGCCAGGGCACCGAGGCCCCGCAGGCCGTCCATGCCGGCGAGGCGCCCGGCTCCGACGGCGTCGGGGGAAATGCGGTGCGGGCCCGGACCGGCAACCGGTCCGGGCCCGCTCACGAAGGTCAACGCGGGTCGTCCGTCAGGCGGAGGCAGACGCAGCCTGGACGGCGACCGTGCCGTCGCCGTGGTCGTCGTCGCACTCGCAACGGCCGTAGTCGTCCTCGAGCCGGACGATGTCGTCCTCACCCGTGTAGGCACCGCGCTGGACCTCGATGATCACGAGCTCCTCGGCGTGCTGGTTGGTGATGCGGTGGGCGGCACCCTGGGCGACGTCGATCGACTCACCCGGGCCGGCGATGACGTCCTTGCCGTCGACGACGCAGGTCGCGATGCCGAAGATGACCACCCAGTGCTCGGAGCGGTGCTTGTGCGTCTGGTAGCTCAGCCGCTGGCCGGGCTTCACGTGGATTCGCTTCACCTTGTAGCCGGCGGCCTCGTCGATCGTGTGCCACGAACCCCACGGGCGCTCGGCGTAGTCGGTCACCATCGCGGTGTTTTCCTCCACTGTCTTCCCCGTCCTTCTGAACGCGCCAAGCGTACGCGCAGAACGTGACCGTTGGTCGCGGCTCTGCCGAACGTTCGCGGTCTTGTCACGTTACCCCGCGCCGATAACCGGGACATTTCAGACAGGGACGGGGCTCAGCGCAGGTTCGGGCGGACGTGAAGGCCGATCTCCGGGTCGACGACGACCTCCTGGGCGGCCGGCATGCCGTCGACGCTCAGCACCGCGTCGACCGGGACGTTGCGCTTGACCAGGGCCAGCGCGATCGGCCCCAGCTCGTGGTGGCGGGCCGAGGTGCCGACGACGCCGACCTCCTTCTCGCCGTGCAGCAGGGGCGTGCCGACCGCGGGGAGCCGGTTCTCCGAGCCGTCGAGGTGGAGCAGCACGAGGCGGCGCGGCGGCCTCCCGAGCGTGTGCACGCGGGCCACGGTCTCCTGACCGCGGTAGCAGCCCTTCTCCAGGTGTACCGCCGCCTCGCCGAGCTCACCCGGCACCGAGGACGCCGGCACCCAGCCGACCTCGTTGGGGATCGTGCGGTGGTCGGTGTCGAGCCCGAGACGCGGCTCGCCGCGCTCGATGCGGAGGGCCTCGAAGGCCCACAGGCCCGCGGCAGGGCCGGCCGCCTCGGCGTACGACGCGAGGCGCTCGCGCGGCACGAACTCGTACTTGCCCTCGCCGGCCCCCGTGGCCCGCCAGGCGACCGCGAGCTCGTCGGTGGCGTCGGCGACCTCGACCCGGGTCATGAAGACCATGCGGCCGAGGAAGGCGCGCAGCGCCTCGCCGGCACCCGGCTCGGTGTGCGCGAGGAACGCCTCGCCGTCGTCGACTCCGGTGAAGGCGTGCTCGACGTGCCCCTGCGGGCTGAGGATCAGTGCCGTGACCCAGCGCCCGGCCGGCAGGTCGGTGAAGTGCTGGGTGGTCAGGTTGTGCAGCCACGAGAGCCGCTCGGGTCCGGAGATCCGGACGACGTCACGGTTCGACAGGTCGACGAACCCCTCGCCCCCGGCGAGCAGGCGCTGCTCGCCGTTGAAGGACCCGTAGTGCGCCGCGACGGGCGCGTCGATGCCGTCGCCGGCGACCGCGCCGGGGAGGTCGAGGAGGGGGCTGCGCCGGATGTCACTCACCCGACAAGACTACGGTCAGGCCGGAACGACGAGCTGGTCGGCCGCCGCGAGCGGGGCCGCGACGCGCAGGTGCTCCGGCATCCAGTGGAGGGCGAAGTCACCGGCCTCGTCTGCCAGCCGTGCGGCTGCGGCCATCGTCCGCCAGCGCTCGACCAGCGGGCTCGAGGCAGCGGTCGCGAGCCAGTGGTGCGCCGTGCGACGGGCGATGTCCTGGGCCAGCTCGTGCACGTCGACGTCGGTGTCGAAGGTCAGGGTGAGCACGGTGTAGTCGCCGTCATCGAGCTGGATGACGAGGCGCAGCGCGTCGCCGCGGAGGAAGCCGTGCCCCGCAGAGGCGCCGACGGCGACGATCCAGTCGAGGCGGACGTGGCCGGCCAGGATGCAGTCGGCGGCCGGTCGGCCGCCCGTGAAGACCACGCGCGCATCCGTGACGAGGACGTCGACACCGCCGCGGCGTACGACGATCCCGTCGCGCACGTGCCCGTCGCGCTGGGTGCGGATCGCCAGCGAGCGGGCCTCGAGGTCACGCACGGCGCCGTCCTCGTCGCGCAGCACGACCGGGAGCTCGGAGCCGGCCGGGTTCACGACCGGGTAGAGCTCGTCGGCCATCAGGCGGTGGGACCGGAGGGCGACAGGGAACGGCACGGCAGAACTCACTCACGTGGGACGGAAGCGTCCCCCGATGGACACCTTGGCGATGCCCGCTATCCAACTTTTCCGACACGTGCCGTGCAAGGCACAAGCGCTGTGAGACCGCGCACATCGGACATCCCGGACCAGGCTCGCTGATCGCGGCGATCGCCGGGCGACCGCTCAGCGGCAGTCCCGGCAGGTGCCGAAGACCGTCAGGTGGCCGACGTCCGGCACGAACCCGTGGTCGGTGTCGAGTCGGTCGAGCAGCGGGCCGAGCAGCTCGGGCCCCACCGAGATGACCGTCCCGCAGGTGCGGCACACGAGGTGGAAGTGCTCGTGGTCTCCGACGGAGTGGTACGTCGGGGCGCGGTCGCTGAGGTGCGCGTGCCGCACGAGCCCGAGCTCCTCGAGGACCTCGAGGTTGCGGTAGACGGTCGACAGGCTGAGCGACGGCTGGGCCTCACGGGCGGCGACCAGGACCTCGTCCGGCGTCGCGTGCCCGAGTCGCTCGACGGCGTCGAGGACGAGGCGGCGCTGCGGGGTGAGCCGCTTGCCGGCCCCCTTGAGCCGGTCGCCGAGGTCCATCAGCCCTTGGCGCGCTGCAACCGCGCCCACAGGTGCGGGGTGAGCGGCTGGTCCATGGCGGCCATGTCATAGGCGTAGAGCAGGTCACCCTCGACGTTGCCGTAGAGGCGCTTGCCGCCCTGGACCGGCTTGGCGGTCTCGGTGGCACCGACCGCGTCGGTCACGATCTCGAGCTTGCCGCCCTCGGCGTTGCCGACGTAGATCTCCACGAGGCCGGTGTTGTGCGCCAGCACGAGCTCGACCTTCCCGACACCCATGCCGGTCTGCTTGCAGCGCAGGAAGCCGGTCTCGATGGCCGCCTTGCGCACCTCCTCGCCCGTCTCGGGGTCGATGATCCAGCTGCGCGCCATGTAGTGGAAGAACGGGCGCCCGTCGTGCGTGAAGATCAGCTCCTGGCCGAACTGGAAGCCCTCGATCGTCGGGAAGTCACCGTGGCCGTTGCCGCGCCACGTGCCGAGCATCCAGGCCACGGGGCCCATGTCGGGGTGCAGGTCGGAAGGAAGCTCGAACACCATGGCGCGCAGTGTAGTTCGCGGGCCACCCGCACCCGCGGCCGGCAGGCGCAGACCCGGGCCGTGGCTCCGATCCGACCCGGCGCGCCTACGCTTGGCGCATGCGAGCGCTGAGGATCAAGGTCACCTGCGGCCCGGAGGACCCCGAACGCTGCAACCAGGCGTTCACGGTCGCGGCTACCGCCGTCGCCGCCGGCGCCGACGTGGGCCTCTGGCTCACCGGCGAGGCCGCATGGTTCGGCGTGGCGGGGCGCGCCGAGGCATTCGAGCTCCCGCTCGCCGCTCCCCTCGCCGACCTGCGCGACGCGGTGCTCGCGGGCGGTCAGGTGACGGTGTGCACGCAGTGTGCCGACCGTCGCGGCATCACCGCCGCCGACCTGATCCCCGGCGTCCGGGTGGCCGGCGCCGCCGTGTTCACCGAGGAGATCCTCGGCGACGGCGTCCAGGCACTCGTCTACTGACGACCCCGCCCCCGGCGAGCGAGCCTGCCGGGCGGACAGCTCCCGTCAGTACGCGCCGCGGCTCATGACGACCGCGCGGGCGGTCTTGAGCATGATGATGACGTCGCTGACGATCGACCAGTTGTCGACGTAGTAGAGGTCCATGCGGACCGCCTCCTCGAAGGGGAGGTCCGAGCGCCCGGAGATCTGCCACAGGCCGGTGAGGCCGGGGCGCACCAGCATGCGGCGGTGCATCTCGGGCGGATAGAGCTCCACCTCGCGAGCCAGCGGCGGGCGCGGCCCGACGAGCGACATGTCGCCGCGCAGGACGTCGAAGAGCTGCGGAAGCTCGTCGAGGGACCACTTGCGGATCGGCCCGCCGACCTTCGTCACGCGCGGGTCGTTGCGCATCTTGAAGAGCACGTCGTCGACGTCGTTGAAGTCGCTGAGCTCCGCCAGCTTCTCGTCGGCGTCGACCACCATCGAGCGGAACTTCGTCATCTTGAACGTCGTGCCGTTGCGGCCCATCCGCTCCTGGCGGAAGAAGACCGGGCCGCGGTCGCCCAGCTTCACCGCGAGAGCGATGGCGATCATCAGGGGCGACAGCAGGAGCAGCATCAGCGACGCCACGACGATGTCGAAGGCCCGCTTGGCGAGGCCACCGGCACGACGTACGCCGGGCTCCTCGATGTGGACCAGCGGCAGGCCGGCCAGGTGCCGCATGTGGACGCGCGGACCCGCGACGTCGATCAGCGAGGGGACGACGACCAGGTCGACGTTGCGGCCCTCGAGCTCCCAGCCGATCTGGCGCAGCGCGCGGGACGTCGACGTGCCGCCGCCGCCCACGAGGACGGTGTGGGCGTCGGTGAGCTCGCACGCCTCGACGATCGACTCGACACCACCGAAGAGCGGGACGGGGAGGCTGACGTCGGCGGCCTCGCGGCCGAGGCCGGGCACACAGGTGCCGACGACCTGGAAGCCGAGCTGGGGGGTGCGCCCGAGCTGGGTCATCAGCTCGTCGAGCGCCCCGGGCTCGCAGACGGCGACCACGCGGGTCAGGAGGTGGCCGCGCCGACGGGCACCGTGCACCACCTTGCGCACCGCGTAGCGGCCGGCCAGGAGGCCGAGCACCCCGCAGCCGAAGTAGAGGACCACGAACGCACGGTCCATGTGCTGGTCGCCCAGGAAGGCCACCGCACCCAGCAGCCCCGCCGCGACGCAGCTGCTGGAGACGACGAGCTGGAACTCCTCGTAGCCCGCCCCGAGGACCCGTCGGCGGTAGGCGCCCCGGAAGCAGAGCGTGCCGAGCCACAGGAGAGCGATCCACGGCGTCACGACGATGTCACGGATGTCGGCGACCGGCCCGTCGGGCAGGTACGGCTCGACGAGCCCGGTGAACGTGTGGGCGAGGAGGCCCGCTGCGGCCAGGACGGTGACGTCGAGGCCGGCGGCAGCCAGCATGACCAGGCGCAGCTGGCGCACGAGCGACACCTGTCGCTGCGCCACCACCGCACTCGGTCGCTCGGCGAGATAGGTCACCCTGATCGAGTCCCTTCACGAAGACCCCCCGGTCACAACGAAAACGAGCCTATGCCGCCGGGGTCACGTGTGTATCGCGAATGTCCGTGTTCAAGACATCGTGGCGGGGCGCGGCGTCACGACGTGGACCGCCCCACGTCTAGACTGCGACCCGTCTCGGAACGATCCGCCTCAGCAAAGGGTGAACGTGGACTTCAAGGAACTTCTCCGCACTCTCCGACGTCGATGGAAGACCATCGCCGCGATCACGCTCGTCGCGGTCATCGGGAGTCTCACCCTGTCGCTGCGCGCGACGGAGATCTACCAGTCGACGGCGCAGGTCTTCATCACGACCGACAGCAGCAACGTCCAGGAGACGGCCCTCGGCAACACCTACACCCAGCAGCGCATGGACACCTATGCGCAGCTGGCCACCCACCGGGTCCTGCTGGCCCAGGTCATCGACCAGCTCAACCTCGAGCTGTCGCCCACCGACCTGGCTGGCCGGATCCACGCCGAGGTGCAGCCCAACACCACCATCCTCCGGATCACGGTCTCCGACACCGACCCGAAGAACGCGCAGAAGATCGCGCAGGTCGAGGCGGACCAGCTCGTGGAGTTCCTCCGCAAGCTCGAGACCCCCTCGACCTCCGAGGTGTCGCAGATCCAGCCGACGGTGACCGACCCGGCCACCTTCAACCCGGTCAAGGTCTCGCCGCAGACCTCGCTGAACCTCGTCGTCGCCCTGCTGATCGGCCTCACGACCGGTATCGCCGTCGCGATCGCCCGCGAGCTCCTCGACCAGACGGTCAAGTCGGCCACGGACGTCGAGAAGGCTGCCGATGTGCCGCTGATGGCGGCCATCGGCTACGACCCGTCGGTCGAGAAGAGCCCCCTCGTGCTCGACATCTCGTCGTTCTCGCCGCGTGCCGAGGCGTTCCGCCTGCTGCGCACGAACCTCCAGTTCCTCGACCTGGACCACCCGCCGCGCGCCATCGTCATCACCTCGTCGGTCTCCGGCGAGGGCAAGACGACCTCCTCGACCAACCTCGCGCTCGCCCTGGCCCAGGCCGGTCGCCGCGTCCTGCTCGTCGACGGCGACCTCCGTCGTCCGCGCGTCGCGCAGCTCATGGGCATGGACGGCTCCATCGGCCTCACCACGGTGCTCGTCGGCCGGACCAAGCTGGAGGACTCCATCCAGCGACACAAGGAGTCCGGCGTACACGTCCTCGCGTCCGGCCCGACCCCGCCGAACCCGTCGGAGATCCTGCAGGCCAACGCCACGCACGACCTGCTCGGCCGTCTGCGCGACGCCTACGACATCGTCATCATCGACGCCCCGCCGCTCCTGCCGGTCGCCGACGCGGCGCTGCTGGCCACGGCCGCTGACGGCGCCATCATCGTCACGCGCCACGGCAAGACCACCCGCGACCAGCTCGAGGGTGCCGCCCACCGCCTGGCGGCCGTCGGCGCCCGCACCTTCGGCGTCGTGCTCAACATGGCGCCGAAGCGGTTCGGCGAGATGAACTACTACTACTACTACGCCGAGGAGGCCGAGCCGTCCGCCAAGGGCTCCGGCAAGCGCTCCTCCGGTTCCCGCCGCGCCTGACGCGGCCACCGATGCAGTCCCGCGGTCTGGTCCTCAACGCCGCCGGAGCGATCTTCGCGCTCGGGCTGGTGTACCTCAGCTTCGGCAACCTGCTGTACGGCGAGGTCGCGATCGTCGTCTGCCTCGGCCTGGGGCTGCTGGTCCTCCTCGGGCCGGACCGCCTCGGGCTCGGGCTGATGGTGCTCGGCTACTTCCTCGCGCCGCAGGACAACTGGCGACCCTCGGCAGCGGCACCCATCGCGTTCTCGGACGTCGTCATGGCCCTGGGCTTCGCCCTCATGGCGCCGCGACTGCTGGCCAACCGGATCCGCCTGCCCCTGCTGTTCACGGTCGGCGCGTTCGGCGTCATCGTGACGACCCTGGCCACCTCCGCCCTCGCCGCCTCGCCCTCGGCCAGCATCAGTCCCGGGATCCGGCTGATCTTCGCCTCGGTCCTGCTGCCGGCGGTGATCGTGCTCTGGGGTCCGTCGACGGTCTGGGTCAACCGGCTGCTCGGGGCGTACGTCGTGGGCCAGGTCTTCTCGACGATCTACGGCCTGGCCCAGGGCGCGCTGCTCAACAACCGCTACCAGGGCACCACCACGCACCCGAACTTCTTCGGCATGTGCGGCCTGCTCTCGGTCGCCGCCTGCTTCCACCTCTACTTCACCGTGCGTCGTGAGTACCGCTGGCTCGTGGTGCTCGGCGGCCTCGTCGCGCTGTACTCGATCACGCTGAGCGGCAGCCGGGGCGCCCTGCTCGCGGCCGTCCTGATCATCGCGCTCTTCCCGTTCGCCGAGCGCTCGGCCCTGTCCATCTGGGGACTGATCATGGCCGCCGTCCTCGCGGTGCCCGGCCTCAACTGGCTGGTCAGCAACTTCCCCGACAACCCGCTCGTGTCGCGTGTCTTCGGCGGCGAGGACAAGTCCGTCGGCTACTCCGACGACGTCCGCACCAACGCCCTGCACCAGGGCTGGGACCGCTTCCTGGGGCATCCCATCATCGGCAGCGGCTACGACCAGCTGCTCGAGACGCACAACATCTACCTCCAGGTCGCGATCGCGATCGGAGCGCTGGGCCTCGGCGCCTGGCTGGTCATGGTCTTCCCGTTCGTGTCCGTCCTGACCACGAGCCACCCGCTCCACCGCCTGGGCTACATCAGCCTCGCCTACCTGGCCATCGGCATGACCGAGCCCAGCCTGTGGGAGCGGATGACCTGGGCGCCGATGAGCCTCGCGCTGCTCGCCGCGCTCCCCGGTTCCCACGGGTCCGACGACGAGCCGTCGCCGGCCCCGGATGCATCGGACGCCTCCGACGCGCAGCCGCCGCGTCGTACTCTCCGCCTGGAGGTCTGAGACCGTGCCCCGCCTGCCCGCAGCGCTCGAGCCTGCCTTCCCGCTGGTGAAGCGTGCGCACCGCGCCGCGACCCGCTCCACCGGGCGCGCGACCCGACGCCTGGCCGCCGCCTCGCCCGGTCCGCGGCGCCTGCCCGCCACCGGCACCGAGTCCTCGCTGCTGACCGCGCGCCTCGAGCCGGACGCCGTGACCTACCACCCGGCCGGCCCGGCACAGCACGTCGACCGGGGCGTCGCGGTCGGGTGGCCGGCGGACCACCCCGTCTTCCGTGCCCGTCGCACCTCGGACGTGCCGGCCCGGTTCGTCCTCGACATCGCCGACGGCACCGTCGTGGGGACCTACGCCGCCCACATCACGCCCGGCGGCATCCTCGACTACGAGACCAGTGACTACTTCGGCATCAAGGGCTGGAAGGAGCACCCGCTCTACCTTCGCCCGCGCCTCCCCGAGGCGGAGTACGTCGACGGCACCGTGGCGTCGCTCGGCACGCGCGGCACCTACGGCAACTACTACCACGCGCTCTTCGACATGATCCCGCGCTGGGGCATCCTCCAGGACGCGATGCCCGGGGTCGTGCCCGACGTCCTCTACGCCAACCGCAACACCCGGTTCTCCCGGGAGCTCCTCGAGATGATCGGGCTCGGCGACGTCCCGGCGCTGGAGCCGACCAAGCACGCGTGCTACCGGGCCAGGCGCCTGCTGGTGCCCTCGCAGCCCAACTACGGCAACACCGCTCCCCCGGACACCATCGACTGGCTGCGTACCCACCTGCCGGCCACCCGGCGCACCGACCTGCCGAAGCGCATCTACGTCTCGCGCGGAGCGGGCCGGAACACCCGTCGCGTGAACAACGAGGACGAGGTGCTGGCGGTGCTCAAGCCGCTCGGCTTCGAGGTCTTCGATCCGGGTGCCGTGTCCGTCCGGGAGCAGCACGACCAGTTCGCCACCGCCGAGGCCATCGTGGCCCCCCACGGTGCGGCCCTGACCAACCTGGTCTTCGCCAGCCCCGGCGCGAAGGTGCTGGAGTTCTTCGCGCCGCGTTACGTCGAGACGGTGTACTGGGCGATCACCTCGCAGCTGCCGGACGTGACCTACCGCTACCTGCTCGGCCGCCCGTATGACACCCGTCCCGCGGGTGCACCGATGGACCGGGTCATGGAGGACATCACCGTCGACCTCGACGACCTCCGGATCGCACTCGAGGACCTCGGCCTGCACTGAGTCCCCGGCTGCGCGTCCCGACGACGAAGGCCCGTCACCCCTGCGGGTGACGGGCCTTCGTGGCTGCTGTCAGGTCAGAGAGCGATCTCGACCTCGGCGATCGAGCCGACCGCCGCGATGACCTTGCGGTCGACGGTCTCCGCACCCGGCGCGAGCGTGCGCAGGGTCCACTCGCCGTCACCGGCGAAGAAGCGGAAGTGGCCGGTCGCGGACACCGGGACCTCGGCCGTGAACTCGCCCGACTTGTCGAGCAGGCGCACGTAGGCGACGCCGACGGGCGAGCCGTCCTTGGTCACCTGGCCCTGGATGATGGCCTCGATCTTGGTGTTGATGCCGTCGAGCGGCAGGCCACCCTCAGTAGCTCCACACATGTTGCTTGTCTCCTAGAAGTCTCGAGAAGGCGCGAGCGGTGAGGCTCAGGCCTCGCCCGGCTCGTCACCCAGAGCGATCGGAACGCCGACGAGCGAACCGTACTCGGTCCAGGAGCCGTCGTAGTTCTTCACGTTCGGGGCACCGAGGAGCTCCTGCAGGGCGAACCAGGTGTGCGACGAGCGCTCACCGATGCGGCAGTAGGCGATGGTGTCCTTCGAGAAGTCGACGCCGGCCTCCTCGTAGATGGCCTTGAGCTCCTCGTTGGAGCGGAAGGTGCCGTCGTCGTTGGCAGCCTTGGACCACGGGACCGACGCGGCGGTCGGGACGTGGCCGGCGCGCTGGGCCTGCTCCTGCGGGAGGTGGGCCGGGGCGAGGAGGCGACCGGCGAACTCGTCGGGCGACCGGACGTCGACCAGGTTCTGCACGCCGATGGCGGCGACGACGTCGTCACGGAAGGCGCGGATCGAGAGGTCCTGGTCCTGCGCGGTGTAGGTCGTGGCCTCACGCTTGACCGGCTCGTCGGTCAGCTCGCGGGCGTCGAGCTCCCACTTCTTGCGGCCGCCGTCGAGGAGCTTGACGTCCTGGTGGCCGTAGAGCTTGAAGTACCAGTAGGCGTAGGCCGCGAACCAGTTGTTGTTGCCGCCGTAGAGGACGACGGTCGAGTCGTTGGCGACGCCCTTGTCGGACAGGAGCGCCTCGAACTGCTCCTTGTTGACGAAGTCGCGACGGACCTGGTCCTGGAGGTCGGTAGTCCAGTCGAGCTTGATCGCACCACGGATGTGGGAGCGGTCGTACGCCGAGGTGTCCTCGTCGACCTCGATCAGGACGACCTGCGGGTTGTCGAGGTTGTCCTCGACCCACTGGGCGGTGACCAGCACGTCTTCGCGAGCCATGTTCTCTCTCTTCTCTACTACGGGGATTGGGGTGAAGGGTGTCAGTTGGTGGGGGCGGGCCGGTAGGTCAGGCGCTTGAACAGCAGGTAGACCTCACATCCCAGGCAGAAGCCGAACAGCGCGTTGAGCAGCGCTGCGGCCAGCGCGAACCCGACGGCGATCGCACCGACTGCGTCGAAGCCGAGCGGCCAGAAGACCAGGGCGATGAGCGCGAAGGTCAGGCCGACCTGCTGGGCGAAGCGCGGCGGGGCCGCGTCCTCGAGATGGGCGGGCGGGGCCAGCCGCGGCCGGATGAAGCGGCGGAACGCCCAGGCGTGCGGCGTACGGCTGACGCCGAGGAGGGCACCGATGCCGAAGAGGACGGTCTGGAGCGCCAGCAGCGCGATGCCGTACGGCGAGGGCGACAGCAGCAGCGCGCCGGCCAGGATGACGACGGTGACGGCTGCCGCGAACTGCGGGCCGCGCGGGTCGACCTGCGCGCGCTGCGCGACAGTGGTGGCGGTGCTCATGTTCTTGCTCCTGTGCCCCGGAGACGAGGCGGACGGTTCACATCACGGACGAGAAGGCGGTCCCGGCGGACCGGGGACGTCGTGGGGGCGGTCGAGCGCCTGCGCCGAAGGGCGCGGAAGGGGACGTCCCGTCAGGACATTCGACACAGCGACGACGCAACGCGCAGGAGATCCACCGCGCGGCGCTCGGTCAGCATGGTCGTGAACATGTGCCCGACTCTAGGAGTCGCCGAAAACGTCCTCCAAATCGTCATCTCGCCATATGAGATGCCTGTCCGCAAAATGAGACGCCTGAGACGAGGCCGCGCATCCGGTCTGGACCACTGGCTACACTCACGGACTGTGCGTCGCCTCCTGCTCCTGATTGTGGCCGTCCTGCAGCGGACCCCCGTCATCGAGTGGCTGCGGACCGCCCGCGGCTGGCGCGACCAGTACCTCGACCCCCAGGTGCGCCAGCTCCGCTCGGTGGTCCGCCAGATGGAGCGCGGTCAGGTCGACATCCTCTTCCTGGGCGACTCCAGCGCCACCTTCTTCGGACCCGGCGACGTCGACCGGCGTCGGTTGCCGGAGATGCTCGGGGCCGAGCTCGGGCAGCGCGTGGCCGTGATCGCGGGGCCCGGCTACAACCCGCCCCTCTACAGCGAGCTCGTGCGGATCCTGGGCACGCTCCCCCAGCGCCCGCGGGCGGTCGTCCTCTCGCGCGCGGTCCGGACGAGCTGCGCGACCCATGTCCGCCAGCACCCCGAGTACGGCTACCGGCGATCGATCGCGACGCTGCGGCGTGCCTCGGGGGCGCACGGCCTGCGGGCGTTCTCCCGCAGCAACCGCCGCACACCGCAGGAGTACGCCGCCTTCGAGGCGCTCCCGGTGCGCACGCGCTGGGAGCGTGCCTCGACCATCGGTGGCTTCCTGGCGCTCGTCCGGGGGCGTCGCACCGCGGGCGGCGACCTGGCCACCCAGCAGGCACTCTTCGACTACTTCCACGGCGAGCTGCTCGACCCCGGCATCGCCACGGTCGGCGAGCTGACGGAGCTGGCCGCCCGGCTGCGGGCCTACGGCGTGCCGGTGGTGCACTACTACCCGCCGATCCCGGTCGAGCGCGGCGAGCAGTACTTCCCCGGCGAGTTCGAGGCCCAGGTACGCGCGTCGTACGCAGTGGTCGACGGCGTCCTCGAAGCCGGGCTCGGCGACCTCGGCGCGCTCGTCGAGACGCCCTTCGACACCCCCGACGACGAGTTCATCGACCCGACCGACGGCTCCGAGCACTGGAACGAGAAGGGCCGGGCCCGGATCGCGCGGCGGATCGCCGAGCTCGTGCAGCAAGCACGCGTCGACGCCTGACCCTCCAGGTCCTCCTGCCCACCGACGGCAGCGGCGTCCGGGCGGGCCGTCCGGCTCACTACATTGGGGAGTTGTGCGACGTTTTGTGATGTTCCTCGTGCGGCTGCTCAACCACACGCCGATCATGCGCTGGTTCCGGACGGCGCGTGGCCTGCGCGACCAGTACGTCGACCCGCAGGTGCGGCAGCTGCGCGGCGTCATCCGGCAGATGGAGCGCGGTGAGATCGACGTGCTCTACCTCGGCGACTCCAGCTCGACGTTCTTCGGCCAGGACGATGCCGACCATCGCCGGCTGCCGGAGATGCTCGAGGCCGAGCTCGGCCGACGGGTCACCCTCCTCGCGGGCCCCGGCTACAGCCCCGAGCTCTACGCCGAGTTCGTGCGCCTGCTGGCCACGCTCCCGCAGCGCCCGAAGGCCGTCGTCCTCACCCGTGCGGTGCGGATCTGCTACGCGGTCCATGTGCGCCAGCACCCGGAGTACGGCTACCGGCGCTCGGTCGAGACGCTGCGTCGGGTACCCGACGCGCAGCACCACCTGCGCGCCTTCGACCGGCGCAACCGCCGCACGCCGGCCGACATGGAGCGCTTCCGCGCGCTGCCGGTCACCACCCGCTGGGGTCGCGCGAGCACGGTCGGCGGATTCCTCGACCAGGTCCGCGGACGCCGGGGCGGCCCGGAGGTGCTGGAGCGCCAGCAGGCCCTGTTCGACTACTTCCACGGCGAGCCGGTGACGCCGGACCACCCCGAGCTCGTCCACCTCCGGATCCTCGCCGAGCGGCTGCGCGACTACGGCGTGCCGGTCGTGCACTACTGGCCGCCGATCCCGGTCCACAAGGGCGAGCAGTACTTCCCGGGAGAGTTCGCCGGGCACGTCCACGCCGCCTACGACGTGTGCCGGGCGCCGTTCGAGGAGGTGCTGGGCGGGCAGGCTCTCCTGGTCGAGTCGCCCTTCGAGACCCCGGACGACGAGTTCATCGACAGCGCCGACGGTTCCGAGCACTGGAACGACGCCGGCCGGCTGCGGATCGCCCGGAGGATCGCTGAGCTGCTGCGCGACGTCGGGCTCTGACGCACCCGCGCAGCCCGCCCGCACGACGCGGGCAGGGCACAATCTTCCCGAAACCGGCACACGCCACCCCGGGCGCTGACTACCTTGACGCCGTGCAGCAACTGAAGCACCACCTCGTGGGAGTCCTCAACCGCACCCCGGCCATGGACGCGTTCCGCACCGCCCGCGGCGTGCGCGACGAGTACGTCGACCCCCAGGTCCGCCAGCTCCGTTCGGTCGTGGCCGAGATGCGCGCCGGCCAGATCGACGTGCTGATCCTGGGCGACTCGACCACCACCTTCTTCGGTCGCGACGACGCCGACCCGCGCCGCCTCCCCGAGATGCTGCAGGCGGAGCTCGGCCGCGACGTCCGCCTGCGCCTCGTCGCCGGGGCCGGCTACCACCCGGGGCTCTACGCCGAGTTCGTGCGCGTGCTGGGCACGCTCGAGCAGCGCCCACGAGCGGTCGTGGTCAGCCGAGCGATCCGCACCTCCGGGCGGGTAACGCACGTGGCCCGCCACCCGGAGTACGGCTACGAGAGGTCGATCGCCGCCCTCGCCGCCATCCGCGACGCAGACAGCAGGATGCGCGCCTTCAGCCGTGCCAACCGCAGGACCGAGGCCGAGACGGCCGCCTTCCACGCGCTCGAGGTCGAGACGCGGTGGCAGCAGGCACGCACGATCGGCGAGTTCCTCGAGAAGGTCCGGGGCCGGAGGGGCGGCGCCGAGGACATCGACCAGCAACGAGCCCTCTTCGACTACTTCCACGGCGAGACGTTCACCGAGCGGCACGTCGACCGTGCCCGGCTCCTGGGCGAGCGGTTGCGCGCGTACGGCGTCCCGGTCGTGCACTACTGGCCGTCGATCCCCTGGCAGCGGGGGGAGACGTACTTCCCGGGTGAGTTCCGCGCCCACTGCGAACAGAACTTCGCCGTGCTCCGTCCCGCCTTCGACGACGCCCTCGGGGACCTCGGCCTGACCGCGGAGGGTCCCTTCGACACCCCGGACGACGAGTTCATCGACGCCGCCGACGGCTCGGAGCACTGGAACGACAAGGGACGGGCACGCATCGCGAAGCAGCTCGCCGCATGCCTGCACGAGACCGGAGCCCTCGGCCGCTGACGCCGTACGACGCGACGCGGCCCCCGTCCCGGAGGACGGGGGCCGACGTACGACGTGCAGCAGGTCAGCGCGCGGCAGACCGAAGGATCGCCTCGAACCTGTCGACGCAGCCCTCGAGCTCGAACTCCCGCTCGGCGAGCGCACGCGAGTCCTTGCCGATCTGCTGGGCACGGGCATGGTCGGCGAGCACCTCACGGACCCAGGCGGCAGCCGCCGGGACCGAGTCGTCGGACGGCGGGAGCACGCAGCCCCCCACCTGGTCGACGAGCTTCGCGGCGAGATTCTCCGACGGCATCAGGCCCAGGATCGGCCGGCCCGCACAGAGGTAGGACAGCGTCTTGGACGGCACGGAGAACGCGCCCGCCGACTGCTCGAGCAGCACGACGAGGACGTCGCCGGAGCCGAGCACCTCGGGCAGCCGCTCGTAGGGCTGGAACGGCAGCAGGGTCAGCGGGACGCCGAGGCGCTCGGCCTCCGCCTGCACGACAGGCGCCGCCGGGCCCTCGTTGACCACCACGAGCCGCACCGGGGTGCCGGCGTCGATCACGGCCCGGGCCACGTTCGGCAGCAGCTCGGGGTTGTGCTTGAGACCGAGCGTGCCGGAGTACAGCAGCGTCTGCACGGCGTCGACGCCTTGTTCGCGGGCCCACGCGTTGTCGCGCGCCACCGGGTAGATCTCGTCGAGCGGCGCCCAGTTGGTGATCACGGTGGTCTTGTCGGCCGTGCCCCAGGAGCGGTGCACGTCGACGAAGGCGTCGGTGATCACGACGATCGCCGCCGCGCGTCGCGAGCACCAGCGCTCCGCCCAGCCGATGACCTTGCCGACCAGCTTGAACGCCGGCGACAGCTTGTCACCCGCGAACGAGGTGATCGCGACCGCCTGGACGTCCTGGTGCCACAGCACCCATGGCTTGCGCAGCACCAGCAGGATCAGCGTCACGACCGCGAGCGTGGGGATCGGCACGTTGGAGAAGAGCACCACGTCGGGCCGCAACCGGCGTACCTGCCGGGCCAGCTCGAAGCCGAAGCCGAGCTCCTGGAGGAGCCGGGGGCCGAAGCTCGTCTTCTTCACCGAGCGCCCGACGGCGATCGGCTCGAAGCGGATCGTCTCCCCCGGCTCCGCCCGCAGGTGCCCCTTGCCGGAGGCATAGGCGTCGCAGTAGGAGTGGGTCACCTGGTGCCCACGACCTGCGAGCGCCCGGCTCAGCTCGACCTGGAAAGGATGCCCGCTGTAGTCGTGGACCAGGATCTTCATCAGACTGCGCTCAACCCTCCGGGTCAGCCCTGGGCGGCCTTCACCTGGTCGTAGACCCAGCGGTAGGTCTTCTCCATGCCCTCGAGCAGGGAGATCGACGGCTCCCAGCCGTAGATCTCCTTGATCAGGGTGTTGTCGGAGTTGCGACCACGGACACCCTGCGGGGCGTCCAGCTGGTAGTTGCGCTTGCACTTGATCCCGGCGAAGCCCTCGACCATCGTGTAGAGGTCGTTGATCGAGATCAGCTCGGACGAGCCGAGGTTGACCGGGATCGGGCTGTCGCCCTTGAGGAACATCTGCGAGCCCTTGACGCAGTCGTCGACGTACATGAACGAGCGGGTCTGCTCGCCGTCGCCCCAGATGTCGATCTCGTGGTGACCGGAGATGACGGCCTCCGCGATCTTGCGACAGGTCGCCGCCGGAGCCTTCTCGCGGCCGCCGGTCCACGTGCCCTCCGGGCCGTAGACGTTGTGGTAGCGCGCGACGCGGGTCTGCAGGCCGAAGTCCTCGAGGAAGTGGCGCGCCATGCGCTCGGAGAAGAGCTTCTCCCAGCCGTAGCCGTCCTCGGGGTCCGCCGGGTAGGCGTCCTCCTCCTTGAGGGCGGTGATGTTGGGGTCGGTCTGCTTCGAGCCGTTGTAGACACAGGCGGAGGACGAGTAGAAGTAGCGCTCGACCTCGGCGGCCTTGGCCGCCTCCAGCATGTGCGTCGACGTGTTGACCGTCAGCATGCACAGCGCCTTGTTGTTCTCGATGAAGCCCATGCCGCCCATGTCGGCGGCCAGCATGTAGACCTCGCGCGCGCCCTCGGTCTGGGCGAAGGCGTTCTCGCGCAGCGACAGGTCGGCGACGACGTTCTCCACGCCCTCGTGGACCTGGTACCACTCGTCGATCGGCTTGATGTCGACCGAACGCACGGACAGGCCCTGCTTCACGAGGTCGGCAACCAGGTGCCCACCGATGAAGCCGCCACCACCAGCGACCAGTACGTCGACATTGCTCACGGAACTACCTCCAAGGAAGAAATCACAGTGGATGCGCTGCCCCCGGCGCGGTGTGATGAACGAGGCATCACGCGAAACGTGACGATACCTTGGGTGACCCCGCTCACCCGACGTATCCCAAGCGGGCCATCGCGTCGCCACACATCTCCTCGATGTGTGCGACGTGCGCGGGGGCGAGCTGGCCGCGCCAGCCGTCGATGGTGCCGCTGTGGAAGGTCATCGCACCAGTGTTGAAGATACGCTCCGCGTAGACCGGCGCGACCTTCCCGGCGTCCTCGACGCCGATGTGGTCGAGGATCCGCGCCACCTGCTCGACCTGGCTGTCCGAGGCGCCGCCTCCCTGCGAGCCGACCAGGTCCTCGAATCGGACGGTCAGGACGCCGGGCTGGTCCAGCCATCCGGCGTACGCGTTGAAGAGGACCTCGATGGGCGGCGCGGAGAGCGGGTCACCGGGCTCGCCGTAGCCGTGCACGATCGCGTCCATCAGGGCCTCGTCGGTCGGGAACATGCCCAGGACCTCGTCGCGGCTGCCGACGTGCTCGGCCGTGCGCAGGTAGTTGAACGCCGAGACGGCGAGGGCTCGCGGGTCACGGATCGCCATGACGGTGCGGACGTCGGAGGCGGCCAGCACGTCCGTGATCGGCGACAGCGCAGGCAGGTGCGTCGTCATGTACGACGAGGTCCGCACGCGCCGGATGTTCTTCTGGAGCTCGCTCGCGGCCGTCTCGGGGTGCGCGAAGTGGGAAGCCTCGAGCTGCACGAACCGGCCGGAGTACCGGAAGCCTGGGAGCTGGTCGAGCAGGGCCGTGACCAGGTGCGTGCCTGCCTTGGGGATCGAGTTCGCGACCACGCGCGGGCCCGGGGGCGCCGGCCGGACACGGTCGATCGCGCGGTAGGTCGCGATCGCGGGCTTGCGCAACGTGGAGCTGCGACGGATCCGGTGCGCGAACGCGGACTCACGGAGCGGCATGGGTGTCCTCCTCGGACGGTGCGGTGAGGTCGGGGTCGACAGGGGGCGTGACCGTCGGGACGGACACGGGCCGCTCGGGACGGCGCAGCAGCAGGGCGAGCAGGACGCAGGACAGGGCACCGACGGCGGCGAGACCGACGACCGCGCCCTCGAGGTCGGCGAGCAGGGCGCCACCGCCCACCGCAGGCACCAGCAGCACGGCACAGAGCAGCTCGATGCTCGAGGCCGTGCCGGCGTGGCCTCGGGCCTGGACCCCGGCGGTGAGGACGAGCCGGAAGGCGAGCAGCCCCCACGCGAGGATCATCAGGCGCGCCGGCGGGATCGCGGGGATGAACTCGGGTCCCATCAGGATCCGCATCACCGGCGAGATGACCGCCTCGAGACCGAGCGTGATCAGCAGGTCGAGGGCTGCCGAGACCAGCAGCCACCTGCGCAGCCGGGCAGCGCGGGCCGCGCCGGAGACCGCGGTCAGCCGCGGCAGCAGCATGCCCGCGACGTTCGCGAGCGCGAGGGCGGCGACGTTCGTGACGGTGACGGCCGTGGCGTAGTAGCCGACCTGGACCGCCCCCAGCACGAACCCGACGATCAGGACGTCGAGCCCGAGGTTGAGGCCGTTGATGCCGCTCACGTAGCTGCGGCGGGCGAACGCGCGCGTCTCGGCGGGGTCCGCGCGCAGCGCCGGGTCACCCGTCGGGCGGCGCAGCTTCCTCCAGCCGTAGAGCAGGCTCAGGCCACGCACCGGCACCACCACGAGCAGCACCAGCGCGGCGGACCGCATCGGGTGCACGACGAAGAGCAGGACCACCATGAAGACGTACGTCGCGACCCCGAGCAGGCCGAAGACGTTGACGTCGCGCACGCGGCCCTCGCCCCGCAGCATCGCGCCCAGGATCGCCTGCCAGAAGCCCCACGTGGTCATCAGCACCGTCGCGGCGAGCAGCAGCACGTAGTGGTCGCTCCCCCGCGCCTGCAGGGCCACCACGCCGACCGCCAGCACGGCGCCGAGGACGGAGAGCGAGACCCACGCGCGACCACGGCCGCGCATGACGTCACGCGCAGGCCCTCCGGCGCTGGCGGTGAACGCAGCGATCGTCGGGATCACGCCACCGAGGCAGAACTGACCCACGAGGATCGTCGCCATCATGACGATCGCGAGGTGCCCGCGCTCCTCCGGCCCGAGCATGCGGGCCAGCAGCGGTGCGGAGACCACCGTGAGCAGCTGCGCCCCGACGGCCGCCGCCACGAGCGAGAGGATCTCGCCCAGTGACCGGCCCCGCAGCCGCGCCAGCATCAGCGCGGGTCGGTGAGCGGGCCGGGCACGAGCTTCTCGATCGCGGCGAGGCCCTCGGCGTCGGAGGGATGCACCACCGCGACGTCCCAGTAGTGCTGGGCACGGAGGCCGACCTTGTGGTCGAGCACCGACGCGAGCGCGCCGATCTGGTCGACCGTCGTGCGGCCGAGCGGGAGGCCCGCGTTGTCCCAGACCGCGACGTCGCGGTAGCCCAGCGCCCCCAGCTTGCCCCATACCTCGAGCGGCTCGTTGCCCGCGAGACGCGACAGTGCGTGGTCGTACTCGAAGAAGAGGACCGGGGGCTGGTCCTTCCAGGCCTCCGCGATCATCGGGATCAGCGCGACGTCGTAGCCGTCCGTGTCCGACTTGGCCAGGCGCAGCGTCGCGAAGTCGGCGTACCGCTCGCGGAGCTGCTCGGCGGTGACGAAGACGATCGCGTCGGCGCTGTCGACCACCTCGAAACGGGTCGTGCCGCCGGACCGGACCGCCTGGACAGGCGTCGAGGTGCCGTCCGTCGAGAGCAGCGCCTCGACGACGGTGACGCGCTGGTCGCGGTCGGTGTTGATGTGCAGGAACTCCAGGTACGCCGAGTCGCCCTCGACGCAGAGGACCTTGCCGTCGACCGCGTCGAGGATCTGCAGCGTCGAGTCGCCCACGTTGGCGCCCACGTCGAGGACCGTGAGCGGCGTGGACCCGGCACCGAGCTCCTTGGCGAGCTCGACGAGGTTCTGTCCGTAGACCGACCCCTCACCGGTGTAGTCGGGCAGGCGGTGCGACCAGGGCAGGACCATGTAGGTGCCCTGGACGTTGCGCACGACCTTGCGGTTGGGGAACCGGTCACGCACCGCCCACGAGGCGTGCTGCCGGACCTTGCGCGGAAGGGTCTTGATGTCCATGCGGCGGCTCACGCGCCCTTTCGGTTGGCGATGGAGGAGAGGCGGTGGAGCTGGCGCATCAGCCAGACCACGTGGGGACCGGTGCCCAGCCAGCGGACGACCGTGCGGGCGCGGCCCTGCGGGATCAGCCGACGCAGCGTGCGGGCCAGGCGGCCGTTCGCGCGGACGATCACGCCCTCGATCTCCCGCGCCACCTCGACCGACAGGGCCACGTCGGCGTGGACGACCGGGTCGGGGGCCGGCATGGCCTTCGGCATGGTGCGCGTGGAGTTGGTGGTGGTCGCGTCGGCACCGAAGCCGACGTTCTCGACCATGTTGACCGCCGGCGTGGCGGCGTACGTGCCGAGAGCGCCCATGGTGGCCCAGAGGTGGCTGTCCCAGTTGAACTGGCGCACGTCGCGGGAGTCCATGACCTCCTGGAAGTACGCGCGGCCGCCGGCGGTCACGAACCGGGAGGCGTCGTGCGGGTGCAGCCGGACCGGGACGCCGGCCACCTCGCCCTCGGGCCCGCCGGCCTGCCAGGTGCGCGGGAAGACAGCGCGGTGCTGCTTCCAGGCCCGCGCCCAGGTCGCCCAGCCCCAGATCGAGGCGTAGTGCGAGAAGCCGTAGGACCTGCCGTCGAAGAACCGCTGGGGCACGAACATCGAGTTGCCGCCGATGTAGGCGACCCGCTCGTCGTCCTCGAAGTGGTCGAGCATGACGTCGGCGTAGTCGAAGAAGGAGAGGTCGGGGAAGCAGTCGTCCTCGAGGATCACGGCGCGGTCGACCTGGTCGAAGACCCAGTCGAGGCCGAGCTCCACGTTCTGGTCGACGCCGACGTTGTGCTCCCAGTACTTGCGGTGCACCTCGCAGGGCCAGTCGATGTCCTCGAGGACGCTGCGCACGGCGGCCGTTCCGACGGCGTCGTCCTCGCGTCCCTCACGCGGGCCGTCGCACAGCAGGAACAGCTGCGAGGGCTTCGCGGAGCGGATCCGGTCGAGCGTCGCAGCGGTCTTGTCGGGTCGACTGAACGAGATCAGGACCACAGGAGGGGTCGGCACGGCGCGCAGCCTAGCAACGGGTGAGGGCCAGTTCGTCCGGATGGACACGCCTGTAACGAACTGGCAACCCGGTCCTTGTACGGTGAGCCACGTCACCCGGTCCGCGCCGGGGGTTCTAGGGTGCGGGCCGGCTCATTCACGCTTTGAAGGGAACCCACACGTGACCGACTTCTGGTTCGGCAAGCGCGTCCTGATCACCGGTGGAGACGGCTTCGTCGCCTCCAACCTGACCGAGGCGCTCATGCGCCGGGGTGCCGTCGTCACCATCACGGTGCGCCACCAGCGTCCCGCTCCGACCTCGGTCCTGCTCAACAGCGAGCTGCGCCCCGACGTCGAGGTCACCGAGATGCGTGACTACTCCGAGGTGCAGCGGATCATCAACCGCCACCAGATCGACACGATCTTCCACCTCGCGGCGTCCGCGATCGTCTCGGACTCGGCCCGCTCGCCGATGTCGACGTACCAGAACAACATCGAGCCGACCCTCAACCTGCTGGAGGCCGCCCGCATCAACGGCGTCGAGCGCGTCCTGCTCGCCTCGACGGACAAGTCGTACGGCGACCACGCCGACGTCGACGACACCGAGCCGCTGCCGTACCTGGAGACGCACGCGCTCCGCGGCATGGACGTCTACTCGTCCTCGAAGGCCTGCGCGGACATGATGGCGCAGTCGTACTCGTTCCAGTACAAGCTGCCGGCGCTCATCGTGCGCTCGTGCAACATCTACGGCCCGGGCGACCTGAACTTCACCCGCCTGATCCCGCGCACCAGCCTGCGGATGATGGCGGGCAAGGCCCCCGTCATCAACCTCGGCAACGCGGACGTGCTGCGCGAGTACATCTACATCGACGACCTGTGCGACGCGTACATGTTCCTCGCCGAGAACATGGAGCGTCACTACGCCCAGGAGATGCCGACCCGCGGCCGCGCGACGTACGGCTGGTCGTCCTACAACGTGGGCGCCTTCACCTCCGGCCTGGGCCTCGAGCCGCGCGAGTTCTCCAACATCCGCTCGGTCACGCAGGTCATCGACACCATCGGCAAGGTCGTCGGCTCGGACCTCGAGCCGGTCACCATCCCGAAGCCCGACAACTTCATCGAGATCCCGGACCAGTTCCTGGACTCCAAGAAGCTGCACGACTTCGGCTACACGCCGAAGATCGACTTCGAAGAGGGTGTCGAGCGCTCCGTCGAGTGGTACCGCAACCACTCCGCGCTCTTCAACAAGCTGGGCGCCAAGTACGTCCTCAGCTGAGCCGACAGCACGAGGGCCCGCCACGGATCTCCGTGGCGGGCCCTCGTGCGTCGTGGGTCACCGCCGGGCGGCGAGGTCCTCGCGGATCGTCCGGGCCATGCCAGCCCAGGTGAAGTCGTCGGTGTGCAGCCGCGCCGCGGCGAGCTGCTCCGGGGTCGCGGCGATCGCGGCGCGGATCCGGTCCGCGAGGGGCCCCGGCTCGATCGAGGTGGCCACCTCGGCAAGGCCTCCGGTCACCTCGCGCAACGCCGGGTCGGCAGAGATCACGACCGGGATGCCCAGGCGCTGCGCCTCGATCGGCGGCAGCCCGAAGCCTTCGAAGTCCGAGGGGAAGACCACCAGCCCGGCACCGGAGAAGCACTCGGCGAAGGCGTCGTCGTCGAGCCACGGCATCAGCTCGACCCGGTCGGCGATGCCGAGCTCGGCGACCTTCCGCGTCGCGGCCTCGCGGTCGGCACGCCCCATGCCGATGAGGCGCAGCGTCCACAGCGCGTCCGTCGTGCAGAACTCGGCCCAGGCAGCGAGGACGGCGTCGACGTTCTTGTTCGCGAAGTGGCCGAACGCCAGGGCGTAGAGGCCCGCGCTGGCCGCCGGGCCCGACGGCGTCGGCCAGCGGTCGACATGGTCGGAGCCGAGGCGGGCCGGGATCGCCTTGCCCCGCGTGGACGGGTGGAGGCGGACGACGTCGTCGCGGGTCCGCTCGGAGATCGTGTAGATGCCGTCGGCGAGCCGGAAGCTCAGCGCGTACGACGCGCGGCGCGCCGCCCGGCGGCGCGCACTGAACTGCTCCGGGCGCAGCTCGTGGCGCAGGTCGGTCAGGATCACGCCGCGCGGGGTCGAGCCGGTGCCCGCCAGCGCGGCAGCGACCACGCCGCACAGGAACAGGTCGGCGCCGAGACGGCGCGCGGCCCGGCGCGGTCCGGTCGTCCGCAGCCAGGCAGAACCTGCCGTGCCTCCGCGTGGCGGGGTGAGCTGGTGCAGCTCGACCCCGTCCGGAACGGCGAAGGCCGGCGCGCCTGAGACGAGCACGGTCAACCGGTCCTCGGGCGCCACCTCGCGCCAGCCCTGGAGGAGGTTCTCGAGGATGACCGCGGAGCTGCCCGCCTTGACGACGAGGGCATCGATGACGACGTGCACGACCGGAACCCTAGCGGTGCGTGAGACCTGGACCACGCACCGTCATCCAGCGCCGCTACCCTTCCGCGCATGGCCACCGACACGCGCTGCGTCCTCTGCTCCACGCCCACCGAGCTCTTCGACCGGGCGCGGATCATGCAGAAGTACGACGTGGACTTCCACCGCTGCCCCGGCTGCGGCCTGATCAGCCTCCCCGACCCGACCTGGCTCGACGAGGCCTACGGCCCCACCATCTACGCCGGCGACGAGGGCCTGCTGCGGCGCTGCCGGATCCAGGGCCTCGTGACCAGCGCGATCATCCGCTCCGAGGGGATCAGGCGCGGCCGCTTCCTCGACTGGGCCGGTGGCACGGGCCTGCTCACCCGGATCATGCGTGACAAGGGCTTCGACTACTACCGCAACGACCCCTACATCGACAACGCGCTCGCCAAGGGCTACGACGCCGAGGTCGAGGGCCACTTCGACCTGGTCTCGGCGTTCGAGGTGGTCGAGCACCTCGCCGACCCCATCGCGGACATGAAGGCCGTGGCCGACGTCACCGACCGGATCTTCATCAGCACCCACCTGCAGCCCAAGGACAACCCGCCGAAGGCCGACGACTGGTGGTACTACCAGCTCGACTCCGGTCAGCACATCGCCCTGCACACGGTCGAGTCGCTGACCCTCCTCGCCGAGGCGCTCGGCATGCAGCTGACCACCGACGGCGACAAGTACCACGTCTTCCACCGGGTCCCGCTCAAGCCGGGGACGAAGCTGATCCTGTCGCGCGGCCTCTCCTCGGTGCGGCGTGGCGCCACCGACCTGGCCCGCAAGGCCCTCGGCCGCTGACCCGGACGCTCGTACAGCGAGGTCGCGTCGGAATGTCGCGACATCCCCGACCGTTGGAGACCCCGTGAGCACCGGAGCAGTCGTCCTCGTCATCGCCGTCGTCGGCGCCGTCGTCTTCGGACTGGTCCGCGCCGCCACCGACGGCCGCTTCCGCGGCACGCACCGGGTGCGCCACGTCCTCGACGAGCCCGTGACACCGGAGCCGGCCGAGTCCGTCCTGCACGGCACGCCGTACGAGGCGGAGCTGGGCAGGCGCGCGACGCTGCTGCAGTTCTCGAGTGCGTTCTGCGCGCCGTGCCGGGTGACCCGCCGGATCCTCGAGGAGGTCGCCGCGGTCGTCCCCGACGTGGCGCACGTGGAGATCGACGCGGAGCACCACCTCGACCTGGTCCGTCACCTCGGCGTGCTGCGCACGCCCACGACGCTCGTCCTGGATGCTGCCGGGCGCGAGGTCACCCGTGCGGCGGGAGCGCCCCGCAAGGAGCAGGTGCTCGCGGCCCTCGCCACGGTCTGAGCCGGCCGGCCCCGCCGACGGCCCGCGTCGGACGCGGCCGGGTCAGTCGAGGTCGCCGGCAGCCAGCGGGCGGCCGAGCACGAGCTCCCAGCCGACGGTCTTGAGCTCCTTTGCCGGCATGCCGCCGACGACGGTCAGCTCGGGGACGTCCCGGGTGACCACCGAGTTGGCGCCGACCACGCAGCCATCGCCGAGGTGGCGGGGTCCGACCACCGTCGCGTTCGCACCGATCGTGACGTGGTGGCCGACGACCGGGAAGCCCCATGCCGCCGGGTCGCCACCGCGTCCGGGCTCGCCCAGCGTGGCGCCCTGCGCCATGCGCAGGCCCCGGCCCGCCACGACTCCCCCACCGATCACCACACCGCTCGAGTGCATCAGCGCGAAGCCCGGCCCGATGCGCGCGTCGGGATGGATCTCGGCGCCCGAGATCATGACGCCCCACGCCCGCAGGACGAACGCGAGCGGACGCAGCGGGGTCCGGGCCAGCGCCTGGCCGATCCGGTAGAGCACGACCACCTGGACCTGAGGCGTGACGACGAGCTTGCCGATCACCTTGACCCAGAAGAGCGGGCCGGGCACGCGCGTGTGGTCGACGTTGGCCTTGAGGTCGGCAGCGATCAGGCTCCACATGGCGCACATCCTGCCGCAGACCGCGGTGGGACCGAGCGCGGATGCCGGACTCAGCCGCCGGCGAACGGTGGCAGGAACTCCACGACGCTCCCGGGCTGGACGGCGTCCGCGCCGGGCTGCTGCCCGTCGACGAGCACCGAGCACACCGCCAGGACGCCGGCGAGCCGGTCGCTCTCCGGATGCCGTGCGAGTGCCGCCTCGCGCAGCCCCGCGACGCTCAGCGGGCCGTCGTACTGCTCCTCGGCGACGCCGGCGGCCGCACGTGCCCCGGCCCAGTAACGGACCGTGATCGTGGGCGCAACGGGCGCGGGCAAGCTCATGTCCGATATTCTGCCGGGACCGGCCATGAACCCGACCGTGGGCCCGCAGTTCGTGAGGAGGCGCGATGAGCACCCTGCTGCTTCTCACGAGCGCCCTGCAGTCGTCGGCCGAGGTGCTTCCCGGCCTCGCCCTGCTCAGCCACCAGGTGAAGGTCCTGCCGGCCGAGGGCAGCGCGCTGCTCGAGGCGCCCGACTCCGACCTCGTCCTGGTCGACGGTCGTCAGGACCTCGCCCACGCGCGTGACCTGTGCCGCCTGATGCTGGCGACCGGATCCGACGTTCCCGTGATGCTGGTGCTGACCGAGGGCGGCCTCTCCGTGGTGAGCGCCGACTGGGGCATGGACGAGATCGTCCTGACCACCTGCGGCCCCGCGGAGCTCGAGGCCCGCATCAAGCTCGCGATCGCCCGCAACGTCGCCCGGCGCAACGCCGACGACCCCGACGCCCACGTCATCCGCTCCGGTGAGGTCGTCGTCGACGACGCCACCTACACCGCGCGCCTGGGTGGCCGGCCGCTCGACCTCACCTTCAAGGAGTTCGAGCTCCTCAAGTACCTCGCGCAGCATCCGGGCCGCGTCTTCACCCGGCAGCAGCTGCTGCAGGAGGTCTGGGGCTACGACTACTTCGGTGGCACGCGCACCGTCGACGTCCACGTGCGTCGGCTCCGCGCCAAGCTCGGCCCGGAGAACGAGAACCTGATCGGCACGGTCCGCAACGTCGGCTACCGGTTCGTCGTCCCCTCACGGGGCGCGAGCGCCGACGCCGAGGCCGAGGAGACCGCCGACGCCTGAGGGCTCGGCCGGGCGCATCCATCGCGCCACCGGCACACGAGGGCGGCCTCGGTCGGCGACTAGGGTCGCCCCCATGCGCGTGACCACGTACGACGACACCGCGGCCGCCGCGGTCGCACGGATCGCGCGGGCCTGCCACGAGGCGGACGGCCGCGATCCCCTCGACGAGGCAGCCCGGCTGCACCTCGCCCACCACGGCCTGCGGGCGTCCGCGCTCTGGCTCAGCGCCGACGGCTTCGCGCTCGCCCGCTCGGTCACGGGACACGTCGAGCTGGACCTGGCGGTGGCACCGGGCGGCCGGCGTACCGGCGAGGGCACCGCGCTGCTCGCGGCGGCCCTGGCCGAGGTCGGGGCGCGCGAGGTCCGGGCCTGGTCGCACGGCGACCATCCGGGCGCGGCCGCGTTGGCCGCCGCCACCGGCTTCCGGCGCGACCGCGAGCTGCTGGTCCTGGCACGCCCCCTGCCCGTCGAGGACGGACGGGAGCAAGACCTGCGCATCCGCGCCTGGCAGCCCGGCGACGCCCCGGAGCTGCTGCGGGTCAACGCTGCGGCGTTCGCCCACCACCCCGAGCAGGGCGGCATGGACGCCACGAACCTGGCCGAGCGGATGGCGGAGCCGTGGTTCGACCCCGCGGGCCTGCTCGTCGCCATGGACGGCGAGCGCATGCTCGGCTTCCACTGGACCAAGGTCCACGGGCACGCCGGCGACGGCGAGGTCTACGTCGTCGCCGTCGACCCGCCCGCGCACGCTCGGGGGGTCGGCGGAGCCCTGCTGCGGGCCGGCCTGCGCCACCTCGCGGCGGCCGGAGCTCGTCGGGTCTTCCTCTACGTCGAAGCCGACAACGCGCCGGCCCTGGCCCTCTACCGCGGGCTCGGCTTCAGCACCGACCACGCGCACGTGCAGTACGTGCGCCCGTGATGCGGCGAGGCCCCGGCCGCAGGTGCGGTCGGGGCCTCGCGGCGTACTGCTGCGCGCGGTCGCCGGCTCAGCCGAAGCGGCCCGAGATGTAGGCCTCGGTCGCCTCGTTCTCCGGCGTGGAGAACATCTTGGTCGTCTTGTTGAACTCGACGAGGTGACCGGGCTGGCCCGCGGCCTTCAGGTTGAAGAAGCCGGTGAACTCCGAGACGCGCGCCGCCTGCTGCATGTTGTGGGTGACGATCACGATCGTGTAGTCGGTCTTCAGCTCGTGGATCAGGTCCTCGACGGCCGCGGTCGAGATCGGGTCCAGGGCGGAGCACGGCTCGTCCATGAGCAGGACCTGCGGCTCCACCGCGATGGCGCGGGCGATGCAGAGGCGCTGCTGCTGGCCACCGGAAAGGCCCATGCCGGGCTTGTTGAGGCGGTCCTTGACCTCGTTCCACAGGTTGGCGCCGGTGAGCGCCTTCTCGACGATCGCGTCGGCGTCGGCCTTCTTCAGCTTCTTGGCGTTGAGGCGGTTGCCGGCCAGCACGTTGTCGTAGATCGACATCGTCGGGAACGGGTTGGGCCGCTGGAACACCATGCCGACGCGACGACGGACCTGGACCGGGTCGACGTTCGCGGCGTAGATGTTCTCGCCGCCGAGGTGGATGTCGCCCTCGACGCGGGCGCCCGGGATCACCTCGTGCATGCGGTTCAGCGTGCGCAGGAACGTCGACTTGCCACAGCCGGAGGGGCCGATGAAGGCGGTGACCGAGCGCGCCTTGATGCTCATCGAGACGTCCTCGACGGCCTTGAAGTCGCCGTAGTAGATGTTGACGTTCGAGACGTCAATGCTCTTTGCCATGTTCAGTGCTTCCTTCGGGGCCCGGGTCAGTGACCGGTCTTGGGGGCGAAGATCTTCCCGATGATCCGGGCGACGATGTTGAGGACGAGGACGATCAGGACGAGGACGAACGCCGCACCCCAGGCGACGTCGAAGTCCTCCGGGTGTCCCTTCGCCTGCGAGCTGTAGACCAGGACCGGCAGCGTCGTCATGAAGCCGTCGAAGACGTTCCAGTTGACCTTGGTGGTCAGGCCGGCGATCAACAGCAGCGGAGCGGTCTCGCCGACCACGCGCGCGATCGCGAGGGTGACGCCCGTGACGATGCCACCGAGGGCCGTCGGCAGGACGACCTTCACGATCGTGCGCCACTTCGGCGTGCCCAGCGCGTACGCCGCCTCGCGCAGCTCGTTGGGCACCAGGCGCAGCATCTCCTCGGTGGAGCGGACCACGATCGGCACCATCAGCAGCGAGAGCGCTGCTGCGCCGCCGAAGCCGGACCGGTAGGCAGCCCCGAAGAGCAGGGTGAACAGCGAGAAGGCGAACAGGCCCGCCACGATCGAGGGGATGCCGGTCATGACGTCGACGAGGAACCGGATCGCGGCGGCCAGCTTGCTGCCGGCGCCGTACTCGATCAGGTAGATGGCGGCGAAGATGCCCAGCGGCACCGACATGAGGGCTGCCGCCACCGTGATCACGAGCGTGCCGACGATGGCGTGCAGGATGCCCGTCGGCTGGTGCAGCGCGAGGATGAAGGCGTCCTGGCCAAGGAAGGTGCCGTTGATCTGCGGCGCACCGTGGCGAACCACCGTGTAGAGCAGGGAGACCAGGGGCACGAGGGCGACCAGCAGGGTGCCCCAGACGAGCGACGTCACCAGCCGGTCCACGGCCGCCCGGCGGCCCTCGACGGCGAGGTACCACAGCGGCAGCAGCACGAGGTAGGCCAGGCCGCTGAAGACGGCGGTGCCGGCCAGGCCGCCGCCGATGATGACCTCGCCCAGGAGCACGCCGATGCCCAGCGCGACGACACCCGCGATCACGGGCGCGAAGCGCGGCAGCCGACCGGAGGTCAGCTCGGAGGAGGCGAGAGGGGCGTCGACGACGTTCATCGGGTGGTGTTCCTCTCGGCGCGGGCGACGATCAGACGCGCGGCGAAGTTGACCAGGAAGGTCAGGACGAAGAGCACGAGGCCGGTGGCGATCAGGACCGCGACCTTGCCGGGGGTGCCCTCCTTGTAGTTGGAGGCGATGTTGGCAGCGATGCTGGTCGAGCTCTCGTTGCCGAGCATGTTGAAGGTGACCAGGCTCTTGCCGGCCGAGAGGACCATCGCGACGGCCATCGTCTCGCCCAGGGCGCGGCCGAGACCGAGCATCACCGCGGAGACCATGCCGGAGCGGGCGTAGGGGAAGACCGCGTACCGGATCATCTCCCAGCGGGTGGCACCGAGCGCGAGCGCGGCCTCCTGGTGGAGGCGCGGCGTCTGGGCGAAGATCTCGCGCGTGATCGAGGTGATGATCGGGAGCACCATGATCGCCAGCACGATGCCGGCGGTGAGGATCGTGCGGCCGACGGGGTTGACGCCGCCGCCCTCGTTGCCGGCGAAGAACGGCAGCCAGCCGAGGTGGTCGTTGAGCCACGCGTACGACGGCACGATGGCCGGCGCGAGGACGAGGATGCCCCAGAGGCCGAAGACGACGGACGGAACCGCGGCCAGCAGGTCGATCACGTACGCGATCGGGGTGGCGAGCCTGCGCGGCGCGTAGTGGCTGACCATCAGCGCGATGCCGATGGAGAGCGGGACCGCGATCACGAGCGCGATCGTCGCGGCGTAGACCGTGCCGAAGACGAGGGGCCACACGTAGTGGAGGAAGTCGTTGGCGCGCGGCGGGTCGTAGAACGCGGCGTCCTGGAAGAGACCGTCCCAGCCACGCAGGATGAGGAACAGGAAGACGCCGGACAGAGCCACGACGATGGACAGGCCTGCAGCGAGGGCCAGCCCCGAGAAGATCCGGTCGCCGAGGCGACTCGGCGGTGTGTCCGCCATGGATTCTGCGGTGGTCGCAGTCACAAGCTTTCCTCCGGGTGAAGCGGGTGTGGAACGCGTGAACGGCGGGCCGGTCGAAACCGGCCCGCCGCACACGATGTCATGCCGTGGTCTGGCAGGTGACCTTACTTGGCAGCGATCTTCGCCACGATGGCCAGCGCCTTGTCGGCGACCGCCTTCGTGAGCGGGGCCGAGCCGGCCTCGTCGGCAGCGGCCTGCTGGCCGTCACCGAGGATGTAGGTCAGGTAGCCCTTCACGAGGTCGGCCTTGGCGGCGTCCTCGTAGTGCTGGCAGGCAACCAGGTAGGAGACGAGGATCGCCGGGTAGGCGCCGGCCTCGGTCGTGGTGCGGTCGATGTCGACGGCCATGTCGGTGGCCGGGCGGCCCGCGACGGCCTTGGAGAGCTCGACGACCTTCGCAGCGCCGTCGGCCGACGGGGCGTTGTAGGAGTCGCCGACCTTGAGGGAGGCGACACCCAGGTCGAGGCCCTTGAGCGCGGAGTCGTCGGCGTAGCCGATCGTGCCCTTGCCCTTGGAGACGGAGGCGACGACACCCGAGGTGCCCTCGGCGGCGAGGCCACCCTTGACCGGGAACGCGTCAGCGGCCTCGTACTTCCACGACTTCGAGGCCTTGCCCAGGTAGTCGGTGAAGTTCTTCGTGGTGCCCGAGTCGTCCGAACGGTGGACCGGCGTGATCGCCAGGTCGGGGAGCTTCGCGTCCTTGTTCTGGTCCGCGATCGCCTTGTCGTTCCACTTGGCGATCTTGCCGTCGAAGATCTTCGCGATCGTGTCGGAGTCGAGGTTCAGGGTCTTCACGCCGGGGACGTTGAAGAAGACCGCGATCGGGGAGACGTACGCGGGGACCTCGATGATGTCCTCGCCACCGCAGCGCTTGTTGGCGGCGGAGAGCTCGCCCTCGTCGTCCTTGAAGTAGGAGTCGGTGCCCGCGAAGTCGACGCCACCCTGGTTGAACTGGGTGCGGCCGTCGCCCGAGCCGACCGGGTTGTAGTTGACGGTCACGTTGCCGCCGGTGAGGCCCTGGAAGCCGGTGGCCCAGGCGCCCTGCGCCTTCTCCTGCGCCGAGGAGCCGGCGCCGTTGAGCTCGCCGGAGAGCGACGCGACGTCGTTGGAGGCGCCGGTCGGGTTGGTGGTGGCGTCGTCGTTCGAGCCACAGGCGGTGAGGGAAACGCCGAGCGCGAGCGCGGCGACGGCCGGGACGACCCGGCGGGCGGAAGTGGCGATCACTTCGAACTCCTGATGTCTGGTTGGACTGTCGCGGAGGACGCTAGGGACGCGAAGTGTCCGAATTCGTGGGCGCAGGTGAACGGACGGCAAATGGTCGTCGCCCTTTCGGGACCATCTGGCTGTCAGCGAGACGACGATCACGGAAACTGGCCTTGCGCAGGCCCACTCCGGCGCTTAAGGGATCAGCGGACCGCGTGCCGCTCGGTGGCGACGACCTGGCCGTCGCGGTGGTGGACCACGACCATCTCCCCCGGCTCGAGGCGGGGGTCCTCCAGGCCGAGCACGTCGAAGATCGCCGGCAGCACGGGTCGGTGGCTGCACAGCACCGTGCGACGGCCGCGGTCGACGAGCTCCTGCACCCGCTCGGCGACCCCGAGGCTGGTGGCGCCCTCCTCCGAGAGGCCGTCGTCGGTGGCGATCCGCCGGCCGGTGGCGTCGGCGTACGGCACGAGGGTGGTGACGCAGCGCGTGCTGCTGGAGCTGACCAGCCTCCGGACGTCGTACGCCGCGAGGAGGGGCACGAGCCGGTCGGCCTGGTGCTCGCCCAGCTTCAACAGGGGGCGGAACCGGTCGTCGGCCCGCCAGCGCGACCGCGCCCGTGCCCGGCCGTGGCGCAGCACGATCAGGGTGGTGGTCCGCTTGCGACGCTCGAGGGCCTGCTCGAGCGTCGCGCGGTCACGGGAGTAGCTGAGGCGCGTCGCCGCCTCCTCGAGCGGGACCCAGGCGACCTGGTCGATCTCCCGGTTGGGCACGTACGCCGACACGTCGTCGCCGTCGAGCGGCCGGGCCATCCAGTAGTGCACGACCTTGGAGCGACCGCCCTGCACGACGTAGAGCTGGTCGTCGAGCGGCCGTCCGAGCCGGACGGCGAGGCCGGTCTCCTCCGCGACCTCGCGCACCGCGGCGACGGCGGCGTGCTCGCCGCGGTCGAGCTTGCCCTTGGGGAAGGACCAGTCGTCGTACTTGGGACGGTGGACGAGCAGCACCTCGAGGACGCCCTCGCGGCGGCGCAGCACGATCGCACCCGCCGCCACGACGGGGGCGACGGGGACCGGACGGCTGGAAGACACGGCGCTAGTCTCACATCACCGCAGCCGCTGCATGAGGGAGACCGCACCGTGACCGTCCGGCACGTCCTGATCGGGCGCACCCGTCGTGGCCTGCTGGTCCGGGGCGTGGCCCTTGCCGCGGCCCTCGCCCTCGTCCTCGCGTACGCCGCCTGGCCGCGCTCCACCGCGCTCTCCCGCGCCACGGAGCTGCTGCCGACGGCGACCGAGCGCGTGCTGTGGACGGACTGGGCCGGCATCCGCGAGGCCGGCGACTGCCGCGCCTGGCCGGCCTGCGAGGGCGACCTCTCCGACGAGGACCTGGACTCCTCCTCCGTGCTCATCACCTCGGCCGACGCTCTCCAGCAGCACTTCCGGTGGGGCCCGCAGAGCATCGGCTGGGAGCTCCTCGGCCAGGCCACCTCCGGGCAGGTGCTGGTCATCGGCGGCCTGTCGGACGACCGGATCGACGCGATCGCCCGTGCCTACCAGGAGGCCGGGTTCACGCCGCCGAAGGACCACCGCACCGACGGCGGGGTCTGGGAGGGCGGCGCGGACCTGCTCAGCACCCTCGACATCCAGGAGCCGCTCTTCTCCGACGTCGCCTTCCTCCCGGACCGCGGTGTGCTGCTCAGCTCGGACAGCCCGGCCTACCTCGCCGACGCGGTGAAGACCGCCCGCGACGGCGACGGCCTCGACTTCGCGCTGGTACGCCGCCTCGGCGCACCCCTCGCCGCCGTCGGCCTGGCCGGCGACCGCGCCTGCGCCGAGCTCTCCTTCGCCACCGCGGACAGCGACGCCCAGGCCCAGGCGACGCAGCTGGTCGCCGACGCCGGGGGTGTGACCCCGCTGGCCGGCTACGCCGTCGGTCTCGGTGCCCGACGCGCCTGGACGGCCGCGTTCGCCTTCGAGAACGGTGACCTGGCCCAGCACGACCTGCTCCCCCGCCGACGCCTGGCCGTGGCCGACGACCCGGGCCAGATGGTGAGCTACCCCGACCTGTTCACCGTCGACGACGCCGAGCGCGACGGCAGCGAGGTCGAGCTGTCGGGCCGCGCCCGCCCGTCGGCGTACGCGCTGTCGCAGGTGACCCAGGGCCCGGTGCTGCTGGCTTCCTGCTGACCCGGCGTCAGCGCTTGCGGCGCTGCGCAGCGATCAGCTCGGCCTGCAGGTCGACGGTGCCGCCGTTGTGCTTCCAGGTGCCGTCGGCCGCGAGCTCCCAGGCAGAGGTGTCCTCCGCGAACGCGAGGTCCAGCAGCGAACGGACCTTCTCCACCTGCGCCTCCCCGGGCAGGCGCACCAGCGCCTCGACGCGGCGGTCGAGGTTGCGGTGCATCATGTCGGCCGACCCGATCCAGGCGACCGGCTCGCCGCCGTTCTCGAAGCAGAAGACGCGGGAGTGCTCGAGGAAGCGACCGAGCACGGAGCGGACCTGGATCGTCTCGGAGAGGCCGTGGACGCCGGGACGGAGCGCGCAGATGCCGCGCACCAGGAGCTGCACCGGCACGCCGGCCTGCGAGGCGAGGTAGAGCGCGTCGATGACGCCTTCGTCGACGACGGAGTTCGCCTTCAGCCGTACGCCGGCCGGCCGCCCCGCCTGGTGGTGGGCGATCTCGCCGTGGATCTGCTCGACCAGGCCGTCGCGCACCGAGTCGGGGGCGACCAGGAGCTCGGCGTACCGGGCGTTGCGGGAGAAGCCGCTGAGGTTGTTGAAGAGGTGGGCGACGTCCTCGCCGATCGCGTCGTCGGCCGTGAGCAGGCCGAAGTCCTCGTAGAGGCGCGCGGTCTTCGGGTTGTAGTTGCCCGTGCCGATGTGGGTGTAGCGCCGGATGCCGTCGGGCTCGTCCCGCACGACCATCGCCAGCTTGCAGTGGGTCTTCAGGCCGACCAGGCCGTAGACCACGTGGACTCCGGCGTGCTCGAGCTTGCGGGCCCACCGGATGTTGTTGGACTCGTCGAAGCGGGCCTTGATCTCGACCAGCGCCATGACCTGCTTGCCGGCCTCGGCGGCGTCGATGAGGGCGTCGACGATGGGGCTGTCGCCGGAGGTGCGGTAGAGCGTCTGCTTGATCGCGAGGACGTGCGGGTCGGCGGCCGCCTGCTCGATGAAGCGTTGCACCGACGTCGAGAACGAGTCGTACGGGTGGTGCAGGAGGACGTCTCCGCGGCGCATGGCCTTGAAGACGTCGACCGCACCGGCGCTCTCCACGGGCGCCAGCTGGCGGTTGGTGGAGGGCACGAACGCCTCGAACTTGAGGTCGTCGCGGTCGAGGTCGGCGATGTCGTGGAGGCCCCGCAGGTCAAGCGGACCGGGGAGGTGGAAGACCTCCTGCTCGCTGATGCCGAGCTCGGAGACGAGCAGGTCGAGCACCTCCGGGTCCATGGACTCCTCGACCTCGAGCCGCACGGGCGGACCGAACTTGCGGCGGAGCAGCTCCTTCTCGAGTGCGGCCAGCAGGTTCTCGGCGTCGTCCTCCTCGACCTCCAGGTCCTCGTTGCGCGTGACCCGGAAGGTGTGGACCTTGAGCACCTCCATGCCCGGGAAGAGCTTCTTGAGGTGCTCGCCGATGACGTCCTCCAGCGGCACGAAGCGCTGGTTGCCGAGGGAGACGAAGCGGTCGAAGATCGGCGGCACCTTGACCCGCGCGAAGTGCTCCTTGCCGGTCTTCGGGTGGCGCACCACCACGGCGAGGTTGAGCGACAGTCCCGAGATGTACGGGAACGGGTGCGCCGGGTCGACCGCGAGCGGGGTCAGCACCGGGAAGATGCGGGCCTTGAAGAGCTTCTTGCAGTACTTCTGCTCGTCCTCGTCGAGGTCGGCCCAGCGGACCAGCTCGATGCCCTCCTCCAGGAGGGCGGGGACGACCTGCGTCTGGAAGACGGCCGCGTGGCGGTCCATCAGCTCGCGGGTGCCGGACCAGATCGTCTCGAGGACCTCCTTGGGCAGGTGGCCGCTCGCCGAGCGCACCGCCACGCCCGCGGCGATCCGCCGCTTGAGGCCCGCCACGCGGACCATGAAGAACTCGTCGAGGTTGCTGGCGAAGATCGCCAGGAAGCGGGCCCGCTCCAGCAGGGGCAGGTGGGTGTCCTCGGCCAGCTCGAGCACGCGCTGGTTGAAGCGCAGCCAGGACTGCTCACGGTCGAGGAAGCGGTCGGGGAACGCCTCGAGTGCCGAGACGGCCTCCTCGTCCGGGACGTACGGAGGCTCCACGTCGAAGGTCCCCAGGGCGCCGGCCGGGCGCTCCGCGAGCGGCCCCTCGTCGATCGAGCCGCCGGTGTGCGAGGGAAGGGCTTCGGAAGTCACGGCACGAGTGTTTCACCTCACGGTGAACGGCAGATGACGCGACGCACCCGCTACCGTCGGCGCCGTGCGTATCGACCTCCCCGTGCCCCTGAAGTCCGCCGCGATCCGCGGCCTGCTCGCCCTGCCACGTCCCGCGCTGCGGGCCTTCGCCGGCAAGCCGGTCGTGATCGACGGCAACACCCTCGACCTCGAGGCCCAGGCGGTGCTCCGCATGCTCGCCCTGACCCGCGAGCCCGAGTTCGGCATGGGCCCGATCGACGAGGCCCGCGCCAACACCATCGCCAACAGCCGGGCCGTGGGCGGCGCCCAGCCCATCGGCTCGGTGCGCGACCTCGAGGTCGCGGGAGTCCCGGCCCGGCTCTACGTCCCGCGCGCCGGCTCCGAGGCACTGCTGGTCTACATCCACGGTGGCGGCTGGATCGTCGGCGACATCGACTCGCACGACTCCACCTGCCGTGTCCTGGCGGAGAAGGCCGGGGTCCGGGTCCTCTCGCTCGACTACCGGCTTGCGCCGGAGCATCCGTTCCCGGCCGCCTACGAGGACTGCATGGCGGCGTACCGCTGGGTCGCGGCGCATGCCGCAGACCTCGGCGCGGACCCGGCCCGGCTCGCGGTCGGCGGCGACTCGGCCGGCGGCAACCTGTCGGCAGCGGTGGCGCTGCAGGCCGCCGAGGAGGGCCTGCCCCTCGCCTTCCAGCTGCTGATCTACCCGGCGACCGACCCCAGGGCCGGCACCGAGAGCCACCGGCTCTTCCGCGAGGGCTTCTTCCTCACGGGCAACCTCATGGACCGCGCGACCGCGAGCTACGCCCCCACCCCGGAGAAGCTGGCCGACCCCCGCTACGCGGTCATCGACGCCGAGGTGCCGGCTGGACTGGCACCCGCGTACGTCTGTACCGCGGGCTTCGACCCGCTGCGCGACGAGGGTGAGGCGTACGCCGAGAAGCTGATGGCCGCCGGCGTCGAGGTCGAGTACGAGTGCTTCACCGGCCAGATCCACGGCTTCGCCAACTGGACCGGCGCCGGCCGCTCGGGCCCCGCCGCCGTCGCGCGCCTCGCGGAGGTCCTGAAGGCCGGCCTCGCCCGCTGACCAGACGACGAACGCCCCGCCGGTCCGGAGACCAGGCGGGGCGTTCGTCGTTGCACGTCCGGGCCCTCAGACAGGCAGGACCAGCTTCAGCACGCCGTAGGACGCGGCGGCCGCGAGGGCCGCGCACGGGAAGGTCAGTACCCACGCCATGACGATCGTGCCGGCCATGTTCCACTGGACCGCACGACGACCCCGGGTGGCACCGGCACCCATGACCGCCGAGGTGATCGTGTGGGTGGTCGAGACGGGCGCCTTGAAGTGGATCGCCATCACGTAGAGGACGCTGGTCGCGACCGACTCGGCGGCGAAGCCCGAGGGCGGGTCCAGCTTGATGATCTTGCGACCGATGGTCCGCATGATCCGCCAGCCGCCGGAGTAGGTGCCGAGGCTGATCGCGCCGGCCGCGCCGAGGATGACCCAGAGCGGCAGGTGGTCGATGTCGTACCTGCCCGAGTCGTAGGTGACCAGGGCGATGAGGATGACGCCCATCGTCTTCTGCGCGTCCTGGAGGCCGTGGCCGAGCGCGAGCGCCGCGGCGGAGAAGACCTGGAGGAAGCGGAAGCGGCGGTTGATCACGTGCGGGTTGCGCTTCCGCAGGATCCAGGTGAAGGCCAGCATGAGCAGGAACGCGAGCGTGAAGCCGACCACCGGGGAGACGACCATCGGGACGATGACCTTCTCCTTGATGATCGACCAGTTGACCGTCGCACCGCCGACGAGGCCGGCGCCCACCAGGGCGCCGATCAGGGCGTGCGAGGAGGACGAGGGCAGACCGAAGTACCAGGTGATCAGGTTCCACGTGATGGCGCCGATGAGCGCCCCGAGGACGATCACCAGGCCGTGCGTGCCGCTGATCTCGCCGATCGTGTCGGCGACGGTGTGGGCCACCTCGGTGCCGATGAGGGCACCGATGAAGTTCATGACGGCCGCGAGGATGAGCGCGACCTTCGGCGTCAGGGCGCGCGTCGACACCGAGGTGGCGATCGCGTTGGCTGCGTCGTGGAAACCGTTCGTGTAGTCGAACGCGAGGGCGATCACCACGAGGGTGATCAGGACGGCGAGCTCCACGAGGTCAGGACTCCTTGACGGCGATCTGCTCGACGATGTTGGCCACCGTCTCGAAGCCGTCGATGCCGCTCTCGAGCGACTCGATGATGTCCTTGAGCTTGAGCACCTCGAGCGCCTTGAAGTCGCCGCTGAAGAGCTCGGCGAGGGTACGCCGGAAGGTCTTGTCGCCGGTGTTCTCGAGGCGGTTGACCTCGATCCAGTACTCCGACATGTCCTTCATGGACTGGAGCTTCGGCATCGCGGCAGCGGTCACCTCGGCGCACTGCTGCAGCACCTCGACGAGCTTGGAGACACCGGCGGGGATCTCCTTGACCTCGTAGAGCAGGATCTCGTCGACTGCCTCGTCCATGAAGTCCATGACGTCGTCGAGGCCCGAGGCGAGGGCGTAGATGTCCTCGCGGTCGAAGGGCGTCACGAAGGTGCTGTTGACGCGCCGCACGATCTCGTGGGTCGTCTCGTCCGCCTGGTGCTCGGCCTCGCGCATGCGCTGGGCCACCGCCTCGCGGTCGGCTCCGTCGGCGAGCATCTCGGCGAGCAGGCCGGCGCCCACCACGAGGTGCTGCGCGGACGCAGTGAAGAGGTCGTAGAACGTCGTGTCGACAGGACGGATGCGGAAGGCCACGGTGAACTCCGGGTGAGGAGGAGCGGAACGCGAAACATGCTAGGGGCAACGGCGGCGTGTTGCGCAACGCGCGGGGTCACCGCACGGGGTGGAATCCCCGCAACCGGAGGCTGTTCGTGACGACGAACACGGACGACAGGGCCATCGCGGCCCCCGCGAGCATCGGGCTCAGCAGGCCCGCAGCGGCGAGCGGGATTCCTGCGACGTTGTAGGCGAAGGCCCAGAACAGGTTCGCCTTGATCGTGCGCAGCGTGCGTCGCGAGAGCCGGATCGCGTCGACCGCGGTCATCAGGTCGGTGCGCACGAGGGTCAGGTCTCCCGCCTCGATCGCCACGTCGGAGCCGCTGCCCATCGCGATGCCGAGGTCGGCCTGCGCGAGAGCGGCCGCGTCGTTGACGCCGTCGCCGACCATCGCGACCACCCGGCCGCCGGCCTGGAGACGGCGTACCTCGGCGAGCTTGTCGGCAGGCAGCACCTCCGCGATCACGGTGGTGATGCCGACGCGCCCGGCGACGGCGCGCGCGCTCCCGGCGTTGTCGCCGGTCAGGAGCACGACCTCCAGCCCGAGGTCGCGGAACCGCCGGACCGCCTCGGCCGAGGAGGGCCGGACCCCATCGGCCACCCCGAGCACCCCGCGCGCCCGGCCACCCCAGGCCACGACGACCGTCGCCTCACCGCGGGAGGCAGCGGCGTCGACCGCGCCGGCGAGACCGTCACCGAGGTCGATGCCGCGTTCCTCGAGCAGCTGTCGGCGGCCGACCAGCACCGGCTCCCCGTCCACCCGCGCCTCGGCCCCGAGGCCCGGCAGCGCCCGGAAGTCCGGGGCAGGACCGACGCCGGCCACCGCCGCCACGACGGCCTGTGCGACCGGGTGCTCGGAACCGGCCTCGACAGCGGCGGCCCGCCGCAGCACGTCGGCCGCGTCCTCACCCTCGGCGGTGACCGTCGAGGCGAGGACCATCCGGCCCTCCGTCACCGTGCCGGTCTTGTCGAGCACGACCGTGTCGACGCGGCGCGTGGACTCGAGGACCTCGGGCCCCCGGATCAGGATGCCGAGCTGGGCACCACGGCCCGTGCCGACCATCAAGGCCGTCGGCGTCGCGAGGCCGAGCGCACAGGGGCAGGCGATGACCAGAACGCTGACGGCCGCGTTGAGGGCCAGACCGGCTGCGGCACCGCTGCCCAGCCAGAAGCCGAGGGTGCCGATCGCGACCACGATGACGACCGGTACGAAGACGGCGGAGACCCGGTCGGCGAGGCGCTGGACCGCGGCCTTGCCGTTCTGGGCCTCCTCCACGAGCTGGGCCATGCGGGCCAGCTGGGTGTCGGCGCCGACGCGCGTCGCCCGCACCACCAGACGGCCCTGGGCGTTGACCGACGCCCCGACCACCTCGTCGCCGGGGCCGACCTCGACCGGCACGGGCTCACCCGTGAGGAGCGAGACGTCCACGGCGGAGAGACCGTCCTCGACGACACCGTCGGTCGCTACCCGCTCGCCGGGGCGCACGACGAAGAGGTCGCCGACGGCCAGCTCCTCGACCGGCACCCGGCGCTCGACACCGTCACGCAGGACGGCGACGTCGCGCGCGCCGAGCTCGAGCAGACGACGCAGCGCGTCACCCGCGTGCCGCTTGGCCCGCGACTCGAGCCACCGCCCCGCGAGGAGGAAGGTCGTGACACCGGTCGCCGCCTCGAGGTAGATGTCCCCCGCACCGCCGGTGCGACGCGGCACGAGGGAGAACTCGTGCACCATGCCGAGGTGGCCTGCCGTGCCGAGGAAGAGGGCGAAGACCGACCAGCCGAACGCCGCGAGCGTGCCCAGGCTGACGAGCGTGTCCATGGTCGAGGTCCCGTGGCGCGCGTTGACGAACGCCGCCCGGTGGAACGGCCAGCCCGCCCACAGCACCACCGGCGTCGCGAGCACGAACGAGACCCACTGCCAGCCCGCGAACTGCCACGCGGGCACCATGGCCAGCAGGACGACCGGAAGGCTCAGCCCCGCCGAGAGCAGCACCCGCAGGCCGGGCGAGACCGCCGGCGCGGCCGCCGGCGCGCTCGCGTCTGCCACGGCGTACCCGGCTGCCTCGACGGCGTCGACCAGCTGCTGCCGCGTCACCTCGGGCGCGATCGCGATGGAGGCCTTCTCCGTCGCGTAGTTGACCGTGGCCGTGACCCCGTCGAGCTTGTTCAGCTTGCGCTCGATGCGGTTGGCGCAGGACGCGCAGGTCATGCCCTCGATCTGGAGCTCGATCCGGTCAGTGGTGGTCATGGCCTTCCCCATCACCCATGTCCATGCCGCCCATGTCCATGTCGTGCCCGCCCATGCCGGCGCCGTCGATGCGCTGGACGAACGTGGCGTCGTGGACCGTGCCGTCGACCTGGAAGTCGAGGTGCAGCACCCAGAGGCCCGAGCTACCCGCCTCGACGTGGAAGCCGACCGTGTTCGCCTTCGCCGCCATCGCGTGCGCATGCAGGTAGTCGAGCGACTCCGTGCGGATGCCGACGAGGTGACCGCCGGCACCCAGGTAGGGCTGCAGCGTCACCGGAGCGCCACCCTTCGTGACGGTGAAGGTGTACGCCGTCCCGTCGGCCCGCAGCGCGACGTCGTACCCGTCGACGGTCGCGGTGTCGTTGACCGCCATCGCGCGCGTCGCGCGGCGGTCGCCGTCGACGGTGAAGTCGGCGGTCAGCACCTGGGCGTCCGCGCCGGTGGGTCGCGTGTCGGCGTACAACCGGAACTCGCCCCCGACCAGGTCGGTCGCGACGCTCCAGACACCGTCGGAGAACGCGGGGTGGAGGTGCGCGTAGATGCGCGGGTCGGCCTTCTCCGCCACGATCAGGTGCAGCTTCTTCTCGTGGACCGTGTCGTAGTCGGTGACCACCGTGCCTGCCGGGTCGAGGACCTCGAAGCGAAGCTCCTGCTTCCCGGACCCGGCAGCGGGCAGGTCCGTGTCGCCCACGAGCTTCACGGTGTAGGGAGCGGTCGGGCCGCCACCGTCCTTCGGAGCGCCGTCCTTCTTGTTGCCGGCGACCTGTCCCAGACCGAAGGCGAGCACGAAGGCACCCACGGCGACGAGGATGAAGACCACGCGGTTGCGCATCAGCTGGGTCATGCGAGCTGGTACCCCGCCTCGGTGACGGCCGCCTCGACGGCCTCGCGCGACAGCTCGCCGTCGCTGGTGACGGTGACCGCGCCGGTGGGCAGGTCGACGCGCACGTCGGTGACACCGGCGACCTCCTGCAGCTCCTCGGTGACCGAGGCGACGCAGTGGCCACAGGTCATGCCGGTGACGGTCCAGGTGCTGGTGGTGCTCATGGGAGTCCTTTCGGGTGGTCAGGAACGGAGGAGGCGGGCGATGGCGGCGGAGGCTTCCCTGACCTTCTCCTCCGCCTCGGCGTCGCCCGCACGGGCTGCACGCACGACACAGTGGCCGAGGTGGTCCTCGACGAGGCCCATCGAGACGGCCTGCAGGCCCTTCGTGACGGCGGAGACCTGCGTCAGGATGTCGATGCAGTACTGCTCCTCCTCCACCATGCGCTGGAGGCCGCGCACCTGGCCCTCGATACGGCGCAGCCGCGTGAGGTAGGCGTTCTTGTCACCGATGTAGCCGTGGCCGGCATGCGTGTCGTGCATACCGGCCACAATACCCCTAGGGGGTATATCTGTTCCCGCTGGCTACGCGAGATCCTCCTCGGGCGCCGGTACGACGCCGAGGATCTCGTCGATCTCCTCCTGGTCGAGCGGGCCAGCCGCCTCGCTCGCCGCGATGATCAGGTTCGTCGTCATCTCGACCTCCCCGAGGAGGTCAGGGTCCTCGAGTGACACGTCGAACTGGTCGGACATCTCCGCCTCCCTCCGGTTGTTCCCTCACACCCATCGTGCCGGACGTTTACCCACGCCGCACGGAAAGTCCCGCTTTGGGATCCACGGAGTGGACCCCGGAGAACGGGAGGAGCCCCGGACCCCAGCAGCTGCTGGTGTCCGGGGCTCCGGTTGTCAGAGACAGGTGCGTCTCGGACGGTGCGCCTCAGAGGGGGCGAACGTTCTCCGCCTGCGGGCCCTTCGGACCCTGCGTGACGTCGAACTCGACCTTCTGGTTCTCGTCCAGCGACTTGTAGCCGTTGGTCTGGATGGCGGAGTAGTGGACGAAGACGTCGTCGCCGCCGTCCTCCTGCGCGATGAAGCCGAAGCCCTTCTCAGCGTTGAACCACTTGACGGTGCCCTGAGCCATTGCTCTTCTCATTTCTGTTGCCGGGGCGAGAGGCCGCCAAGGTCGACGGCCCCACAACACGTGCGGTGACACGTCGCTCCGACTCGAAATGCTGGGACCCCGAGGAAGATACGCCGTTGGATCACAAACTCCGCGGGCGTCACACCTGCTGGAACTTGCACCTGTTGCGTTGGCAACACTAGCAACGAACACCCCCGATGGAACCCCCGCCTGCAATGAACTCTGGGGAACAGGCGTGTAACACCCTCACCGAACCGGTCGCACCGGCCGAAGCAGACAGGGGCGGCCGTAGACTCCCGACCCGTGCCGGGCGCGCTCCGAGCACGGGCCCTTAGCTCAATTGGCAGAGCATCGGACTTTTAATCCGCGGGTTGTGGGTTCGAGTCCCACAGGGCCTACCGACTCCGTTCGCGTTCCGTCGTGCGGCGCCGCGGCCGACGGCCACCGCGCCGCACGACCCCTGCTCAGCAGCAGGGAACGCCGCCACAGCAGTCGCTGTCGTCGCCGGCCCTGGCGCAGCACGCGGCCTCGATCTCGGTCATCACATCCTCCTCCCCATATCGATCTCCGTCGATGTTTGACCATCGGCCATTCATCGACTCTTGTCAATATCTATGTCCATCGATATCTTCGGGCCGTGCCCACGAACGCGCTCGACCTCACACCGACGCAGGCGGCGACCTGTTGCTCGCCCCTGACCTCGACGCCACTGACGAGCGAGCAGGCGGCGGACGTCGTCCCGCTGCTCAAGGCCTTGGCCGACCCGGTCAGGCTGCGCCTGCTGTCGCTGGTGGCCGCACACGAGGGCGGCGAGGCCTGCGTGTGCGACCTCAACGACGCGTTCGACCTCTCCCAGCCGACGATCAGCCACCACCTCAAGGTCCTGCACGAGGCCGGGCTGCTCGGCCGCGAGAAGCGCGGCACGTGGGTCTACTACTCCGTACGCCGCGACGTGCTGCAGGACATCGCCACCCTGATCGGCGGCGCACGGTGAGCCCCTCGCCCTTCACCCGGCGGTGCGTGGCCGAGCTCGTCGGCACAGCCTTCCTCGTCGGCAGCGTCATCGGATCCGGGATCATGGCCACCGCCCTGAGCCGCGACGTCGGCGTCCAGCTGCTCGCCAACAGCCTGGCCACCGGAGCGGCCCTCGTCGCCCTCATCCTCACGCTCCAGCCCGTCTCCGCGGCGTTCAACCCGGTGGTGACCCTCGCCGAGGCGGCGCTGGGCGGGCTGCCGTGGCGCGAGGCCGGCCTCCTCGGTGTCGCCCAGGTCGTCGGCGGCTCCCTCGGCGCAGTGGTCGCCAACCTCATGTTCGGGCTCGACGCCGTCGCCCTGTCGAGCCACAGCCGGAGTGGCGGCGGCGTGTGGTTGGGCGAGGTCGTCGCGACCTTCGGCCTGGTCCTCGTCGTGTTCGGGGGCATCCGCTCGGGACGCACCGACACCCTCGCCTTCGCGGTCTCCGGCTACATCGTCGCCGCCTACTGGTTCACCTCGTCCACGTCGTTCGCCAATCCCGCGGTCACCGTCGCCCGGATGTTCTCCGACACCTTCTCCGGGATCGCCCCCGGCTCCGTGCCCGGGTTCGTGCTCATGCAGCTGCTGGGAGGCGCGCTCGGGCTCGCCGTGGTACGCGTGCTCTGGCCGAGGCTCTCCCCACTCACCCCTCAGGAGTCCTGATGACCCGGCCCACCGTCCTCTTCGTCTGCGTGCACAACGCTGGCCGGTCGCAGATGGCCGCCGGCTTCCTGCAGCACCTCGCGGGCGACCGGATCGATGTGCTCTCGGCCGGCTCCGCCCCGAAGGACGAGATCAACCCTGTCGCCGTCCAGGCCATGGCCGAGGCGGGCATCGACATCACCCACAACACGCCGAAGGTGCTGACCGACGAGGCCGTGGAGGCTTCCGACGTCGTCATCACCATGGGCTGCGGCGACGCGTGCAGGTTCTACCCGGGGAAGCGCTACGAGGACTGGCAGCTCGACGACCCTGCCGGGCAGGACATCGAGGCCGTCCGGCCGATCCGCGACGAGATCCGCACCCGGATCGAGGCCCTCGTCAGCGACCTGCTCGAGACGCCCCAGGCCTGAGCGCCAATTGTCGGGCGGTACTGCGTAACGCCAGCCGGACGCTGTAGTTTCGGCATGTATGAGGCCGACCACACCGCCCGGCGAGGGCACGCCGCGCGACGGCGGGGAGGTCGCACCTGAGTTTCGGGAGGACGAGGACGCCATGTCCGCGGAGAGCACTGAGCCCACGCACGACGTGGAGGAGTCGCCTGACGACATCGTCCTGAGGATGGCCCAGCAGGCCGTCGAGACCGGGGAGAACGCTGCACCGAAGATGCCGGTCAGCCCTCGGGCCGCGCTGTGGCGGCGCGTCCGCGGCGTGACGGGCACCGACGAGGAGGAGCCCGAGCCGGACGCGGAGGAGCCCTGGCTCCCCGCGGAGCTCCCGGCGGCACCGCTCCACCTGGACGACACCGCCGACGACGCGCCGCTCGGCGACGACCGCATCCTCGGCCAGGCGCGCTCCGTCCTCGACAACCCCGAGGAGGGCCCGACCGCGGGCGAGCGCCCCTCCTGGCTGGACCGCCTCACCCAGCACGACAAGGGCACGGAGAAGCGCCCGACGGCGCCGACCCCGGAGCCCGCTGCGCCCGCGCCGACCGAGGCCCGCGCTGACACGGCGGACGCGCCCGAGACCGGCGCCGGCCGGCGCACGCGGCGCACCCAGCGCCGTCCGGCGGACACTCCCGCGGTGGCCGGCTCCGCCCCTTCACCGCCGACCGACGACGTCGACACGATGCGCAAGGCCGCTGTCGCCCGCGCCACCCAGGGACTCGCTGCCGCCGCCGAGCGCGCCGCTGCCGAGCAGGAAGCCGCGGCCCTGGCCGCCGCCGAGAAGGCGAACCGCGAGCGCGCGGCGGCCGAGCGCGCTGCCGAGGCCGAGCGGGTCGCCGCCGAGCGACTTGCCCAGGAGCAGCGTGCCCTCGAGAGCGCCGCGGCCGCCGAGCGCGCAGCCGCCGAGCGCGCAGCCCGCGTGGAGGCCGCGGCTGCCGAGCGGCTGGCCGCCGAGCGCGCCGCCGCCGAGCGCGCTGCCCACGCTGAGGAGGAGGCCGCCGCTCGGGCAGCCGCCGAGCGCCGGGCAGCGGAGAAGGCAGCAGCAGCAGAGAAGACGGCGACCGAGCGGGCACTGGCCGAACAGGCCGCACACGAGCAGGCCCAGATCGCCGAGCAGGCGGCCGCCGAGCGCGCCGCGCTCGAGCTGTCGGCCCAGCACCAGGCCCGTGCCGCGGAGAAGGCGGCGGCCAAGCGTGTCGCCGCAGAGAAGGCAGCCGCCAAGCAGGCCGCCATCGAGAAGAAGGCCGCCGAGGAACGCGCGGCCGCCGAGCACGCCGCAGCCGCCCATGCCGCCGAGGCGCAGCGCGTCGCCTCGCAGCGCGTCGAGGCCGAGCGTCGGGCCGCCGAGCAGGCGGCCGAGGCCCAGCGCCTCGCCGAGGCCCGCATCGAGGCCGAGCGGATCGCCCAGGTGCAGGCCGCAGAGGCCGAGCGCCTGGCCACGGAGCGCCTCGCGGAGGAGAAGGCCGCCCGCCAGCGCGCGAGCGAGGCCGCACACTTCGCGAACCTCCGCCTCGAGGCCGAGCGCCGGGCCGCCGAGGAGGCCGCTCTCGCCGAGGAGGCCGCACAGGCCAGGCGCCTGGCCGAGGACCAGGCCCGCACCGAGCTCCAGCAGCGCATCGCCGCCGAGAACGCCCGGCTCGCCGAGGTCCAGCAGAACGAGCTGGCTCGCGCCGAGCACGCCCGGGCCCTCGCCGCCAACGAGGCCGCCCAGGCCGAGGCCCTGCGCCTCGCCGCCGAACAGGCCGAGGCCGAGCGGATCGCCGCCGAGCAGCGGGCTGCCGCCGAGCAGGCTGCCGCCGCGCTCGCGGCGGAGGCCCAGCAGCTGGCCGCGCAGCGCGTCGAGGCGGAGCGTCGCGCCGCCGAGCAGGCCGCCGAGGCAGAGCGCCTGGCCCAGGCCCGGATCGAGTCGGAACGGGCGGCTGCCGAACAGGCCCAGGAAGCCGCCCGCCTCGCCGCCGCCCGTGTCGAGGCCGAGCGCGCCGCCCAGGCGCAGGCGGACGAGGCTGCCCGCACGGCCCAGGCCCGCATCAGCCTCGAGCGTGAGGCCCAGGCGCGCGCCGCCGAGGTCGAGCGACTGGCCGCCGAGCGGCTCGCCGAGGTCGAGCGGCTTGCCGCCGAGCGACTGGCCGAGGAGAAGGCCGCCCGCCAGCGCGCGAGCGAGGCCGCACATTTCGCGACCGTGCGACTGGAGGCCGAGCGCCGCGCGGCCGAGGAGGCCGCGCTCGCCGAGGAGGCCGCCCAGACGCTGCGGGCGACCCAGGAGCAGGCCCGCGCCGAGTTCGAGGCGCGCATGGCCGCAGCCCAGAGCGAGGCGGAGATCCTGGCCGCCGATCGCGCAGAGGCCGAACGCCGTGAGGCTGCGCGTGTGGCCGCCCAGGAGGCAGCACAGGCCGATGCCGAGCGCCTGGCCGCCGCCGAGGCATCGCGAGTCGAGGCCGAGCGCCTCGCAGCGGAGCGGGCCGAGGCGCAGCGCCGCGCCGCCGAGCAGGCCGAGACCGAGCGCGTCGCTGCCGAGCAGGCCGAGACCGAGCGCGTCGCTGCCGAGCAGGCCGAGACCGAGCGCCTCGCCGCCGAGCAGGCCGAGACCGAGCGCCTCGCCGCCGAGCAGGCTGCGGCCGAGCGGGCCGAAGCCGTGCGCGTCGCGGCCGCGGAGGCCCAGCGCGCCGCCGAGGCAGAGCGCGCCGCAGAGGCACGACGGGCGGCGGAGGCCGAGGAGGCCGTCCGCTTCGACGCCGCACAGGCCGAGGCGCCTGCCGAGCGCACGGGGTCGCGCGCGCTGCCGATCCCGCCCGACACCGGCGCGGTCTCGGCGTCCCCTGCTGCTGCGCGCCACCGTGACGACGGCACGGGCGAGCTCCCAGCGGTGCCGGCGGCGTTCGCACCGCCCGCGGCTCCGGCTGCGTTCGCTGCCCCGGTCGTGCCCGCACCGCTCGCCGCACCCGTCCACCTCGCCGAGTCCGCCGTCGAATCCCTCGTCGAGTCGACCAGCTCCTTCCCGGCGGTGTCCGCGGCAGCGACTGCGCCTGCGGTGGAGACGACCGGGGCGATCGAGCGGATCCATGCCCCGGGCGGCGCCGTCGACTTCGGACGCCGCGGACCGTCGCCCCTGGTCAACGGGCTGCTGCAGGCCACCCTCTTCGCTCTCGCGATCGCGGCTGTCTACCTGGCCTACCAGGACCCGTCGAAGGTCACGGTCGGCGTCGCTGCGGCCCTGTGCGTCGCGCTGCTCTTCTTCGCGTTCCGCTCCGGCGGTGGCCAGTCCCACGTGCGCATCGAGGACGGCATCCTCGAGGTGGTCGAGGACCAGTCGCGCTACAAGTTCGACCTGACCAACCCGCGCGTGGTGCTCGAGATGCCCGAGCCGCCGACCAGCCGCAAGTGGAAGCTGCTCATCCACCGCGCGAGCATGGCGCCGTACGAGATCGACGGTCGACTGGTCGACCCCCAGCAGTTCACCGACGTGATCCGCCAGTTCCGTCCCGACCTCTGACGGACCCGACGACGGACGGCGCGCGACCGGACGACGCGAAGGGCCGCGGACACCTCACGGTGTCCGCGGCCCTTCGTCGCAGTGGAGGTACGCCGTCAGCCCGCCGCCGACTCGTGCGTGCCGCGCTTGCCGGAGTCGGTCAGGGCCGACTCCTGCTCGGCCTTCGCCTCGAGCTTCGCGCGGACCTTGTTCCAGTCGGCCGGTGCCGACGCGACCGCAGCTGTACCGCCGTCGAGCCGGTTGATCGCGCGGCGGGCGAAGATCTGGGTCTCGGTGATCACCCGCTCGGAGCGACCGTGGCCGAGGAAGCTGACCAGCCAGTGGCCGAGCGCGTAGACGCGGTTGCGGTAGCCGGTCATGTAGGCCAGGTGGACGGCCAGCCACATGAACCAGGCGATGATGCCGCTCAGGGTGAAGTTGCCCATCTTCACGACCGCGCTGAAGCGCGAGATCGTGGCCATCGAGCCCTTGTCGAAGTACTTGAACGGCTTGAGCTGCGGCTTGCCGGCCAGACGTCCCTTGATCGTCTTGGCGGCGTACTTGCCGCCCTGGATCGCGACCTGGGCGACGCCCGGGAGGTTGTCGAGGGCGATCATGTCGCCGACGACGAAGACCTCGGGGTAGCCGGGCAGCGTGAGGTCGGGGTTGACCGCGATGCGGCCCGCACGGTCGAGGGAGGCGCCGGTCTGCTCGGAGAGCGTGGTGCTGAGCTCGCTGGCCTGGACGCCGGCCGCCCAGACCTTGCAGCCGGACTCGATGCGCATCGGCTCGGCGTCCTTGAACTGGACGGTGAGGCCGCGCTCGTCGAGGTCCGAGACGAGGCCGCCGAGGATGACCTCGACGCCGCGCTTCTCGAGCGACTTCTTGGTGACCTCGCCGAGCTTCTTGCCGAACGGCGGCAGGACCTGCGGGGCGGCGTCGAGCAGGATGACGCGCGCCTTGGTCGTGTCGATGCGGCGGAAGTCCTTGCGCAGGGTGCGGTGCGCGAGCTCGGCGATCTGGCCGGCCATCTCGACACCGGTCGGGCCGGCGCCGACGACGACGAAGGTCATCCGGCGCTCGCGCTCCTCCTCGGTCTCGGCGAGCTCCGCCAGCTCGAACGCGCCGAAGATGCGGCCGCGGAGCTCGAGGGCGTCGTCGATCGACTTCATGCCGGGGGCGAACTCGGCGAAGTGGTCGTTGCCGAAGTACGACTGGCCGGCGCCGGCAGCGACGATCAGGGAGTCGTACGACGTGACCGTCTCGCGGCGCTGGATCTTCGAGGTGATCGTCTTGTTGGCCAGGTCGATGTCGGTGACCTCGCCCAGGACGACGCGGGCGTTCTTCTGGCCGGACAGCACGTCGCGCGTCGCCGGCGCGATCTCGCCGGGCGCGAGGATGCCGGTCGCCACCTGGTACAGCAGCGGCTGGAAGAGGTGGTGGTTGGTCTTCGCGATCATGGTCACGTCGACGTCGGAGCGCTTGAGGCCCTTCGTCGCGAACAGACCACCGAAGCCGGAGCCGATGACCACGACGTGGTGGCGCTTGGCAGTGTCAGTCATGTACTGGCCTTTCCTGGGCAGACCCTCCCGCGGACGCCCTCCCCGCGGGCGCGCCCCTAGCCTGCCACCTTGCACGGGGGTCGCGTCCAGCGGCCCACCCCTTTGCCGTCCAGCGTCCGAGATGTCGGTTGTGCAAGCATGGTGTTCGCCCCAGTGTGAGCGACATTACGCAAACCATCGCAGACGGAGACGCGCGCGTGCCCCTCAGCCAGCCAGCCATCCACCTGGACCCCGGTCCCGGGTGCGTGAAGCAGGCGCGCCTCTGGGTCGGTGACGCCTTGCGCGAGCTCGGCCGCGAGGAGCTGGTGGAGACTGCCGAGCTCGGTGTCTCCGAGCTCGTCGGCAACGCCCTCCTGCACGCCCGCGCACCGATCCGCCTGCGGATGCGCGGCACGCAGGAGCACCCGCGCGTGGAGGTGCTCGACGGTTCGCACCAGCCGCCCACGCCGCCGGTGCGGCTCCCCGACGGCGAACATCTCACGACCGTGGGGCGAGGGCTCGAGATCGTCGCGATGACCGCGACCGCGTGGGGAGCCGACATCGACCGGCAGGGAAAGGTCGTGTGGTTCGAGCCGGCTCCCTCGATGGCCGAGGAGCCGACGGTGGCGGGCGACATCTTCCATGCCGAGCCGCCCCTGCCACCCGACACCGATGTCGACGAGGGCCTGTCCGTGGTGCTCCAGGACCTTCCCGTCGACCTGTACGCCGAGACCTACGTGCAGCACCAGGAGCTGCGTCGGGAGCTCCGTCTGCTGTCGCTCGCGCACGGCGAGACCTACCCGATCGCCTCGAGCATCTCCCGGGTCTTCCGGAGCTTCGACGAGCAGCTCCACCGCTCGGGTGGCACGGAGGCCCTCGATGCCGCGCTCGAGGGCGAGGTCGTGACCAAGACCATCGACGCCACGCTGGTCGTGCCGTCCACGCTCCCGCACACGGCGAGCAGAATGATCGACATGCTCGAGCTGGCCGACACCTTCTGCCGTTCCGAGCGCCTGCTCTCCCTGGCCACCTCCCCCGACCAGCGCGCCTTCCGCCGCTGGTACCTCGGTGAGTTCGTCCGCCAGGGCGACGGCGAGGCGCCGATGCCGTGGTCTGACGAGCTCCTCGGCCTCGACGGCGACGGGCACACCGCGTGAGGCAGCCTCCCCGGCCGCTCTTCGTCGTGGCGGCCGCGCTCGGCGGTGCTGCGGGAGCACTCGCACGCTGGGGTGTCGACCAGGCCTGGCCGGCCGGCACCGGCTTCCCGTGGGGCACCCTGACGATCAACATCACCGGCAGCTTCCTGCTGGCGCTGCTGCCGGCGTTCGCCACCGTCCGCCGCCATCCGGTGCTGCCCGTCCTCCTCGGCACCGGCGTGCTCGGCGGCTGGACCACCCTGTCGACGTATGCCAACCAGAGCCGGTCGCTGATCGCGGAGGGACACGGCGGGACGGCGTTGACCTACGTGGCGACGACGCTGGTGGCCTGCGTGCTCGCCGTGCGGCTGGCCCACGTGTGGTCCTCCCCCGCGGCGCAGGAGGAGTTCGAGGCCGAGGAGGGCAACGAGTAGATGGACGCCCTCCTCGTCGTCGCCGGTGCGTCAGCCGGCGCGCCGCTGCGCTACACCGCAGGCCACTACCTCGACGACCGCCTTCCCCTGGGGACGCTGCTGGTCAACGTCGTCGGCGCCTTCCTCCTCGGCCTCTTCACGGGGCTCGCGCTCGACGGGCACCAGATGGCCCTCCTCGGCACCGGCTTCTGCGGGGCGCTGACGACATACTCCGCGCTCGCCGTGAAGTCGGTCGAGCTCGGGCGTCGCACCGGCACGGCGTACGCCGTGGGCACCGTGCTGCTGGCGCTGGGCGCAGCACAGCTGGGCTTCCTCGTCGCCTGACCCGCCCCTAGCCCCAGCCCAGGTCGTGGAGCCGGCTGTCGTCGATGCCGAAGTGGTGCGCGATCTCGTGCACCACGGTGATCCGGACCTCGTCGGCGACCTCCTCCGCGGAGTCGCACATCGCGAGGAGGTTGGACCGGAACAGGAGGATCCGGTCCGGCAGCTCGAAGCCGTCCTGCACGCTGCGCTCGGTCAGCGCGATGCCGTCGTACAGGCCGAGGAGGTCGGGGTCGTCGGACGGCGCCCGATCCTCGACCAGCACCGCGACGTTGTGCACGAGCGCCGCCAGCGCGTCCGGGATGGCGTCGAGCGCCTCGTCCACGAGTGCATCGAAGGCCTGGTTGCTCATCTCGACCGGCACACGGTCATCCAACCAGACCGGCACGGCCGGAAATGACACCAGCCCGGATCTCGTGAGAGATCCGGGCTGGTGTTATCGGCGACCCCGACGGGACTCGAACCCGCGGCCTCCGCCGTGACAGGGCGGCGCGCTAACCAACTGCGCTACGGGGCCAGTGCTTCGTGGTGAAGCGAGTGGAACCTTAGCCCATCTGCTGCCAAGACTCACAATCGAGGGTCCTGCTGGCTGATGGACCCGTGGTGCCGGAGCCGCTCAGCCACCGAGCCGCACTTCCTGCGACTCGCTCCTCCTCGCACCCCCTACCGGATTCGAACCGGCGCTACCGCCGTGAAAGGGCGGGGTCCTGGGCCGCTAGACGAAGGGGGCCCGCCCAGGCGCCAGGCGCTCGAGCCCGCTCAGCATAGGGCCAGCGAGGAACCACCCCCAAATGGCCGTTTTCATGCCTGGGGCCCTCCTGCTGTATGGTTCTCGACGGCCCGGCCAGGTAGCTCAGTTGGTACGAGCGACCGACTGAAAATCGGTAGGTCGGCGGTTCGACCCCGCCCCTGGCCACCAGCACAGCCGCAGGTCCCCGGACCTGCGGCTGTCGCCATTTCTGAGTAGGTCCGCCGACGCGGCGAGATGTCCCGCAGCCGCACGCTGGGCGCATGTTCCTCTACGCCGACCGCACCGTGTGCCCCCGCTGCCGCGCACCCCTCCCCGCCCTCACGGCCGCGTGCGCGCGATGCCACGCCGACCTCGACGGCCCCGCTGCCTACGACGTCTTCGTCGCCCTGCAGGCCGTGGACCGCCTGGTGGCCGAGCTGGCCGACCGGCCCCTCGTCGCCTCTGGCGCAGCCATCACCGGGGCCGCCGAGCCCAGCGTGGCGCTCCGAGTCACGAGCAGCGGCCGTGACACGGCAGGTCCCGCCCCTCGTCGGGCCCACCGACCCACCGTGCCGCCCGTCGGTGCCGCACCTCGCCACGTACCGGTCCTGTCCGGCCTGACCGTGCCGAAGATCCTGCTCGGACTGGGAGCCCTCTGCCTCGTCGTCGCCGCCGTCGTCTTCCTTGCCGTCGCCTGGAGCGCGCTCGGGGTGGGAGGGCGCACGGCCGTGCTCGTCGGCTTCACCGGCGCGGCCGCCGGCCTCGCGGCCTGGAGCGCCCGGAGCAGCCTGCGCGCAGGGGCGGAGTCGCTGACGACGGTGGCCCTCGGCCTCTTCCTCCTGGACCTGGCCGGTGCACGCAGCTCGGGCTGGTTCGGCGACCTGGGGGTGGTCGGCTTCGCCGTCCTGGCCGGCATCCTCCTCGCCCTGGCAGCCACGTCGGCAGCGATCGCGACACGTCGTACGCCGGAGCCGCGGCTGCTCAGCGCCGAGGTCGTCGTGCTCCTCGGGACGACCGCCGCACTCGTGGCGACGGCGGGCTTCGAGTGGGCCACCCCGGCCCTCTGGACGCTCGGCGTCACCCTCTCCGCTGCAGCGATCGCGCTGGTCTGTCGCGCACTCCGGCTCGGCGTTCCCACGACCGGGCTCGGTGGCGTCGCCTGCCTGGCGTGGGTCGGGCTCGTCGCCACCGGCCTCGTCCGCGCAGCCACCCATCCCGCCTGGGAGGCACTCTGGGCCGGCAGGCACGCGTGGCCCCTCCTCGCCGCAGCCGTGGTCGCCGCGGCGCCCGCTGCCGTCGGCCGGCTCCCGATCACCCTCCGGGTCGGCGCCTGCTCCGTCGCGGTGCTGCTGCTGTCGCTGCTGCTCGCCTGCCCCGGCCTCGACGAGGACGCCGTTCCGGCGACGCTCACGCTGGTCGCCGTCATCGCCCTCCACGCAGCCGCTGCCACCCTCCTGCCCCACCCCTGGCGCCTCGTGACCGCGGTCCCCCTCGGGATCGCCGGCTCCGTGGCGGCTCTCCTCGCACTGGCAGCCGCCGTGACCTCGCTGACGACGTCGAACCTCCTCGACCACGGCCTCTGGACCGGCGACAGCAGCGCACAGGTCGCGACCGATGCGCTCCCCGCTGCGTGGTCGATCCTGCTCCCCCTCACGGTGGCGGCCGCCTTCGTGGCCGTGGCAGGGCTCCTCCGGATCGCCGGCTCACCGGCCGTCCGCGCGGTCCTCACCCCGGCCGCCACCACCCTCGTCGCTGCCGCGTCGCTGTCGCCGGTGATCGTCGGCGTTCCCCGCTACGTGGCGGTCCTGGTCCTCGTGGCCGCTGCGGGCTCCCTCGTCACGTGGGCACTGCTCCGTCGGCGGGCCGCGGGCTGGCTGGCGGCCGCACCGCTCGGCGTCCTCGCCGTCGGCGCCGCTCTGGCGGACGACGGCCTGACCATCGGCGTCCTCGTCCTGCTGACCGCCGCCTGTGCCGCTGCCGAGCACCCGCGGTCACCCGCCCGGCTCCAGGAGGCCGCGCACTGGGCGCTCCCCGCGGCGCTCGGAGGCACCACGTGGGCGCTGGCATCGGCGTACGACGTCGACGGCGGCTGGCGGGCCGCTCCGGTCGTCGCGGCAGTCGCCGCCCTTGCGCTGGCCCGTCCGTCCGGCGGGCACGAGACGTCCGGACTGGCCGTGTCCCTCGCCGCGATCACCGTCTCCTCCGGCTTCGTGCCGGTGGACCTCCGTCTGGTCGCGGGCCAGCTGACCGCGACCGGCCTCGCCGCCACCCTCGTCGGCCTGCTCCGCCGCCGCGAGGCGACCCTCGTCGGCATGGCGCTCCTCGCAGCAGCCGGCCTGGCTGCGTGGCCGGACGCCGTCACGGCCGTGGTCGTGCTCGCGACCGGCCTCGCCGTCTCCGTGCTCCACGAGGTACGCCGCGCAGCACCGGTTGCGGACGTCGCCCGCGCCGCCACGCCCGTCGCGGCCGCCGCGCTGCTGTGGGCCGCCGGAGACCTCGCGGGACTCAGCGGCGGGTGGACCGGCGTGCCGGTGGTGGTGGTGCTCGGGGTGCTCCTCGCATGGAAGGCGGACGTGGCGCGCGAGGTGCCCGCCGCCGTCGCCGCGCTGTGCGTCGCACTCGCCAGTCCGGCCTCGCTGCCCGACCCCCAGGCATGGACGGCGGTCTACCTGACCCTCGGCGGGGTCGCGTGCACCGCGTCCGCCCTGCTCCACGCCGACCGCCGCCGGGTCGGCTGGGTCGGCCTGGCCCTCCTCACCCTGGCCACCTGGCTGCGCCTGGACCAGCTGGGCGTCGGCACCGTCGAGGCCTACACGCTGCCGCTCGCGGTGGTCCTGCTCGTGCTCGGCACCGTCGCGCTGCTCCGCGGGGAACGGTCGAGCCTCCAGACGCAGGGCTCCGGACTCGCGCTCGCGCTCGTCCCCAGCCTGCTCCAGGCCCTCGCCGACCCCGTCGCCCTGCGCGCCGTCCTGCTGGGTGCCGGGTGCGTCGCTGCCGTCACGGTCGGCGTGCAGCGTCGCTGGGCGGCGCCGCTCCTGGCCGGCGGCGGCACCCTGGCGGTCCTGGTGCTGCGACAGATGACGATGGCGCAGGCGCTCCCGCAGTGGGCCCTGATCGGCCTCGCCGGGACCGCCCTGACCTTCGTCGGCCTGACCTGGGAGAAGCGGCTCGCCAACGTACGCACGGCAGCCGGCTACCTCCGCGGGTTGCGCTGACCCGACCGCTACCCTCGCGGCATGATCCCGCCGCTGGCACTCGCCCACCGGTTCCGCCCGGTGCAGCTGGTCCAGCACGAACGGCGCTCCGGGTTCCGGGCGCCGTTCGTCGCCGTCGAGGCGCAGCCCGATCCCTCGATCCGAGCCACCCACGTGGGCCTGGCCTCGGGGGGATGCACGCTCTCGGCCACCTACGACGCCCGCCGGCGCCGCGTGACCCTGCACATCGAGGTCCCGGGCGGCAGCAGGCGCTTCGCCAGCCGCCGGCACGGCCGGGTCACGAGGCCACCGCAGGCCCTCGCGCTCGCCCTCACCGGACGCTGGCTGACCGCCTGGAGCCGCGACACCGCGGAGGGTGAGTGGCGCGCGCGCTGCAAGGTCGACGCCACCGACTTCGTCGAGGTCCGCACCCCTGACTTCCTGGCTGGGCTCGAGGTCCTGGACCCGGTCGGCGCCCTCACGTGGCGGTCCGGCACCTACGGGCAGATCGGGCTGCGGGACCTGCACCTCGTGACCGACGCCGACGGCTCGGCGTACGTCCGGGAGGGGCGGTACTGGCTGACCGCCACCCAGGCCGGCCCGGGCTTCGCCGACGCCGCACAGACCGGCGTCTGGTCCTGGCTCCCTGGCACCGACGACCTGCGACCCGAGTCACTGCTGTGGTGGACCCGCGACGGGCTGGTGCACGGCGACCACGCCGTGCACCTCGTACGCGGGGACGACCGCTGGCACGTGCTGGCGAGCACCTGGGGCGACTTCGACCGCACGCGCGTGGCGATCACCTACGCGACGACCGATGCCGACCTCCTCGCCGGTGAGCACGTGGTCGAGGCCCTCGAGCTCGCGCTGCCGCAGCCACCGGGACCCCACGTGGGCGTGTGGGACCCCCACCTGACCCGCACCGACGGCCAGTGGCACCTCGCCTGGGTGGCCGCGAGGAGCTTCTTCGACTTCCGCCCGGCACTCGGCCGGGCTCCCGAGCCGTCAGGCCCGTGGACGCTGGTCGGCACGGCCGAGGACCGCACCGCGACGGAGGGGTGCGTGATCGTCCGGACCGATGCCGGCTGGCGGCTGCTCGCCAGCGACGGCGCGGACAACGACGCCGGGCAGCGCGAGCGCTACCCGGCGTTCGACCTCACGATGCGCGAGGTCGGTGAGCTGGAGGCGGCGTACGGCAGCAACATCCCGTGGCCGAGCGTCGTCCGCCACGGGGGCGGCTGGTCGATGATCACCTTCGACGGCACGCCCTACGGCGGCCGCCTTCCGGGCTACGGGACGCATGGAGACGTCCTCGTGCTCCGGTCAGACCAGCCCTGAGCTCGCTCAGTCGTCGTCGGTCGCCGCGTCGAGCAGCGCCCGGACCTCCGACTGGCGGAAGCGTCGGTGACCGCCGAGCGTACGGATGGAGCCGATCTTGCCGGCCTGGGCCCAGCGCGTGACGGTCTTGGGGTCAACGCGGAAGAGCGAGGCCACCTCCGCCGGCGTCAGCAGCGGATCATCGTCGACAGAAGTCGCAGTCATGGGGTGCACACCTTCCCGAGTTGGTTCACGTCGAGTGGAACCCGAATTCCACTCGTTGTCGCACCGGTCACCCGAAGGCAACCGACCCCCGCAACACGTCCAGCCTGCCACACGGGTCGCGGAAGTCGCCATTTGCGCGCCGACCACGTGACCGAGGTCACCAGGCGTCCAGGCATGCCAGCGACGCTGACCGCGAGGCGGTCAGCACGACACCGACGGCGTCAGTCGCGCGAGTCGGAGTACTCCGACCAGTCGCCGTACTCGTCCTCCGGCGCGGAGTCGGTCTGGCTCGTGTAGGAGCCCGACTGCGAATGCAGCTCGTTGGCCAGCGCCCCGAAGTCCGTGTCGTGCGTGCGGTACTTCAGGTCGCGGGCGACCTTCGTCTGCTTTGCCTTGGCTCGGCCGCGTCCCATAGGAGCCGACCCCCTCGCGCGTCTGCCGGGGCCGGCTGATGCCAGCACACCCGGTCTGGGTTCAATGTCTCGTGGAGCCAACGCTACCGGGTCCCCGGTCGTTCCCGCGAACCAGGGCGCCTTATTTGGACGTGGACAAGCCCACACAGCGCGAACGCCGAGCGGTCGCCGCCCCGGACCCCCGTCGCGCAGCGCGCCCCGGGAGCCCGCCCGCGGTCACCAGCCGGGGTGCTGGCCGGTCAGCGTGACGCTGCCGTCGCCCGCCACGACCTCGCCCGCGACCCACGCCTCGACGCCGTGCTCGGCGAGCGTGGCGATGGCCGTGTCGACGTCGCCGGCCGGCGTCAGCGAGACCATGCCCACACCGCAGTTGAGGGTCGCCTCTAGGCTGGCCTGGTCGACGCCGCCGGCCGTGCGGACGACGTCGAAGATCGGCTGCGGCGTCCAGGACCCGCGGTCGAGCGTCGCCGAGAGGTGGGCCGGCATGACGCGGGCCAGGTTGTTGGCCAGGCCACCACCGGTGATGTGCGCCATCGCGTGCGTGCCGGTGGCGTCGGCGAGCGCGAGGCAGGCCTTGGCATAGATCTTGGTGGGGATGAGCAGCTCCTCGCCGAGCGTCGAGCCGAGCTCGTCGACCTGCCGGTCGAGCTCCCAGCCGAGCTTGGTGAAGAAGACGTGGCGCGCCAGCGAGTAGCCGTTGGAGTGCAGGCCCGAGGCCTTCATCGCGATGACGATGTCGCCGGCCTCGACCTTGTCCGCACCCAGCAGGCGGTGGGCGTCGACGACACCGGTCGTCGCGCCGGCCACGTCGTACTCGTCGGGGGCGAGCAGGCCCGGGTGCTCGGCGGTCTCGCCGCCGACCAGGGCGCAGCCGGCCTCCGTGCACGCCTCGGCGATGCCCTTGACGATCGCGGCGATGCGCTCGGGGACGACCTTGCCGGTGGCGATGTAGTCGGTCATGAAGAGCGGCTCGGCGCCACAGACGACGAGGTCGTCGACGACCATGCCGACCAGGTCGAAGCCGATCGTGTCGTGCTTGTCCATCTTCCGCGCGATGTCGACCTTGGTCCCCACGCCGTCGGTGGAGGTCGCGAGCAGCGGGCGCTCGTACTTCTTCAGCGCGGAGGCGTCGAAGAGACCGGCGAAGCCACCCAGGCCACCGAGCACCTCGGGACGCCGGGACTTCGCCACCGACTCCTTCATGAGCTCGACGGCGAGGTCGGCCGCGACGATGTCGACGCCGGCCTCGGCGTACGCGTTCGGGGTCTCAGGCACGGGGATCTCTTTTCGCAGTACGTCGGGTCAGGGGCGCGAGAGCGCGTCGGAGGCGCCGCCGGCGGAAGCGGTGGTGGCCACGCCGTCGAGCGGGTCGACGACGCAGCAGGGGTCCTGCTGGATCTCCAGCACGTCCTTGCCGCGGACCTCGGCCAGCGGCACGGGGTACTCGCCGTCGAAGCAGGCGCGACAGAAGGAGTCCATCGGCAGGGTCGTGGCGTCGACGAGGTCCTCGAGGGACACGTAGCCGAGCGAGTCCGCGCCGATCGAGGTCGCGATCTCGTCGGGCGAGAGGCCGTTGGCGATGAGCTCGGCACGGGTCGCGAAGTCGATGCCGTAGAAGCAGGGCCACTTGACCGGCGGGCTGGAGATCCGGACGTGGACCTCCTTGGCGCCCGCCTCGCGAAGCATGCGGACCAGTGCGCGCTGGGTGTTGCCGCGGACGATCGAGTCGTCGACGACGACCAGGCGCTTGCCCTCGATGACGTCGCGCAGCGGGTTCAGCTTGAGCCGGATGCCGAGCTGGCGGATCGTCTGGCTGGGCTGGATGAAGGTGCGACCGACGTAGGAGTTCTTGACCAGTCCCACGCCGTAGGGGATGCCGGACTCCTCGGCGTAGCCGATCGCCGACGGCGTGCCGGACTCCGGCACCGGGATGACCAGGTCGGCATCGGCGGGGAACGCCTGCGCGAGCTTGCGGCCGATCTCGACGCGGACGCTGTGGACCCGCTTCTCCGAGATGATCGTGTCGGGACGCGCGAGGTAGACGAACTCGAAGAGGCAGCCCTTCGGCTTGGCCTCGGCGAAGCGCCGGGTGCGCAGGCCGTCGGCGTCGATGATGATCATCTCGCCGGGCTCGACCTCGCGGACGTAGGAGGCACCCACGATGTCGAGGGCGGCGGTCTCGGAGGCGACGACCCAGCCGCGCTCGAGGCGACCGAGCACCAGCGGCCGGATGCCCTGCGGGTCGCGGGCGGCGTAGAGGGTGTTCTCGTCCATCCAGACGAGGCAGTAGGCGCCGTGGACCTGCGGCAGCAGCTCGGCGGCCTTGTCCTCGACGCTGCCGTCGCGGTGCAGTGCGAGCAGCGCGGTGAGCACCGAGGTGTCGTTGGTGGCACCGCCCGGACCGCGCAGGTCCGAGGGCAGGCCGCCCTCGGCGTCGGCGATCTCGACCAGCTTGTCGGCGAGGTCGGCGGTGTTGGTCAGGTTGCCGTTGTGCGCCAGCGCGATCGAGCCGTTGGCCGTGGGGTGGAACGTCGGCTGGGCGTTGTGCCACGTGCTCGCACCGGTAGTGGAGTAGCGCGCGTGGCCGATCGCGACGTGTCCCTTGAGAGCCTCGAGGGTGGCGTCGTCGAAGACCTGGGAGACCAGGCCCATGTCCTTGTAGACGAGGATCTGCTTGCCGTTGGAGACCGCGATGCCCGCCGACTCCTGGCCGCGGTGCTGCAGCGCGTAGATGCCGTAGTACGTCAGCTTGGCGACGTCCTCGCCCGGCGCCCAGACGCCGAACACCCCGCACTGGTCCTGAGGACCCTGGTCCTGGGGATCGAGGGCAGCGGTCAGTCGACCGTCGCCACCCTTGCGCGCGCGGGGCTGGGACACCATGGACACGGGAGCAATCCTAGGTGGTCAGCGGAGGCGCGCCGACCGGTCTCGGGTGCTGTCCATCACAAGGTGGCCGCGCCGAGCTTCTGCAGCAGCAGCGTCTCGGCCACGCAGACCCGCTCGAACTCCGCCAGATGCAGCCCCTCGTTGGCGCCGTGGGCCCGCGTGTCGGGGTCCTCCACGCCTGTCACCAGCACGCTGGCCTGCGGAAACGCGTCGAGGAACTCTGCGATGAAGGGGATGGAGCCGCCGACGCCCATATCGACGGGCGCGGTGCCGTCCCAGGCCTCGGCGAAGGCGCCGCGCGCCGCGTCGTACGCCGGACCGGTGGCGTCGATCTGCGTCGCCTCGCCCGTGTCGACCGGCGTGACGGTGACCCGGGCGCCCCACGGGGCGTTGGCCTCGAGGTGGCGGGTGAGGCAGTCGAGCGCGTTGGCGGCCGTGTCGCCGGGCGCGACGCGGAGGCTGATCTTGGCGCGGGCGCCCGGGACGAGCGTGTTGGAGGCGCCGTCGACCTTGGGTGCATCGAGCCCGATGATGCTGAGGCTGGGCTTCGTCCAGAGCCGGGCGACGGCGCTGCCCTCTCCGATGAACTCGACACCGTCGGCGATGCCGGACTCGGCGCGAAGCCGGTCCTCGGGGTAGTCGATGTCGGCGGCCGGGCCGGCGTGGAGGCCCACGACGGCCACGTTGCCGGCGTCGTCGTGGAGCGTCGCGATCAGGCGGCTCAGGGCGATCAGGGCATCGGGGACGAGGCCGCCCCACATGCCGGAGTGCACGCCGTGGTCGAGGGTGCGGACCTCGACGTCGGCGCGGACCAGGCCCCGCAGGCTCGTGGTCAGTGCAGGGACGCCGATGTCCCAGTTGGCGGAGTCGGCGATCACGATGACGTCCGCGGCGAGCTCGTCCTTGTGGGCCGCGAGCAGCGCGGGAAGGGTCTCGGAGCCGACCTCCTCCTCGCCCTCGATGAAGAGCTTCACGGTGACCGGGAGCGCATCGCCCAGCGCCCGCGCCGCCGCGAGGTGGGCGATGATGCCCGCCTTGTCGTCGGCAGCACCGCGGGCGTAGAGGCGGCCGTTGCGCTCGGTCGGCTCCCACGGTGGGGTGTCCCACTCGGCGTGGTCGTTCTCGGGCTGGACGTCGTGATGGGCGTAGAGCAGCACGGTCGGGGCGCCCTCCGGGCCACGCTTCTCGCCGATGACGGCCGGCGGGGCCCCGTCGTGGGCGCGCACGATGCGCGCGTCGAAGCCCTCGGCACGGAAGAGGTCGCGCGTGGCCTCCGCACTCCGCTCGACCTCGCCGGCGCGTGCCGGATCGGCGCTCACGCTCTGGATCCGGACGAGTGCCTCCAGGTCCTCACGGAGCTGGGGCATGAGCTGCTGGATCGTGGAGCGGACGGCGCCGGCGCTGCTGTCGGTCATGCCGCCGAGGCTAGCGGCGCGGTCGTCGCGCGACAGTGCCGCCGGGGTCACGACCCGACAACGGTTGGCGCCAGCAGCCCGTCCACGAGCACGTCGGCCAGGGGTGCGAACGCGGACTCGTCCAGCTCGCCCTGGTCGACGACCATGGCCAGCCCACCCACGAGCCGTGCCAGCTGGACGCCGTCGACTCCCGGGCGGAGGTCGGCGCCCAGCGCCTCGACGACACGGCCGCTCGCCTGCGCGAAGGCCGCGGCCTTCGTGGCGATGCGCGACTCGTCGTCCCCGAGGGCTGCGGTCAGCCTGGCCGCGGCGCCCTTGCTGTAGGTCACCTCGGCGACACCGCCGCGGACCCAGGAGAGCAGGCGCTCCCGCGGCGACCCGTCGACGGCGATCGCCGCGTCTGCCGCGGCGTCGAGCCGGTCGATGAAGGCCTGCATGAGCGCATTGAGGAGGTCGTCGCGGGTCGGGAAGTGGCGGTAGAGGGTGCCCGCTCCGACGCCGGCCCGGCGGGCGACCTCGTCGAGCGGAGCCTCGAGGCCGCGCTCCCGGAAGACCTCACGCGCAGCCTGGAGCAGTTTGTCGTGGTTGCGCTTGGCGTCGGCCCGCACGGACACCTCACTTGCTAAACGGAGACACTCTCCGTATCGTGGACATCGAACCGGAGGAACCCTCCGTATCGCCAGTCTACGACAGGCCCACAGGCCGGAACAGGACCTCATCCGTGGCCACAGCCCTCACCACCAGTGCCGCCGCGCGCCCCACCGTGACCCGGGGATCTGCGGTCGGCATGGGCGCCGTGCTCGTCGCCCAGCTGATGCTCGTGCTCGACGCGACGATCGTGAACGTCGCCCTGCCCCACATCGCCACCGACCTCCACTTCTCGCCCGCGTCGCTCTCGTGGGTGCTCAGCGCCTACGCCCTCGCCTTCGGCGGACTGCTGCTGCTCGGCGGCCGCCTCGGCGACGTCCTCGGGCGGCGGCGTACCTTCCTGGCGGGTGTCGCGATCTTCACCGCCGCCTCCCTCACCGGCGCGCTCGCCCCCTGGGGCTGGCTGCTGGTCGCCGCGCGGGCCCTCCAGGGCGTCGGCGCCGCCCTGTCCGCGCCTGCCGTGCTGGCGCTGCTGACCACCAACGCGCCCGACGAGTACGCCCGGACCCGTGCCCTCGCCCTCTTCTCGGCCGTCTCCTCCGGCGGCGGCGCCCTCGGCCTGATCCTCGGCGGCACGATCACCGAGACGCTGTCGTGGCGCTGGACCCTCACCATCAACGTGCCGATCGGGCTGGTCGTCCTCGCCCTGGTCGCCCGTCTCGTGCAGGAGACGCCGCGGCGTACCGACCGGTTCGACGTGCTCGGTGCGGTCACCGCGACCGGCGGCGCCGTGGCCCTGGTGTGGACGTTGACGCGCGCGGACTCCGTCGGCTGGACCGGCCCGCAGACCCTCGGCGGCTTCGCGGTCGCGCTCGCCCTGTTCGCCCTGCTCGCGGTCGCCGAGCGGCGCCACCCGCACCCGCTGCTGCGTCCCTCGCTGCTGGCCGACCGGCGCCGGATCGCGGCCCTGGTCGTAATGGCCAACGTCTACGCCGGCATGCTCGCTGTCTTCTTCGTGCTCGCCTCGTGGTTCGCGCTCCAGCTCGGCTACAGCCCGCTCCGTGCCGGGCTCGCCTTCCTCCCGCTCCCGGTCGGCGTCTTCACGATGTCGCGGATCACGCCGCGGCTGGTCCGGGCCGTCGGCCGCATCCCGCTGATCCTCACCGGCGTCGGCCTGCTGACCACGTCGTACGCCCTCCTGCTTCGGCTGGACGCCGGCAGCACCTGGCTCACCGGCATCCTCCCGTCGGTCGCGATGCTGGGCGTGGGCGCCGGGCTCACCTTCATGCCGATCACCGCGACCGTCCTCGACGGCGTCCCCCACGAGTACGCCGGGTCGGCGTCGGGCCTGCTCCAGACCATGCAGCAGCTCGGCGGCGCGATCGGCCTGGCCGTGGTGGCCAGCGTGCTGGCGGCATTCCACGTCGACGGGGACTTCACCGCCGGCGGGCACGCCGGCATCGTGGCCGGCTTCGTCCTGTCGCTGCTCGCGTTCGTCAGCGCCCTGACGCTCGCGCGTCGGCGGTGATCCCGCGGACGGTGCGACTCAGGCCAGCGGGAGGTAGGGCGCGAGGTCGGTCCGCTCGCCGCTGGCCCTGAGCGCGCCGGACTCGGCCGCTTCGTGCCAGGTGATCGCCCCCGTGGCGAGCGCGAGCCAGGTCGCGGCATCGGTCTCGACGACGGCCCGCGGGGTGCCGCGCGTGTGCCGGCCACCCTCCACGGCCTGCACCGCGCCGTACGGCGGCACCCGGACCTCGACGGAGTAGCCGGGCGCGCGCCGCTCGAGGAGCCCGAGCGTGTCCTTGACCAGGACCTTGAGCTCGGCCCGCTGCGCGGTGCCGGCCCGCCACGCGGCCCACGCAGCGGAGAGCACCGCCGGGTCGACGGCTCGCTGACGGGGAGGCATGGGTCCATTCTCCCCGGCCCTCGCGAGCGCCACGCACCCGGTCAGTCGAAGCGGCCGGCCCGGCCCCTCTTGATCTCGCCGCGCTGCTTCTTGCCCGCGAGCCGGCGCTCCTGCGAGCCACGCGTCGGACGGGTGGGACGCCGCTTCGGGGGAGGCGGGGCCGACGCCTCGCGGAGGAGCTGGGCCAGGCGCTCCCGGGCGGCACGACGGTTGGCCAGCTGGTTGCGGTGCTCGCTGGCCGCGATGGTGAGGACGCCGTCGGCAAGCCGCGGCGCGAGGCGGGAGAGCAGGCGCTCGCGGAGGTGCTCCGGGACCGAGGGCGCCCGCGCCACGTCGTAGGAGAGCTCGACGCGGCTGTCCGTGGTGTTGACGCCCTGGCCGCCCGGTCCGGACGAGCGCGAGAACCGCTCGCTCAGCTCCGCCTCGGGTACGACGAAGCGTGACGTGACGACCAGGTCAGGCATGTCCGGCCTCGCCGTCCGGGAACACGCGCATGCCGAGCAGCGGCGAGAACCAGACGGGGGCGATGGCGACCACCGACAGCGCCACGCCCACCCACAGCGTCGGCACCAGCCCGATCCCGTCGGCGAGGACTCCCGCCAGCAGGGAGGAGATCGGCATGACACCCCACACGACGAAGCGTGCGGAGGCGTTCATGCGACCCAGCAGGCGGGGCGGGCAGACGCGCTGACGCATGCTCACCTGGGTGATGTTGTAGGCCAGGATGGCACCCGAGAGCAGGAACTCCGAGGCCACCATCAGCGCCAGCGCGAGCCAGAGCGGGAGCAGCGGCGCAACGGGCCAGATGACGACACCGACGGCGATCGCGACCGTGCTGAGCGGGATCAGCGTGCCCTCCCCCACGAGCCGCCCGAGCCGGGCGGCGAGGACTGCGCCGACGACGCCTCCGGCAGCCCCGACGCCGAAGACGGCGCCCATCACCCAGGGCTCCAGGGCGAGCTCACGCAGGAAGAGCACCGGCATCAGCGTGAAGATCATCGTGTTGCCGAGGTTCCCGATCGCGGTGCTCCCGATGATGCGTCGGAGCAGCTCGTGGCCGAGCACGAACCGGAGCCCCTCGGGGATCGCCCGTCGCAGCGGCTCGTGGTCCGCGCGCGAGGTCGGCACCTCGCGGTCACGCACGCGGGTCAGGAGGACGGCAGAGACCAGGTAGCCCACGCCGTCGGCGAGGATCAGCAGCGGGGCAGTGACGACCTTGAGCAGCAGGCCACCCACGGCCGGACCGGCGATGTGGGCGATCTGCGCAGTGCCCTCGAGCCGGGAGTTCGCCCGCGGGACCTCGGCGGCCGGCACGAGGAACGGCACGTAGGACTGGTACGCCACGTCGAAGAAGACGGTCGCGACACCGATCACCGCCGCCACGGCGTAGAGGTGCCACATCGCGAGGTGCCCGCTCAGCCACAGCACGGGGACGACGACGGATGCCGCCACGCGGACGAGGTCGGCGGCGATCATCACCCGCCGCTTGAGCCAGCGGTCGACCCACGCACCGGCCGGCAGCCCCACGAGCAGGAACGCCGCGGTCGTCGCGGCATTGAGGACGCCGACCTCGAAGCTGCTCGCACGGAGCAGCACGACCGCCACCACGGGCAGGGCGAGCATGCCGATCTCGCGGCAGAAGACCGAGGCCGTCTCGCCCGCCCAGAACGCCCGGAAGCCGGGCCCGAGGCCGACGGCGGGCGGACGTCCCGGGGTCGCTGCGCCGGTGGTGCCGGCGAGGTCGGAAGTCACCCCGTCAGCCTGTCACGGCCGCACGCTTGGCATCCACACCTTTTCGCGGGAACGCCGAAGGCCCCCACCGCCAGGCGGTGAGGGCCTTCCAGGGCGCGGGGATCAGGCCATCGCAGCCGGGAGCGTGGCGCTCCAGGCCTCGCGGACCTCGGCGATCGGGAGCTCGAACTGGCCCTCGACGACGATCGCGTCGCCGCCGGTGGTGCCGAGTGCCGTGGCGGGGACGCCGTGCTTGGCAGCCAGCGCCTCGAGCTCGTCGGCGCGGCCGGCGTCCACCGTGACCAGGACGCGGGCGGTCGACTCGGCGAAGAGCCCCAGGAAGGCGTCGCCCTGGAGCGACACCGTCGCGCCGATGGAGTTCTTCAGGGACGACTCGACCAGCGCCTGGGAGAGGCCGCCGTCGGAGAGGTCGTGGGCCGAGGCGAGCAGGCCGACGCCCTCGAAGAGCAGCGCGGCGAGCGCCTTCTCGGCGGCGAAGTCGACCTTCGGCGGCAGGCCGCCGAGGTGCCCGTGGACGACGTGCGCCCACTCCGAGCCCGAGAGCTCCTCGCGGGTCTCCCCGAGCAGGTACACCGCCTGGCCCTCGGCCTGGAACGACGAGGGAGTGCGCTTGGTGACGTCGTCGATGACACCGAGCACGGCGACGACGGGCGTCGGGAGGATCGCGGTCTCGCCGGTCTGGTTGTAGAGCGACACGTTGCCGCCGGTGACCGGGGTGCCGAGCTCCTGGCAGCCCTCCTTGAGGCCGGTGCAGGCCTGGGCGAACTGCCACATGACGGCCGGGTCCTCGGGGGAGCCGAAGTTGAGGCAGTCGGAGACGGCGAGCGGCTGGGCGCCGCCGGTCGCGACGTTGCGGTACGACTCGACCAGCGCGAGCTGGGCGCCGGCGAACGGGTCGAGCTTGGCGAAGCGGCCGTTGCAGTCGGTGGACACGGAGACACCGAGGTTGGTCTCGTCGTCGATGCGGATCATGCCGGAGTCCTCCGGCTGCGACAGCACCGTGTTGCCGCGGACGTAGCGGTCGTACTGGTCGGTGATCCACGACTTGTCGCACAGGTTGGGCGAGGCGGCAAGCCTGATGACGGTCTCGCGGAGCTCGGCACCCGTCGTCGGGCGCGGGAGCTTCTCGGCGCCGTCGGCCTGGAGGGCGTCCTGCCACTCCGGGCGCTCGAACGGGCGGTTGTAGACCGGGCCCTCGTGGGCGACCGTGCCCGGCGGGACGTCGACGACGGTCTGGCCGTGCCAGTCGATGACCAGGCGGCCGGTCTCGGTGACCTCGCCGATGACCGCGGCTTCGACGTCCCACTTCGCGCAGATCGCGAGGAAGGCGTCGATGTTCTTCGGCTCGACGACCGCCATCATGCGCTCCTGCGACTCGCTCATGAGGATCTCCTCGGGCGAGAGCGTGGAGTCGCGCAGCGGCACCTTGTCGAGGTGGACGTGCATGCCACCGTCACCGGCCGAGGCGAGCTCGGAGGTGGCGCAGGAAAGGCCCGCGCCACCGAGGTCCTGGATGCCGGCGACCACGTGGGCGGCGTACAGCTCGAGGGTGCACTCGATGAGGAGCTTCTCCATGAACGGGTCGCCGACCTGGACGGCCGGGCGCTTGGCCGGGCCGTCGGCGTCGAAGGTCTCCGAGGCGAGGACGGAGACGCCACCGATGCCGTCGCCACCGGTGCGCGCGCCGTAGAGGACGACGAGGTTGCCCTCGCCGGTCGCGTTGGCGAGGTGCAGGTCCTCGTGGCGCAGGACGCCGACCGCGAGGGCGTTGACGAGCGGGTTGCCGAGGTAGGTCTCGTCGAAGACGGCCTCGCCACCGATGTTGGGCAGGCCGAGGCAGTTGCCGTAGCCGCCGACGCCCGCGACGATGCCCGGCAGGACGCGGTGGGTGTCGTCGGCGTCCAGCGGGCCGAAGCGCAGCGGGTCCATGACCGCGACCGGGCGGGCGCCCATCGCGATGATGTCGCGGACGATGCCGCCGATGCCGGTCGCAGCACCCTGGTACGGCTCGACGTACGACGGGTGGTTGTGCGACTCGACCTTGAAGGACACGGCGTAGCCCTGGCCGATGTCGAGGACGCCGGCGTTCTCGCCGATGCCCGCGAGCATGGGACCGCGCGGGGTCTCCTGCTTCAGCTCACCGAACTGGCGCAGGTGCACCTTGGACGACTTGTAGGAGCAGTGCTCCGACCACATGACGGAGTACATCGCCAGCTCGGACGACGTGGGTCGGCGGCCCAGGATCTCGCGGATGCGGGCGTACTCGTCCTCCTTGAGGCCGAGGTCAGCCCACGGCTGCTCCCGCTCCGGGTCGGTGCTCGCGACGGCGACGGTGTCCAGGGCAGATCGGCTCTCAGTCACGGTAGGAGATTCTACGGGCGTACGGCGCCACCCCCGACCGCGCGTCCGGGGCTGGCCGGACCGAGGCTCCGCCGCACGCGGAGCGCTCGTGCGGCGAGGGGGCGGTTGCCGCCGCGCGGCGTCTGGCGGCAGCGGTGCCACCGGCGCCGACACCGCCTCTGACCTGCGAAAACTACAAATTTGTAGTTCGTCGTGACCTCTGTTGCTGATGTGACTGGAGTGGTTAACGTGGTCCCTCACCTCACCCTCGGAGAGTTTTCATGCGCGCCCTCGCCCGGACCCGGACGGACCTGCGGACCCCGCAGGCCCCACAGATCCGCACCCGCCTGACCACGACCCTGGTCGCCTTCGCGGCGCTCCTCGGCCTCGGCCTCGGTGGGGTCGCGCTGACCCGCGACGGGGGTGTCGCCGCGCTGGCCGCGGGGAGCAACCCGACCACGCCGGGCGCGTTCACCGGCTACGGCTTCGACCAGTGCCTGGCGCCGACCCAGGCCAAGATGGACACCTGGCTGGAGAGCTCGCCGTTCCTCGCCGTCGGGATCTACATCAGCGGAAACTCGCGGGCCTGCCGCTCCCAGCCCAACCTCACGCCGACCTGGGTCTCCACGCAGCTCGCGAAGGGCTGGCGCCTCCTGCCGATCACGCTCGGGCCCCAGGCCAGCTGCCAGCCGCGCTTCCCTCGCTACAACGACGACCCGACGATCAACCCCGACCCCGCGAACTACTACGCCAAGGCGAAGGCGCAGGGCTCACTCGAGGCCGACCGGGCGGTGACCGCCGCGAAGGCACTCGGGATCGTCCCGGGCAGCACCCTCTTCTACGACCTCGAGGGCTTCGACCTCAGCAACACCGACTGCCGGGAGTCCGCGCTCCGCTTCGTCCACGCCTGGGACATCCGCCTGCACCAGCTCGGCTACGTGGCCGGCTTCTACTCCAGCGCCAGCTCGGGCATCAAGATGGTCGACGACGCCCGCGTGAACCACCCCGGCGTCTTCACCCTCCCCGACGTCCTCTGGATCGCGCGCTGGGACGGGCAGCCGAACACCACCACCGAGACGCGTTACCTCCGCACCGACGGCTGGACCGGAGGCGTCCGGGTGAAGCAGTACCAGGGCGGCCACGACGAGACCTGGGGCGGCGTGACCATCACCATCGACCGCAACTGGCTCAACGTCGGCGGCGGCTCCCGGTCTGCGACGGAGACGCACTGCGACGGCGTGAAGGTGGACTTCACGAGCTATCCGAAGCTCACCCTCGGCATGACCCGTCCCGAGGTCCGCGCCGTGAAGTGCTTCCTGCGCGAGCAGGGCATGACCGGCATCAGGCTCAACGACTACTTCGGCAGCGGGCTCGCGAGCGCGATGGCCACCTGGAAGTCGCGCAACGGCTTCGCTCCCAGCGCGTCCTGGTACAGCGGCCACTGGACCGCGCTGCTGGCCCACGGCGGCTCCGGCTGGCAGAAGCGCGGATCGACCGGCGCCAACGTGTGGCGCCTGCAGCGGGCGCTCGCCGCCCGCGGCCTGGCCAGCCCGCTCACGGGCGTCTACGACGGCACCACCGAGTCCGCGGTCCGGACCTACCAGTCGCGGGTCGGCATGACCTCGAGCGGGGTCGTGACACCGACGATGTGGACGCGGCTGACCCACGGCAGGTGACGAAGGCGAACGGCTGACGCGGGAGAACGACGAGGCCCCGCCACCCGAGGGGTGGCGGGGCCTCGCTGCGTCAGGAGCGGAGTCAGCCCTGGACGGGCTCCGCGTCGTCGCTGCTGTCGTTCCAGCTGTCGGCGAGGAGACCGGCCTTCTCGGCGTACAGGTCGAAGACGACGGTGAAGAGCGGCGGGATCGAGGAGAGCAGGCCCAGGCCGAGCTGCTTCTTCGACCACCTCGCGTCGAGGCCGACCCGCAGGGTCACCATCACGAACGCGATGAACGCGACGCCGTGGATCGGACCCATGACCTGGACCCCGATCTCGTCCTTGACGACGACGTACTTGAAGAACATGCCGACCAGCAGACCGGTCCACGAGACCGCCTCCGCGATCGCGGCGACACGGAAGGCCCTGAGCGGAGACATCAGGCGAAGACCGACGCTGCGAGCGAGGTGAAGAAGCCGAGGCCGTCGACGCCGGGGCCGCACAGCTCCTCGACCGCGTGCTCGGGGTGCGGCATCAGGCCGACCACGTTGCCGCGCTCGTTGGTGATGCCCGCGATGTCGCGCAGCGAGCCGTTGGGGTTGACGTCGAGGTAGCGCGCGACGACCCGCCCCTCCCCTTCGAGCATGTCGAGCGTGGCCTCGTCGGCGACATAGGAGCCCTCGCCGTTCTTGAGGACGACGGTGATCTCCTGGTCCTTGGCGTAGGCGCTGGTCCAGGCGGTCGTGTTGTTCTCGATCCGGAGCTTCTGGTCGCGGCACACGAACTTGCGGTGGTCGTTGCGGATCAGCGCGCCGGGCAGCAGGTGCGCCTCGGTGAGGATCTGGAAGCCGTTGCAGATGCCGAGGACCGGCATGCCCTTGCCGGCCGCCTCGATGACCTCGGTCATCACCGGCGAGAAGCGCGAGATCGCACCGCAGCGCAGGTAGTCGCCGAACGAGAAGCCACCCGGGAGGACGACGGCGTCGACCCCCTTCAGGTCGTGGTCGCCGTGCCACAGGGCGACGGCCTCGTTGCCACCGATGGTGACCGCGCGGGACGCGTCGACGTCGTCGAGCGTGCCGGGGAAGGTGACGACGCCGATCTTCACTGGGCGTCCTCGACGCGGACGACGAAGTCCTCGATGACGGTGTTGGCCAGGAGGGTCTCCGCCATCTTCTCGACCTGGGCGAGGGTGGCCTCGTCAGCCGTCTCGACCTCGAGCTCGAAGCGCTTGCCCTGGCGGACGTCGGTCACGCCGGAGAAGCCCAGGCGCGGGAGGGCGCCGTGGACGGCCTTGCCCTGCGGGTCGAGGATTTCCGGCTTGAGCATGACGTCGACGACGACACGGGCCACGATGAGCTCCTTGAGAAGTGCGGCTTGCCCTTGGTTCCGGGCACGCTCATCCTACGGGCGCACGCCCACCGGTCGGGTGTGGTGCCCAGCACCCGGCCCCGGGTTGGCAGGATGACGCCATGGCGACCCCGCGACAGCGCACCCTGACCACGTCCGACGGCGTACGGCTCGCGGTCCAGGAGCACGGAGACCCGGCGCACCCCACGGTCGTCGCGATCCACGGCTACCCCGACGACCACCACGTCTGGGACGGCGTCGTCGCGGCACTGGTCGACCGCTTCCACGTGGTGACCTACGACGTCCGCGGCGCCGGCTCGTCGGAGTCCCCCTCGGGTCGCCGCCACTACACGATCCCCCGCCTCGCGGCCGACCTCGGCGAGGTCATCGACGGGGTGGTGGGCGATCGACAGGTGCACCTGCTGGCGCACGACTGGGGATCGATCCAGACCTGGGCCCTGGTCACCGACCCGGCCTGGGCCGATCGCCTGCTCTCCTACACCTCGGTCTCCGGCCCCGACCTCGACATGGTCGGCGTCTGGCTGCGCGGAGTCCGCGAGCGGCCCCGGGCCATCGCGCGGCAGCTGCTCGACTCCTACTACATCGCGCTCTTCCAGCTGCCCCTCCTGCCCGAGGCCGCCATCCGGCTCGGCGTCCTCGACAGGCTGGTCCGGCACTCGGCCAGGCACGGGCTGTCGGCCGACGCGCCGGTGCGCGACAAGAGCCGCTCCGATGCCGAGCGCGGCCTCGCCCTCTACCGGGCCAACTTCCTCCCGCGGCTGGCACGGCCGGCTCCCCGGCGTACGACGGTGCCGGTGCAGGTGCTCGCACCGACCGGCGACCTCCACGTCGACTCCGAGACGCAGCGCACGGCCCCGGCCCCCTGGTGCGACTCGCTCGCGACCCATGAGGTCGAGGGCAACCACTGGGTGGTCGAGCACTCCCCCGCGCTGGTCGCCGCCCACGTCTCACGCTTCGTGGACGAGAACTCCGGCAAGGCCGACCGCCCCCTCTTCTGACTCCGCCGAGACGGGGCCCGTAGCAACGCGAGACGACGACTGAGCGAGCACCGGTCGAGCTTGCTCGATCCGGCGCGAGCGAGGGAGGAGTGCACGAGCGAAGCGAGTGAGACGGGCCTTGTGCCGGCGTTCGCCGGCACAAGGCCCGTCTCAGCGTCGCAGGAGGCCCGTCTCAGCGTCGCACGGGCCCCGTCTCGCGGATCAGCGCGGGATCTCGCGCTTGAGGATCTTGCCGGTGGCGGTCATCGGCAGCGCCGGGACCACCTCGACGATGCGCGGGTACTTGTACGCCGCGACCTGCTCCTTCATCCACGCCTGGATCTCGTCAGCCTCGGCCGATGCGCCCGGCTTGAGCACGACGACGGCCTTGATCTCCTCGCCGTGGGTGTCGTGCGGAACGCCGATCACGGCGGCCAGCGCGATGGCCGGGTGGGTGAGCAGGACCTCCTCCAGCTCACGCGGGTACACGTTGAAGCCGCCGCGGATGATCATGTCCTTGGACCGGTCGACGATGTAGTACCAGCCGTCGGCGTCCTTCTTGGCCAGGTCGCCGGAGCGGAACCAGCCGTCGGCGTCGATCGCCTCGGCGGTCGCCTCGGGACGGTTGTAGTAGCCCTTCATGACGTTGGGGCCCTTGATCGCGATCTCGCCGACCGTGTCGGGGTCCTCGGGGAGGTCCTCGCCCGTCTCCGGGTCGATGAGCTTCATCGACACGTCCTTGATCGGGACGCCGATCGAGCCCGGTCGGACCGGCTGGCCCACCGGCGAGAACGACGCGACCGGCGAGGTCTCCGACAGGCCGTAGCCCTCGAGCACGGTGACGCCGAAGACCTTCTCGACCTGCTGGTGGACGGCGACGGGAAGCGCAGCGCCACCGGCGACGGCGCAGCGCAGCGTGTCCTTGACGTGCGCGGCGGCGTCCGGGTTCTCCGCGGCGGCGGCGAGCAGGCCGACGTACATGGTCGGGACGCCGCCGAAGACGGTGACCTTCTCCTTGACCATGAGGCCGAGGGCGGCGTTCTGCTCGAAGCGCGGCAGGAGCACGAGGGTGCCGCCGGTCGCGATGGTGGCGTTGTGGATCGCCGTCTGGCCGAAGGAGTGGAAGAGCGGGAGGACGCAGAGCGCCGTCTCGGGGCTGCCAGCGGTGAAGCCGAAGAGCTCCTGGCTGGTCTCCTGGTTGGAGAACATGTTGCTGTGGCGCAGCTCGGCACCCTTCGGCTGGCCCGTGGTGCCCGAGGTGTACAGGATGACCGCGGTGTCGTCGGAGTCCGTGGCGACGGTCTCGAAGACGGGCGACTTGCCGGCCATGCCCTGGCCGAGGGTCTCGGTGCCCTCGATCGGCGAGGCAGCGGTCGGGTCCGCCATGATCATGAAGAAGTGCTCGCAGCCCGCGGCACCGTTGAAGCCCTCGTAGCACTCGGCGCCGATGGCGAGGTCCGGCGTGCCCTGGAAGGCGAAGACGGCCTTCGCCTCCGAGTCGTTGAGGTGGTAGGCCACCTCGCGACCCTTCAGCAGCACGTTGAGCGGGACGACGGTCGCACCGGCCTTGAGGATGCCGAAGTAGACGATCGAGAAGTACGGCAGGTTCGGGCAGCTCAGGGCGACCTTGTCGCCGGGCTCGATGCCGCGCTCGACGAGGAGGTTCGCGACCTGGCTCGCCGCTCCGTTGAGCTGCGCGTAGGAAAGACGGGTGTCACCGAGGACGAGGGCAGTGCGCTCCGGGTACGCCGCAGCGGAGTCGTCGAGGATCGACGCGAGGTTCAGGGTGGCCATGGCGGGCACTTTAACGTGACCCACCGCACGCGCCAGCGGATCCGTATTGTCCGAGACGGCGCGCACCACTTACTACGGCGACGAAGGAAGCCGGGACGGCCTCACGCCGGGGGAAGCAGGGGCGTGTCGACGTTCAGGTCGAGGCCGTAGGACTGCGCGCGCTCGGCGATCTGGGCCGAGATCGCGTCGGAGAGGACCGCGACGACCCGCTCCCGCGGAACGAGCCGCGGCTCCTGCGTCATCCAGTGGCCGATGGTCGCGCGGACCTGGCCGATGATCCCGGCGAAGACCAGGTGCATCTCGGCCATGGACTCGTCGGAGAGCTCGATGCCGCGGGCCGCCGCCACGCCACGCGGGATGCCGGAGAGGAAGTCGGCGTACGTCGCGATGATCCGGTTGAGCTCGCTGACCTCGCCGTCGCCCAGCTCGCGCTCGACCAGGCCGTGGAGCGCCGGATGGGCGTCGACCCACTCGACCGCGATGCCGATCATGTGCGACGCGACCTCGCGCAGGGTGCCGCGGTAGTCGACCGGGCCGGTGATCAGCGAGAACGCCCGCTCGAGCACGTCTGCCTGGACGGCGCGCACCAGCTGCACCCGGCCGCCGAAGTGGCGCTGCACGACCGTGCGGACCAGTCCCGCGCGCTCGGCGACGTCCTGGAGGGTGAGCTCGGCCCCGACCGGCGAGTCCTCGACCACGGCGGCACCGGCGTCGAGGATCAGGCGACGCCGCTCCTCGCGATGGGCGTCCCAGCGCCTGTTGCGGCCGTCGCGGACCGGCTCGTCGGGGAAAGCGGCAGGGGGCACGCGCGGCAGTCTGCCACGCGTGCCCCCTGAATTCTTCAGCGATGAACCTTTCAGCCGCGCAGCGCGGGCGGGAAGATCTTCAGCAGGTTGCCCCACGAGCGCTTGCCGCCGTACGCCGCGAGCGCCTTGCCGGACTTCGCCGCCGTCTTCGCCGTGACGAACCACGGCATCGTCGGCGCCATGGTGAACTCGCCCTTGAGGTAGGAGACCGGGAACGGGTGGAACGGGCCACGGACGACCGTCTTCTCCGAGTCGGCGATCAGGTGCGTGTTGTGGACGACGCCGATGCCGGAGCCGACCTGCTCGAGCGTGTGGCCCGGGAAGGCGCCCCACGTCGCACCGCCGAGGAGGAAGGCGATGCCGCTCCAGACGTTGATGCCGACCGCGCCGTAGCGCAGCGCGGCCACGAGCTCGTCGAAGCGGGCGCCCATCTTCTTGATGTCGCGGGGGTGCACGATCATCGAGGCGCCGAGCGTGCCGTCGAGGCGGTCGTTGGAGAACGCCACCGCGTTGGCGAGGAAGTCCGCGCCCAGGCCGGGCAGCTCGGTGATGCCGAGGACGGCGGCGAAGTACTCGCCGTCGTACAGCTCGGTCGGGCTGTCCTCGCCGAGCGTCACGAGGGTGCAGCTGCCGACCTGCTCCGCCGCGTCGCCGTAGGTCGCCTTGGCGCGCTCGATCGAGGCCTGGCCGTTGGGGTACCACGGCGCGCGCGGGGTGATCTCGCGCAGGACCGTGCGGATGGCGTCGAGGAAGGCGTCCTTCTGGTCCCAGTCAGCGGAGATCAGCAGGGCCTGGCCACCGATGCAGTTGTGGCCGGCGTTGTGCAGGCGCTGCGTGACGACGTGCTCCGCCTGGTAGACGAGGTCGCTCTTGGCCCACGAGCCGGGGACCACGATGATCGGCGAGACGCCACCGAGCTCGGAGGTCATCTCCTTGGCGAGCTGCGGGGTGCCGGCCTTGCGGTTCTTCTCGGCGTCCTTGCCGACTCCCCAGACGATCGCGTCGTGGGTGCGGGCCGAGCCGGTGATGTGCACGTGGACGATGTCGGGGTGGTTCGTGAGGTAGCCGCCGACCTCGGCGCCGCCGTTGACGACGCGGACCAGGTCCGCCTCGATGAGCGGCGCGAGCGCGCGGTCGTAGACCGGCTTCAGGTGCTGGAACGTCGGGTTCAGCTTGATGACCGAGGCGCGGTTGAAGGCGACCAGCTCGTACGCCGCGTCGAGCGGCGCGATCGCGGAGATGTTGCCCGCACCGAGGACGAGGCCGACGCCGCCGTTCTGGTGCTCGGCCTTCGCGCCGAGGCCGGCGGAGGCCTTCGCCTGCTCGGCACTGATGCCCGGCTTCAGCCAGACCTCGGCGACGAAGCCGTTGAAGAGCAGGTTGTCCTTGAGGTCCTCGGGCAGCACCCGGACCTTGGTCTGACCGGTCGCGGTCGTGGAGAGCTTCAGTCCGTCGATCGGGGACTTGCCGGCGGCCAGCTTCTCGAGCGACGTGGCGTACTCGGCGAACATCGGCGCGGTGGCGGCCGGGCCGCTCATCCACTCCTCGCCCTCGTAGGAGCCGGACGGGACGCCCTTGGCGGCGGAGGCCGCGCCGGCCCACGCGCCGGCCTCGGCCGCGATCGTCTTCTGGGTCGCCCGGAGCAGCTCGGCCCGCGCCGGCAGCTCCATCTCGGCCCAGGTGGCGATGCCCGTGGCGAGCTGCGCCACGGCGGCGTCGAGCTCGGCGGGCGTCGCGGGGGTCATGTCGTACACAGCCTCGGCGGTCATCGGGCGACCTTGTCCTTCTGCTCGCGGTTACGGATCGTGCCGCCGGCCTCGCCGACGGTGTCAAAGGCGATGATCTCGTCCTTGTGGTTCTTCTCGTAACCCTTGATCTTGCCAGCCTTGCGGGCCTCGACCTGCTCTGCCCAGATCTCGCGCGGGGTGCGCAGGAACCCGAACTCGGCGCGCGCCTCGGCGTTCTCCCAGACCTTCTCGTTGAGCGGCTTCACACCGTTGACGTACGGCGCCACGATCGGCATCGTGCGCGGCGTCATGGCCTTGACGATCTTGAGCTTCAGCACCGGCGGGAGCAGGTGGATCGTGAGCAGGATCGGCTTGAGGGCGACGATCGCGGCGAGGTCGGTGGCACGGCCCTGCGGGCGGCCGCCCATCTCGCGCATCCACTGCGGCATGGTCGCGAGGACGGCGCGGCTGGTGAAGGTGTTGACGGTCCAGCGGATGTTCCACGGGACCCACTTCGGCAGCGAGGAGAGCTGCATGTCGACGAGGAAGTCGAACATGTCGAGCATGCCCTCGGAGGCCACCATCTTCGGGCGGAACTCCTCGAAGTACGCGGCCACCTCGGCACGCGTGCGCGGCAGGCTGTCGACGTCGATGGTCTGGAACGCCGCGGCGACGGCGCACTCGCGCCAGTACTCCAGCTCCTCCTCCTCCGACAGCTTGCCCGGGCCGAACATCTCGTAGGAGATCAGGATCGAGTGCCACGCGGTCAGGTGGATCCACTTCTGCGACTCGGGGTTGTTGGCCGCGAACTGCTGGCCGGTGACCGGGTCGACGCCGATGGCCCGCTGGTGGACCTTCATCAGGATGTCGGAGGACTTGAGCACCGACTGGGCGTCGCCGTAGAGGATCGTGGCGAAGTACTGCATGGTCCGGTCGAAGCGGAGCGGCGTGCGCTGCTTGACCTGGCCCGAGGCGATGACCGCCGCCGCGAGGTGCGGGTCGAGGTGCTCGATCGTCACCGCCCGCGAGAACCCGATCAGGAACGACGTCGGGTAGATCCAGACCCGGCGCGCGACCGAGTCCTTCGCGAAGAACCCGTAGTCCCGCATCGGCGTGATCGCGTCACGCGCGTCGACCGTGTTGCCGGCGTACGCCTCGGCCATTCCCAGCTCCTTGCCCTCTGCAGAGTTATCCGGTGCGATCCGCACCGCGTAACAAGATAAGCGCTACAGGGCGACGCGGATACCCACGCGGAACGCGGCGCTCATCACACCCGACGGGAACGACGACGGCCCGGATCCCCTTGCTGCCAAGGAGATCCGGGCCGTGGGCCGCGCGGGGTCAGGTCAGAACTTCTCGCCCGTCAGCAGCTCGTACGCCTCGACGTACTTGGCGCGGGTGAGGTCGATGACCTCCTGCGGGAGAGCCGGGGGCTGCTCACCGGACGACTTGTCCCAGCCCGAGTCGGGCGAAGTGAGCCAGTTGCGGACGATCTGCTTGTCGAAGCTCGGCTGGGTCTGGCCCGGCTTCCACTCCGCGGCCGGCCAGAAGCGGCTGGAGTCGGGCGTCAGCACCTCGTCGGCCAGCACGAGCGTGCCGTCCTTGAGCGTGCCGAACTCGAACTTCGTGTCGGCCAGGATGATGCCGCGCTCGCGGGCCATCGCCTCGGCGCGCTTGTAGACGAGCAGCGTCTGGTGCTTGAGCGCGGCCGCCGCCTTCTCGCCCACCGTCGCGGCGACGGCCTCATAGGAGACGTTCTCGTCATGGTCGCCGACCTCGGCCTTGGTGGCGGGCGTGAAGAGCGGCTCGTCGAGCCGGCTGCCGTCGACCAGGCCTGCGGGGAGCTTGATGCCGCAGACCTCGCCGGTCGCGTTGTAGTCACCGAGGCCGGAGCCGGTCAGGTAGCCACGGGCGACGCACTCGACCGGGAACATCTCGAGGTTCTGCACGATGACCGCGCGCCCCTTCACGACATCCGGGACGTCGGTCGAGACCAGGTGGTTGGGCGCGATCTCCTGCAGCTGGTCGAACCACCACAGCGACATGCGCGTGAGGATCTCGCCCTTGTCGGGGATCGTCGACGACAGCACGAAGTCGTACGCCGAGATGCGGTCGCTGGCCACCATCAGCAGGTTGCCGGCGTACGCGCCCTCGTCGATCCGGTAGAGGTCGCGGACCTTCCCGGAGTGGAGGTGCGTGGTGCCCTCGATCGCCGGGGCCTCGGGGATGTTCAGCATGCGCGCAGCCTATCTGCGCGCGGGCGACGAGGCTCAGGCAGGGAAGTAGGCGCGGGTGTCCTTCTCGAGCCGGGCCAGGTCCAGGCGCCTGACCAGGCCGAGGACCAGGCCCTGCAGCGGGCCCGGCACCTTCGGCTCGACGACGAACTCCCAGAGGAACTCGCACCCGCCGTCGGACAGGGGTGTGACCGTGTAGCGCTCGCCGAAGCGGCGCAGCAGCGGGATGTTGGCCGACTCGACGGTGAACGCCGTCACCCGGGTCGCCTCGTCCCAGAGGAAGTAGCGCTCCTGCCCCAGCAGGCCGTTGGCAGCACGCACCTCGCGCTCGGTGCCGACGCCGAAGGGCTTGCCTGTCTTCCACGTGACCCGCTTCAGGCCCGTGCACCAGTGCAGCGGGCGGCTGCCGTGGAGCTCGCGGAAGACCTCGTCGGCGGAGCGGCTGGTGCGGACCGTGAAGCGATGGGTGAACGGGCGGCCGACCTCGAAGTCGGCGTCGGTCACGGGCTGCAGCGAGAACGACGGCATGGACGCATCGTGGCACGGAAGTCAGGCGGTGAACGGGATCGACCGCGCAGCCGCCTCCGCGTCGTCGCCCAGGCCGACGGCGAGCGCCCGCATCCACGAGGCGACGAGCGGCTCGGGAGGCGCCGGCATCGCGTCGACGTAGCCGGCGAGCTCCGCCACGACCAGCCCGTGCCAGGAGATCCACAGCTGCAGCGCAGCGGCGTACGGCGTACCCACGGAGAGGCGTCCGTCGCGGTAGGCCCGGCGAACGACGGCGTGCATGACCTCGAAGGCCTCGGCGCCCTGCATCAGCTCCGCGCCGTCGCGACGGTGGCCCGCCAGCGGCGAGACCGCGTAGATGACGCGGTAGAGGTGGGGGTGCTCGTGGGCGAAGGAGCGGTAGCGCTCCCCCAGCTGCACCAGGTCGGCGACGGGATCCCCGGTCGACGGCACGGTGGCCATCTCCGCAGCCAGGAGCCCGAAGCCGGCGTCGACCACGCTCGCCACCAACCCGCCGAGCGACCCGAACTCCGAGTACACCGCCATCGTCGAGGCACCGTAGGCCGCGGCCACCCTGCGGGTGGAGACAGCCTCGGGCCCCTCCGCCTCGAGGAGCTCGAGCGCGATGCGCGTCAGCTCGTCGCGGCGGGTGCGGAGAGGAGCGGTCACGCGCCGACCCTAGTCCGCGGCGGCCGCACTGTGTCCGGGAACACCCAGCAGCCGGGTGTCCGCGACGCGGTGATCCACCTACGCTCATCAGGTCGATATTTCACTGTTATGACGGAGGCGGCATGGCCACCCTCGCTACACGCACAAGGACCACGGCAGGCGTCGTGCTCGCCGTCCTGGTCGCGTTCTACGCGCCGATGACCCTGACCTACTTCTGGAACGGCCCGTCCGGACCCAACCTCCAGGACCACGTCTTCGAGTTCCTCGTCTCGCCTCGCTTCGCGTTCGGCCTGGGCTCCGGCCACGACGTCCGTGCCGACGGTTCGGCGCCGCACTTCGCGACGTTCGCGACCACCTACACGACGATGTGGCTGCACTCGACGATCGGGACGCTCACGCTGGTCACCGGCCTCTCGCAGTTCTCCGAGCGGCTGCGCCGTCGCAACATGGCCCTGCACCGCACCCTCGGCAAGGTCTTCATCCTCGGCTGCCTCGGCGTCTTCGCCACGGCCTCGTCGTACCTGCTGCAGACGGACTCGCGCCTGGTCTTCTCCGGCCCCGCGTTCGAGGAGGTGCTGTGGCTCCTCGCCGCCGGCACCGCGGGCCTGGCGATCCTCGCGTTCGTCTCGATCCGTCGCCGCGACCTCGTGGCGCACCGCGAGCTCGCGACCGCGGCCTTCGCCCTGATCTGCTCCGCCGGCTGGCTGCGCGCCATGTGGCTCTCCGTCGAGCCGGTCGCCCACATGGGCAAGGAGATGGACAACCTCTTCGGCATCCAGTTCGCCGCGGCGTTCCTGATCACCTGCGCGATGGTCTACGTCCGCCGCTTCTGGCGCGGACAGCGCGGCGCGGACAGCCCGCTCGCCACGGGCCGCGCGGTCCGGGTCGCCGCCGCGACCGGCGCCCTCGGTGTCCTCGTCCTGGCGGTCGTCGCCGCCCGGACCGACTGGTACGCCGCCCACCCGAGCTGGTTCGTCGCCGGCCCCTGGCCGGTCATCCTCGGCGCCGCACTCCCGTGGGCCCTGCACACCTCGTGGCTGGGCTGGATGGCGGCGCGCGCCGGCCGCCGCGGTGACGTGGCGGCCCACGCGGCATGGCGGACCTACCTCGTCGGTGGCCTGGCCGGCCCGGCGGTCGGCGCCCTCGGCCTCGGCTTCGCGCGGGTCGTGCACGGCATGCCGCTGCAGCAGGCCTGGTTCATGGTCGGCTACCTGTGGGGCGTCGGCCTGGTGCTGGCGTACGCCGCCCACGCGACGCTCACCACGCGGTGGGCGAAGCGCCGCCCGGTGGCCGCGCCGGTTTCCGCCGAGCCGGTCGCGGCCTGACGTGGAGCGCCGGGTCCACCTTGCGATCGCCATCGTCGCGCTGGTGGCGACGCAGGCGGCGCTGGTGTGGCACGTGGCGAGTGGCCGGGGCGCAGCCGACTTCCTGACCGACGCGGTGGCGACGCCGGCGGGCGTCTTCGTGGTCGTCGACCTCGTGGCGGTCGCCTGCGCCGCGCTGGTCTTCATGGTGACGGAGGGGCGCCGGCTCGGCATCCGGCACCTCTGGATCTACGTGGTGCTCACCTTCACGGTGGCCATCAGCGTCGCGTTCCCGGCGTTCCTCATGGTGCGCGAGCGGCAGCTGCGCTGGCAGGACGGGCGCGGCCGTCCCACTGCTGCCTAGGCTGGCGCCATGCCCGTCGTGAAGATCAACGCCATCCACGTCCCCGCCGAGGCCGGCGCCGAGCTCGAGAAGCGCTTCGCCGCCCGGGCCGGCGCGGTCGAGAAGTCGCCCGGCTTCCTCGGCTTCCAGCTCCTGCGCCCGACCGCAGGCGACGACCGCTACTTCGTCGTCACCCAGTGGGAGTCGGAGGAGGCCTTCGCCGCCTGGCGCGACGGCGACGCGCGCACTGCGCACGCCTCCGCCCCCGGTGAGGCGCCGAAGCGTCCGGTCGCCACCGGTGCGGACCTGCTCGAGTTCGAGGTCGTCCTGGACGTGAAGCCCGCCTGAGACAGCAAGAGCCCCCGACATGCCGCGCGTACGGCGTGTCGGGGGCTCTTCGCGTGTCAGCGGCCCGGAGGCTGCGTCAGAGGATCGCGCCGGGGTCGTACCTCGCGGCCTCGGGGTGCTGCGCGACGAGCGCCTCGACCTTGGCGACGACGGCCTTGACCTGGTCGACGGCCGCACCGGTGAACTCGATCGGGTTGGCGACCAGCGCGTCGATCTGCTCGCGGGTCAGGCCGAGCTCCTCGGAGGCGGCGAGCTTGGCGAAGACGTCGTTCTCGACCTGGCCCTGGCGCATCGCGAGGGCGGTGCCGACGGCGGCCTCCTTGATGACCTCGTGGGCGGTCTCGCGGCCCACCCCGTTGCGGACCGCGCTCATCAGGACCTTGGTGGTCGTGAGGAACGGCAGGTAGCGGTCCAGCTCGCGCTGGATGACCGCCGGGAACGCGCCGAACTCGTCGAGGACGGTGAGGAAGGTCTGGAAGAGGCCGTCGACGGCGAAGAACGCGTCGGGCAGCGCCACGCGGCGTACGACGGAGCAGGAGACGTCGCCCTCGTTCCACTGGTCACCGGCGAGCTCGCCGACCATGGAGAGGTAGCCGCGGGTGATGACGGCGAGGCCGTTGACGCGCTCGCACGAGCGGGTGTTCATCTTGTGCGGCATGGCCGAGGAGCCGACCTGGCCCTCCTTGAAGCCCTCGGTCACGAGCTCGATGCCGGCCATCAGGCGGATCGTGGTGGCGAGGTTGGACGGGCCCGCGGTGATCTGGACGAGCGCGGAGAGCGTGTCGAAGTCGACCGAGCGGGGGTAGACCTGGCCGACGCTGGTGAAGACGTTGCTGAAGCCGAGGTGCGCGGCGACCCGGCCCTCGAGGTCGGCGAGCTTGGAGGCGTCGCCGTCGAGCAGGTCGAGCATGTCCTGCGCCGTGCCGACCGGGCCCTTGATGCCGCGGAGCGGGTAGCGCGCGATGAGCTCCTCGAGGCGCTGGACGCCGACCAGCATCTCGTCGGCGATGGTCGCGAAGCGCTTGCCGAGGGTGGTGGCCTGGGCAGCCACGTTGTGCGAGCGACCGGCCATGACCGTGGTCTCGTGCTCCGCGGCCAGGCGCGCGAGGCGGGCCAGCGTGGCGACGGCGCGGTCACGGATGATCGCGAGGGAGGAGATGACCTGGAGCTGCTCGACGTTCTCGGTGAGGTCGCGCGAGGTCATGCCCTTGTGGATGTGCTCGTGACCGGCCAGCGCGCAGAACTCCTCGATGCGCGCCTTCACGTCGTGGCGGGTGACCCGCTCACGCGCGGCGATGGAGTCGAGGTCGACCTTGTCGACGACGGCCTCGTAGGCCTCGATGACGCCGTCGGGGATCGCGATGCCGAGGTCCTTCTGGGCCTTCATGACCGCGATCCAGAGCTGGCGCTCGAGGACGATCTTGTGCTCGGGGCTCCAGATCGAGGCCAGGTCGGCGGCGGCGTAGCGGGTCGCGAGAACGTTAGGCACAGTCACGGTGGAAGATTCTCCCACGCGTCAGCGCCACGTCCGAACCGAGTCGAGCGCGCTGGCCTCCGCACCCAGCATCAACGGGCGCACCCGACTCGCGGCCGCGCTCCTCAGCCCTCGAGGACGGCGGCGCCCTCGATGACGCCGAGCGGCTCGGCGGCGATGTCGGAACGACGCTGCATGCCCGGGAACGTGATCAGGTCGGCGGCGGCGTAGGCGCGCGCACGGGCGTCGGCGATGTCGTAGCCCGTGGCGCGCACGGCGAGCACGCGGCCACCGGCGGTCACGAGGTGCTTGTGGTCCGGCTCCGCCTCCGAGGGGGCGGCGACGATCTCGGTGCCGGCGTGGATCACGTCGACGTCGGCCACACCGTTGGCGTTGCCCACGCCGGAGATGACGTCGCCCTTCGACGACGACTCCGGGTAGCCGGCCGAGGCGAGGACAACGGTGACCGCGGCTCCGTCGCTGAAGACCGGCGCCTCGACCTCGTGGAGCCGGCCCTCGGCCGCGGCGTGCAGCAGCTCGCCGACGCCGGACTCGATGAGCGCGAGGACGGGCTGGATGTCCGGGTCGCCGAAGCGCACGTTGAACTCGATGACGCGCGGCCCCGCGTCGGTGAGCGCCAGGCCGACGTAGAGGCAGCCACGGAACGGCGTGCCGCGGCGGGCCATCTCGTCGAGCGTCGGCTGGACGACGGTCGCGATGACGATGTCACGCAGGTCGGCGGGGGCCCACGGCAGCGGGCTGTAGGAGCCCATGCCGCCGGTGTTGCCACCACGGCCACCGTCGAAGATCCGCTTGAAGTCCTGCGCCGGCTGGAGCGCGTACGCCGTGGCGCCGTCGCAGACCGCGAAGACGGAGACCTCCGGGCCCTTGAGGAACTCCTCGATGACGACCCGGCCGCAGGCCTCCGCGTGGGCCAGCGCCTCGGCCCGGTCGTTGGTCACCACGACACCCTTGCCGGCCGCGAGCGCGTCGTCCTTGACGACGTACGGCGCGCCGAAGGTGTCGAGCGCCTCCGCCGCCGCCTCGGGGGTCGTGCACGTGAAGGAGCGAGCGGTGGGGACGCCAGCCGCCTCCATCACGGACTTGGAGAACGCCTTGGAGCCCTCGAGCTGGGCGGCCTCCTTCGACGGGCCGAAGACGGCGATGCCGGCCTCCGTCACCGCGTCGGCGACGCCTGCGACCAGCGGCGCCTCCGGACCGATGACGACGAGGTCGGCCCCGATCGAGACCGCCAGGGCGGCCACGGCGGCGCCGTCCATCGGGTCGACGTCGTGGAGCGTGGCGATCGCGCCGATGCCCGGGTTGCCGGGGGCAGCGTGCACCTCGCTCACCTGGGGGTCGCGCGAGAGGGCGAGCGCGAGCGCGTGCTCACGGCCGCCGGTGCCGATGACGAGGGTCTTCACAAGCGCGGGATTCTACGTGTCAGTGCGCCCTCGGTGCTGCCGGCCACCACAGCCGCGGGCCGACGAGCGCCGCGAACGCCGGTACGACGAGTGTCCGCACGACGAAGGTGTCCAGCAGCAGGCCCATGCCGATCGTGAACCCGACCTGCATCAGCGTGACCACGTGACCGGACATCATCGCGAAGACGCTGGCAGCGAAGATCAGGCCGGCCGCCGTGATGACGGAGCCGGTGACGGCCAGAGCCCGGGCGACGCCGGCAGGCGAGCCGTCCGGTGCCTCCTCGTGGATCCGCTTGATCAGCAGCATGTTGTAGTCCGCACCGACGGCGGCGAGGATCACGAACGCGACCGACGGCACCGACCAGTCCAGCGGCTTGTCCAGCAGGATCTGCCAGACGAGGGTGCCGAGGCCCATCGCGGCGGCGTACGAGAGCACGACCGTGCCGAGAAGGAAGACGGCCGCGACGACGCTGCGCAGCAGGACCAGCAGCACGAGCAGTACGACGGCCAGGGCGATCGCGGCGACGAGCCGGAAGTCGTTCGTCGACAGGTGGCGGATGTCGTCGAGGCTCGACGGCATGCCGGCCGACTCGACGCTCGCCCCGGCGAGCGGGCCATCGGAGAGGGCGTCCTGCGTGGTCGTCCGGAGCAGGCGCGTGCGGTCGAGGGAGGCGTTGCCGAAGGCGTCCGTCGCGCCGACCACGACCATGCGCGCCTCGTGACCGTCCGCACTCATGAAGAGTCCGCGGGCCAGCGCGAAGCGCTTGTCGTTGAACGCTGCGGGCGGCAGGTAGAAGCCGCCGACCGAGGTGTCGCCGGTCGCCCGCGCCGTCGTCGAGAGGTACGCCGACGCGTCACCCAGACCGGTGCCCAGGTCGCCCATCCTGCCCGCGATCTGGCCGGTGCCGTCGGCGACCCGGCCCGCACCGTCGGCGACCTTGCCGGCGCCGTCGGAGAGGTCACCGAGCTTGTCGGCCATGGTGGCCTGGCCGGCCCGCAGCTGCGCGGCGCCGGCGTCTGCCTTGTCGAGGCCGGCCTGGATCCGGGCCAGCCCGCTCTCCAGGTCCGTCGACCCGTCGGCGATCGCCCGGGCGCCGGCGACGGCGTCGCGCAGGCCCGGGATCAGCTGGTCACGCTCGCCCACCCAGATCTGGTAGATCCCGTCGCGCGCCTTGCGGCAGGCCGGGTCGACGTTGCAGGTGAGGCTCCTGGTCTTGAGCGCGTCGTAGGCCATGCCGAGGCCGTCGACCGCGAGCTGCGCGTTGGCGAGTCCGTCCTCGAGGCCGTCGGCCAGGCGAGCAGCTCCCGCGCGCAGCCGTGCCGACCCCGCGTGGGCGTCGTCGGCGCCGGCGGCGAGGCGGGACAGGCCGCTCGACAGCTCATCGGCACCCGCGAGCAGGCGATCGGCGCCGTCGACGGCACGCGAGGCGCCGGACGCGACCCGGCCGGCACCGCTGCTCAGCGCCGCAGCGCCGCGGTCGAGGCGCGAGGCGTCTTTCACACCGGAGGTGACCTGGTCGGAGGCCTTGCCGAGGCGCTTGCCCGCGACGCCCATCTGGTAGCCGAGCGAGGCCTGCTTGATCGGCGTGCCGAGGGGGCGCGAGATGGTGCGGACCGACTGCACGCCCCGGAGCCGGGCGACCGATCCGGCCGCCTGCTCGATCGCGGCGATGTCACGGGCGTTGCGCATGTCGTGGTCGCTCGTGATCAGCACGTAGTCGGCGAGCACCTCGTTGGCCGGGTAGTGGTCGGCGAGCAACCGGTAGCCGATGTTGCTCTCGGTGTCGTGCGGCTGCACGCGGCGCTGGTCGTAGCCGAGGTCCATGAGCGGGAAGACCGAGGCCAGCAGCACCAGCGGCAGCAGCCCGAGGGCCAGCACCTTGGCGGGATTCGCCACGACGTACGCCGCGACGCCGGCCCAGCTGGCGCCACCGGCGCCGCCCCGGGCTGGCCGCGGATCGAGCCAGCCGCGCGGGGCCAGCAGCGCGATGACGGCCGGCAGCAGGGTGAGGCTGAGGAAGAGCGAGAGCGTGACCGCCAGCGCGATCGCCGGGCCGACCGTGTTGAAGAAGCCGATCTGGGCCAGGCCCATCGCGGCCGTCGCGAGGACCACCGTGACGGCGGAACCGACGATGATCGAGCCGACGCGGCGGGTGGCGATCTCGGCCGCCTCCCTCGGCTCGTGTCCCTCGCGGCGCAGCTCGTGGAAGCGGCTCAGCAGGAAGATCGCGTAATCGGTGGCCGCACCGAGCACGATCGCGGTCAGCATCGACGCGGTGAACGTCGAGACGTGGAACCAGCCCAGGTGGCCCGCCGTCGCGGCGATGCCGCGGCCAGCACCCAGGCAGGCGCCGATGAAGCCGAGGATGACGCCGAGCGTCGCCCAGGACCGGTAGAGCAGCAGCACGATGACCGCGATCAGACCGAGCGTGATGGCCGTGATCCGGCCGAGGTCGTGCTCGATGGTGTCCTGGGTGTCCGTGATCGTCGCCGCCGGACCGGTGACCGCCACGGAGAGCCCGTCGGGGACGTGGGCCGCCACCGTGTCGCGCAGCTCGTGGATCTCGCGCGCGCTCTGCGGCGTGCCGACCTGGCCGGGGAAGCCGACCTGCAGGTAGACCGCCTCGCCGTCGCGACTGACCGTGCCCTTCCAGATCTGCTCCGACCCTAGGTCGGCGACCTGCGTGACGTCCGTGTCCTGCGCGCGGATCCGCTGCGCGAGCTCGCCGAACCAGCGTCGGTCGGCGGCCGTCAGCCCGCCGGTGCGCTCGCCCGCGACGAAGACGACGGAGTTCGTCGTGCCCGTGCCGAAGGCGTCGTCCATGTGGCGGTACGCCGCGATCGAGGCTGCCGAGCCCGGCACGAACGCCGTGTTGTCGCGCGCGATCACGTCCTCGAGCTGCGGGACCGCGGTGTTGAGGCCGACGATCACCGCCAGCCACAGGAGGATGACCAACGGCGCGCGGCGCACGGCCAGGCGGGCGACGTTCTCCATGTGCTCAGGCACTCGCCTTCATGAGTCGGAACGAGAGGCGCTCCCGCAGCCAGCCGTCACGGCGGGCGGGGACGTCGATGTGGGCTGCGTTGGCGACGAACGCCCGACCGGCGTCCGCCGCGATCCCGACCGGGGCGCCGAGCGAGGCGAGGCCGGCCGCGACCGCGACGGTCCGGTGCAGGTTGGCGTCGGGGCGGGCCAGGGCCGGCTCGTCGGCGTACGCACGCAGGATGCGGTGGATGCCGGGCAGCTCTGTCACGACGGCCTGCCACGCCTCGGCGACCGAGGCTCCCGGCAGGTCGTGGAGCTCGAGGGCGAGCTCGATCCGGCCGGTCACGCGGCGGGCGAAGGAGTCGTGGAGCGCCACGAGGAGGCCGGCGCGGTCACCGAAGAGGGCAGCCAGGGCGTCCGACCACGGGAGGTCGGCACCTGCGTCCAGCTCCGTGACGACGTCGCGCAGGGCTGCGGTGCGACGGTGGTGGATCTCCCAGGCGTTCATGACGACTCCTTTGTCGGGGACGGCTCGATGTCCCGGACGCTACGGAGCCGACTGCGTGTGACACAGCGTTCCACGGACGGGTTCTCCAGGTCCTCCCGAAGGCGGACAAACCGACGTGATGCTCCTCCCACGGGCGGATGTGTCCACCCCTGCTGCGCCCCTACGCTGGAGCGGTGACTGCACGGGCCCTCATCGCCACGCTCGCCGACCGGTGGGCGCGTCAGGGCTACCCGCAGTTCGTCTGGTGGATCCCGGCGGTCATGTACGTCTCCAGCACGTTCGCCTTCGTCGCCGCGATCGTCCAGCGCACCGGGCAGGACGCCGTGCTGCCCGCGTGGGGCCTCGTCGCCGTGGCCTCGCTCCCCTGGCTCGTCGACGCACTCGGCGGACGCCTGCCGTGGCTGCCCACGGTGGTCATCGCGACGGCACCGGTCGGCGCCCTGACGGTGCTCTACCCCGTCGACTACGACTTCGCCCTCTTCGCGCTCGTCATGCTCGCCGGCCACCTCGGCTCGCTGGAGCGCTTCGTCGACAGCGCGATCGGCGTCGCTCTGATGGCTGCGACGTTCGTGGGCCTGAGCGTCACCGGGCACCTGCCGGGCGTCGGCTTCTGGCTGACCACGCTGGTGATCGGCTGGGACATCGGCTTCATCATGCGGTTCCAGCAGCTGCGCATCGACGAGCAGGAGCGTGCCGCCAGCGACCGGCAGTCGCGCGCCGTCCTCGCCGAGCGGCAGCGCATCGCCCGTGAGGTCCACGACGTCATCGCCCACTCACTCTCCGTGACCCTGCTGCACCTCTCGGCTGCGCGACGCTCCCTCGAGGACGAGGACGTCGACCTCGGCGAGGCCACCGACGCGCTGCGCGACGCGGAGTCGACCGGCCGCCAGGCGATGGCCGACATCCGCCAGACCGTCGGGCTCCTCGGCGTGGTCGCCGGCGAGGTGCACGCGACGCCCGACGCCCGGGACATCCCGGCGCTCGTACAGCAGTTCGCCGACGCCGGGCTGCGGGTCACGCTCGACCTGACCGGCGACCCCGCGCTGGTCACGCCGTCCGTCGGCCTCGGCCTCTACCGGATCGTCCAGGAGTCGCTGGCCAACGTCGCGAAGCATGCCCCGGACGCGTCCGCGCGCGTCGTCGTCGACGTACGCCGGACCCGGCAGCGGGTGCGCGTCTGGAACTCCCTCGCCGCGCCGGCGGGGTCCGCGGGTGCCGACTGCGCGGGGATCCGGGGCATGGAGGAGCGGGCACGCCAGCTCGGCGGCACGCTGACGGCGGGGCCGGCCGACCAGGGGTGGCTCGTCGACCTGCAGACCCCCGCCAACCTCCGGTGCCGGCTCGGGTTCCCGGCCAAGGGACTGACGATGAGGAGCCTGCAGTCGCTGGGCTCCGGCGTGACGGAGAGCCGATGAACGACGTTCGCGTGCTGCTGGTCGACGACCAGGAGCTGGTCCGCTCCGGCCTGCGCCGGATCCTGCGCCGCAAGGACGGCTTCGAGATCGTCGGCGAGTGCGGCGACGGCGACGAGGTGCCGGCTGCGGTGGAGGCGCTCCAGCCGGACGTGGTGGTCATGGACCTGCGCATGCGGCGGGTCGACGGCATCGAGGCGACCCGGCGCCTGGCCGCGACGCCTGCGTCACCGCCCGTGCTCGTGCTGACCACGTTCGACGACGACGAGCTGCTCTCGGGCGCCCTGCGGGCCGGAGCCGCCGGGTTCCTGCTGAAGGACTCTCCCGCCGAGGACCTGGTCCGCGCGGTCCACGCGGTCGCTGCCGGCCAGGCGCTGCTCGACCCGGCCGTGACCCAGCGCGTGCTCGCCGCCTACCGCGACGGCACCGGCCTGGCGACGGCCGGCGTGACCCCCGACGAGCTCACCGCACGCGAGATCGACGTGCTCCGCCTGATGGGTCGTGGCCTCTCCAACGGCGAGATCGCCGACGAGCTGGTCATCTCCGAGGTGACCGTGAAGAGCCACGTCGGACGGATCTTCACCAAGCTCGACCTGCGGGACCGCGCCGCGGCGATCGTCTACGCCTTCGACGCAGGGGTCGTCAGCCCCCAGTAGCGCCGGGACGGGGCCTGTGCCGCGCCGAGACGGGGCCTGTGCCGCGCCGAGACGGGGCTTGTGCCCGGCACAGGCCCCGTCTCGGCGGGAGGGTGATCAGTCGCGGGGCGGGACGATCGTCTGCTCGCGGCCCGGGCCCACGCCGATGCCCCAGAACGGCGCACCGGAGAGCTTCTCCAGGGCACGGACGTAGACCTGCGCGTTCTCCGGGAGCTCCTCGAACGTGCGGCAGCCGGAGATGTCGGTCTGCCAGCCGTCGAAGTACTCGTAGATCGGCTTCGCGCGCAGGAACTCGGTCTGCGTCATCGGCATCTCCTCGACGCGCTCCCCGTCGATCTCGTACGCCACGCAGACGGGGATCCGCTCCCAGCTGTCGAGCACGTCGAGCTTGGTCAGGAAGAACTCCGTCAGGCCGTTGACCCGCGCCGAGTAGCGGGCGATGACGGCGTCGTACCAGCCACAGCGGCGGGTGCGACCGGTCGAGACGCCGATCTCGCCGCCGATGCGCTGCAGGTTGGCGCCATCCTCGTCGAAGAGCTCGGTCGGGAACGGGCCCGAGCCGACGCGCGTCGTGTAGGCCTTGATGACGCCGATGACCCGGTCGATGCGGGTCGGGCCGATGCCGGCGCCGGTGCAGACACCGCCCGCGATCGGCGACGACGAGGTCACGAACGGGTAGGTGCCGTGGTCGACGTCGAGCATCGTCGCCTGGGCGCCCTCGAAGAGGACGGTCTTGCCCTCGTCGAGCGCCTTGTTGAGCAGCAGCGAGGTGTCGGCCACCATCGGCCGCAGCCGCTCGGCGTACGACGTGAGCTCGGCGACGACCGCGTCCACCTCGATCGCGCGACGGTTGTAGACCTTGGTGAGGACGTGGTTGCGCAGGTCGAGGGCGGCCTCGACCTTCTGGCGCAGCACCTCCTCGTCGAAGAGGTCGGCGATGCGGATGCCGACACGGTTGACCTTGTCGGCGTACGCCGGGCCGATGCCGCGACCGGTGGTGCCGATCATGTTCTTGCCGAGGAACCGCTCGCTGACCTTGTCGATGGTCGCGTGGTAGCTGGCGATGACGTGCGCGTTGGCGGACACGACCAGGTTGGCCACGTCGACACCGCGCTCGATCAACCCGTCGAGCTCGCGGAAGAGCGCCTCCGGGGAGACGACGACGCCGTTGGCGATGACCGAGGTCGCGCCGGGCGTCAGGATGCCGGAGGGCAGCAGGTGGGTGGCGTACTTCTCGCCGTTGACCACGATGGTGTGGCCCGCGTTGTGACCGCCCGAGGTGCGGACGACGTAGTCGATGGGGTCGGTGGTGGCGAGCAGGTCGGTCGCCTTGCCCTTGCCCTCGTCGCCCCACTGGGCGCCCAGAACCACGATCGCTGGCATGTGGTGCTCCTTGTCCTACGGAGTCCCTCCGCCAGAGGCGGCTGCTCGACGCATGTGAGTACTTGTAGGTAGTGCAGTGTCCGGTCCAGAAACGCTTCGAGCCCCGGCAAGACCGGGGCTCTTGCGGCCACACGTTACCAAACCGGCCCCGAACACGGGGTTTCCACGCATGACCGTGGGGACCGCTGGCAACCTTGCCGGCATGACCTCACTCCTCGTCGTGGCGAACGCCGCCGCGGGCACCGCGGACCGCGCCACCCTGGACCGCGCCCTCCTCGTGCTGGGCAAGGGGGCCGCCGTGGAGCTGGTGACCACCGCGTCGCCGGACGAGCTCGACGCCGTCCTGGCGACGGCCGGGGACCGGATCGTGGTCGTCGCCGGCGGCGACGGCTCGCTGCATGCCGTGGTCAGCGCGCTCCACAGCCGCGGCGACCTCGCCGGGCGCACGCTGGGCCTGCTGCCGCTCGGCACCGGGAACGACTTCGCCCGGGGCACGGGCGTCCCCCTCGACATCGAGGAGGCTGCCCGCACCCTCCTCTCCGGTACGCCGACCCCGGTCGCGCTCCTCGTCGACGACCGCGGCGAGGTGGTGGTCAACAACGTGCACGCAGGCGCCGGTGCCGCGGCCAGCCGGATCGGCGCCGCCGCGAAGGAGCGCCTCGGCACGGTCGGCCTCGGGCGCCTGGGCTACCCGCTCGGCGCACTGGTCACGGCCGTGCGCCCGCCGACCGTCCGGCTGCGCGTCGTCGTCGACGACCAGGTCCTCGCCGACCCCGCGGAGCCCACGCTGATGGTCGCCCTGGGCAACGGCCCCCGGGTCGGTGGCGGCGCCCCGATCAACCCGGATGCCGACCCCGAGGACGGCGTCGTCGACGTCGTGCTCACCAAGCCTCTCGGCCCCCTCTCCCGCATCGGGTACGCCGCGCAGCTCGCCGTCGGCAGGCACCCGGGCAACGACCGCGTCGTGCACGTGACCGGCCGGACCGTCACCGTCCGCGGCGAGGGCTTCTGGTGCTCCGCGGACGGCGAGCTCGAGGGCCCGGTCACGGCGCGGACCTGGCGCATCGTGCCGTCGGCGTACTCCCTGCTGCTGCCCTGAGCCCGAGGGCCTGACGCAGCACGACGGCCCCGCGTCGGGGAGGGTGCGGGGCCGTCGTGGTCTCGGGGTCAGACGCCGGCCAGGACGCGGTCGCCCTCGTCCAGGTCGTCGTCGTGACGCGTGATCGACCGGCGCTCGAGCTTCTCGCCCTCGACGTCGACGTTGGGCAGGATCCGGTCGAGCCAGGCCGGGAGGTACCAGGCCTTCTCGCCGAGCAGGTACATCAGCGCCGGGATCAGCACGAGCCGCACGACGAAGGCGTCGAACAGCACCGCCAGGGCGAGTGCGAAGCCCATCGACTTCACGATCACGTCGTCCATCAGGATGAAGCCGGAGAAGACCGCGGCCATGATCACGGCCGCCGCCGTCACGACCCGGGCACTGTTGCGGAACCCGTCGACGACGGCCTCCCGCGTCGAGGCGCCGTGAACGTGTGCCTCCCGCATCCGGGTCACCAGGAAGACCTGGTAGTCCATCGCCAGACCGAAGACCACGCCGATCAGGAAGATCGGGATGAAGCTGACGATCGGCTGCTCCGGGAAGAGCCCGAACGCACCCTTCTGGAAGACCTCCACCGTCGCACCGAGCGTCGCCAGCACCGAGAGCAGGAAGCCCGCGGTCGCCGTCAGCGGCACCAGCAGCGAGCGGAAGACCAGCATCAGCAGGAGGAACGCCAGGCCGATGACGACCGCCAGGTAGGGCACGAGCGCACTGTTGAGCTTGTCGGAGATGTCGGCCATGACCGGCTGGGTGCCGGTGACGGCGAGGTCGACACCGGTCTCCTTCTCCACCGCCGGCTCGCCGGCGCGGATCGTCTTGAGCAGCGCGTCGGTGGCGGCGTCGTCCGGGCCGGTCTTCGGCTCGATCAGGATGACCGCACCCTTGTCGGTGCCCGGCTGGGCGACCACGCGGGCGACGCCGTCGAGCGAGCGCGCCCAGTCCGCCACCTTCGTGTACGCCGCCTGCTTGCTCGCCGCGTCTCCGGTGAGGCCGCGGGCGTCGACGACCAGCATCATCGGGTCGAGCCGGCCGGGCCCGAAGCCCTCCTCGATCAGCTGGACCGCCTGGTAGCGCGAGCTGTCGGCAGGCGCCGTGGCGTCACCCGGCATGCCGAGGTGGAGGTCCTTGAAGGGCAGGGCGACGGCGCCGAGCGCGATGACGACGGCGAGCGCCCAGACGACCGGCTTGCGCCCGATCAGGCGGGCGAAGCGGACGCCGTTGTTGAGCACCGCACCGTCGGCGTCGCGCCGCGGGACGTAGCGGCGCACGCGGCCGCCGAACGCCTTCGACTTGAGCATGCCGAGCAGCGCCGGCAGCAGCGTCAGGGCCACGAGGACCGCGACGGTGACGGTGATCGCGGCACCGATGCCCATCCAGCCCAGGAAGGGGATCCCGACGACGGTCAGCGCCGCCAGCGCGATGATCACGGTCAGGCCGGCGAAGACGACGGCCGACCCCGCGGTGCCGACCGCCAGGCCGGCGGCTTCCTCACGGTCATCGGTGTGCTCGAGCTCGCTGCGGTAGCGGCTGAGGATGAAGAGCGTGTAGTCGATGCCGACCGCGAGGCCGATCATCATGCCGAGCATCGGGGTCGAGGACGGCAGCTCGGTGAACGCCGTCAGCGCGGTGATGCCGATGCTGCCGAGGGCCACACCGATGATCGCGGTGACGATCGGGAGACCGGCGGCCACGAGGGCACCGAAGGTGAGGACCAGGACGACGAGCGCGATCGCGATGCCGACGAGCTCGGCGGTCGCGTTGGCGCCACCGGCGGCCTGCATGCCCGCGCCGCGGACCTCGATCTGGAGGCCGGTCGCCTTCGCCACCTTCGCCGCGGTGTCGAGCACCTCGGTCTGCATCGCGGGCGTGACGTCGGCGACGGACTTCACCTGGAAGGTCGTCGAGATGAGGCCGATGCGGCCGTCAGCGGAGAGCGAGGGCTGCGCGGCCAGCTGTGCCTGGAGGATGGCGGCGGCCTGGTCGACGGAGACGCCCAACGCCTTCGCGGTGGCGGGAGCCGCAGCCTTCGCCTGGGCCGGGGTCCACAGGTACGGGATCTGGTCCGGGACCTTGTCCAGCGCGCCGAGCGCGCTGGTCAGCTGCGTCACGTCGTCGGCGTACTTCTTCTCGGTGAGGGCGTGGCCCTTCGGCGCCGCGACGACGACCTCGATCGAGGCCGCCTCCGTCGGCGACTGGGCGCCGTCCATCAGCTCGGGCAGCTTCTCGGATGCCTCGACGGACTCCAGGCCCGGGATCGTGAAGGCGTCGGAGAAGGGCTTGCTCATCGTGCCGGCGACACCACCGACGACACCGATGACGAGCAGCCAGCCGACGAGGAAGAAGGGCCAGCGGCGGTACGCCGTCTTGCCGAGGCGGTAGAGCAGGGATGCCATGGGTGGGCGCTCCTTTGGAGATCGGGAATGCCCATATCGTTGCAGTCCCCAAAGTTCAGCGGGAGCGACTTTGGTCGAGCGTGGGTGTGACTCCGGTAGCGTTTCGGCCTGCACGTGAGCGCTCACGGGCACGGACTTGGCGATGGAATGCGGTAGGGAGCGGGCAGCGATGGCACGAGGCGGCAAGCAGCAGGAGCCCACGGACTGGGTGACCCGCGCCGCGGACGACGCGATCCGGCACGCGGCGGGCTCCGGCGACCCGGCTGCGATGGCGGCGTACGTCGAGGGCGGGGGGCTCGTCACCGTGGCCTCCGGCGCCTCCCCCTCGGGCCCGATCCACCTCGGCAACCTGCGCGAGTTCCTCACCCCGCACTTCGTGGCCGAGGAGCTCCGCCGCCGCGGCGTGAAGACCCGCCACCTCCACTCGTGGGACGACTTCGACCGCTACCGCAAGGTCGGCGCGGGCATCCCGCCGGAGTGGGCCGAGCACATCGGCAAGCCGCTGACGGCTGTCCCGGACCCGTTCGGCTGCCACGACAACTGGGCCGAGCACTTCAAGGCTCCGCTGCGGGCTGCCCTGCAGGAGATGGGCGTCGAGGTCGAGGAGATCTCCCAGACCGAGATGTACCGCTCGGGCGCCTACCGCGACCGGATCCTCCACGCCGTCGCGAACCGCGACGCGATCGAGCGCGTGCTCGCGACGTACCGGACGAAGCCGGGCCAGCAGGCCGCCGAGGTCGAGGACGAGCAGGAGGCCGCAGCCCTGGCCGACTCGGTCGCTGCCGCCGAGGACCTGGACCGCTTCCCGTACAAGCCGTGGTGCGGCCGGTGCGGCAAGGACACCACGTCGGTGTCGTCCTACTCGGACGAGACCCATGACCTCGCCTACACCTGCACCTCGTGCGGCTTCGAGGGCTCGACCAACCTCGCCACCGAGGACAACGGCAAGCTGGTCTGGAAGGTCGACTGGCCGATGCGCTGGGCCTTCGAGGGCGTCAACTTCGAGCCCGGTGGCCTCGACCACTCGACGCCCGGCTCGTCGTACACCGTCGGCAAGGAGCTCGTCTCCGAGGTCTTCGGCGGCCGTGCCCCGGCGTACGTCGCCTACGCCTTCGTCGGCTTCGCCGGCATGCAGAAGATGTCGTCGTCCTCGGGCGGTGTGCCGATCCCCGCCGACGCACTCAAGGTCCTCGAGGCCCCGATGGTGCGCTGGCTCTACGCACGCAAGCAGCCGAAGCAGGCCTTCACCATCGACTTCGGCCCCGAGGTCGTCCGCCTGTACGACGAGTGGGACGCGCTCGGCAAGAAGGCCGCCAACCCGGAGAAGCGCGACGGCGCCGTCCTCGCCTGGGAGCGGGCCGTGTCGACCTCGTCGGCCGGTGTCCTTCCCGTGTCGCCCGTGACCGTGCCCTTCCGGGTGCTCTCCGGCGTCGCCGACGTCACCGCCGGCTCCGCCGAGCAGATCTCGCGCATCGTGTCGCACGTGGGCTACGCCCACGACTCGGTCGCCGACCTCGAGCCCCGCCTGGGCCGCGCCATGAACTGGACCGAGGAGTTCGTCCCGGAGTCAGAGCGCACGATCGTCCGCGAGTCTGCCGATGTCGAGCTGCTCGGCTCCCTGGGCGCCACGGAGCAGCAGTGGCTCTCGCTGCTGCTGGAGCACCTGCCGACCGGGGAGCTCGAGCTCGACGAGGTCACCACCCTGGTCTACGGCGTTCCCAAGCTGGCCGCCGGGCTGGCGCTCGAGGACCAGCCGACCGAGCAGGTCAAGGCCGACCAGAAGGCCTTCTTCACGCTGCTCTACAACCTGCTGGTCTCGGCCGAGCGCGGCCCGCGCCTGCCCACGCTGATCGTGGCGCTGGGTGCGGAGAAGGTGCGGAGCCTGCTCTCCGCCTGAGCTCAGTCGTCCAGCAGCACGTCGTACGCCGTGGGGCTGCTGCTGCGCAGGAACTCCGCGCAGCGCTGCCACTCCTCGTCCTCCCCGATGACGCGCGCGGCCTCCGCGAGCAGCGCCAGGCACTGGAGGAAGCCGCGGTTGGCCTCGTGCTCCCACGGGACCGGTCCGTTGCCGCGCCAGCCGTTGCGGCGCAGCAGGTCGAGCGCACGGTGGTAGCCGACCCTGGCGTAGGCGTAGACCGCGAGGTCCGGTGCCCCGGCGTCGCGGGCGGCGACGGCCAGCGCCGCCCAGGCCGTCGGCGAGGCGGGGTGGCGACGGGTGACGTCCATCGGCTCGGCACCCTGTGCGAGCTCGACGGCCGCGGGGTCGTCGGGCAGGTGGACGGGGTCGGGGCCGGCGAGGAGATCCATGGCCCACACCCTGCCACGCCCCGCCGACATTCCTCCTGCGGGAGGATCCGCATGTCAGTGGCCGGTGCTTGGATGAGCCCATGACTTCTCAGGACAGCGCCGTCCAGACACCGCCCACGAAGGACCCGTGGCCGGCCCTCTGGGCGCTCGTGCTCGGCTTCTTCATGATCATGGTCGACACGACCATCGTCTCGGTCGCGACGCCCGCGATCATCGAGGACCTCCATGCGGAGGTGAACTCCGTCGTCTGGGTGACCTCGGCCTACCTCCTCGCGTACGCCGTGCCCGTGCTGATCACCGGGCGACTCGGCGACCGGTTCGGTCCGAAGAACCTCTACATGATCGGTCTCGCCGTCTTCACCGCTGCGAGCCTCTGGTGCGGCCTCGCCGGCTCGGTCGAGTCGCTGGTCGTCGCGCGGATCGTGCAGGGCCTCGGCGCCTCGATGATCACGCCGCAGACGATGGCGATCATCACGCGCATCTTCCCTGCCGAGCGCCGCGGCCAGGCGACCGCGCTGTGGGGCGCCACCGCCGGCGTCGCGCTGCTCGTGGGCCCGCTGCTCGGCGGCGTGCTGATCGACAGCCTGGACTGGAGCTGGATCTTCTTCGTCAACGTGCCGGTCGGCCTGATCGGTCTCGTGCTCGCGTTCCGCCTCGTGCCCCGCCTGCAGACGCACGACCACCACTTCGACTGGCTCGGCGTCGTCCTGAGCGGCGTCGGCATGTTCCTGCTCGTGTTCGGCATCCAGGAGGGTCACCGCTACGACTGGGGCACCGTCACCGGCTTCGTGAGCGTGCCGCTGATGATCGGCGGCGGCCTCGTCGTGCTCGCCCTGTTCGTCCTCTGGCAGGCACGCAACAAGGCGGAGCCGCTGGTGCCCCTGGGCCTCTTCGGCGACCGCAACTTCTCGCTGGCCAACCTCGGCATCGCAACCGTCAGCTTCGCGTTCACCGCCATCGGCTTCCCGCTCATGCTGTGGGCCCAGGTCGTGCGCGGCCTCAACCCGACCCACGCAGCCCTGCTCCTGGTGCCGATGGCGCTCATGTCGATCCTGCTCGCTCCGGGCGTCGGCAGGCTCACCGACCGGGTGCACCCGCGCAACCTCATCGCGGTCGGCTTCGCGACCCTCGCGGGTGCGATGCTCTGGCTCGCCCTCGGCCTCGCCCCCGACGCGAAGTACGCCGTCCTGCTGATCCCGATGGCACTGATGGGCTGCGGCTCGGCCTGCATCTGGGCACCGCTCACGGCGACCGCCACCCGCAACCTCCCGCTGCACCTCGCCGGCGCCGGCGCCGGCGTCTACAACGCCTCGCGCCAGATCGGTGCCGTGCTCGGCTCGGCTGCCATCGCCGTCCTGATGGATGCGCGCCTGTCGGCCAACAACGTCGCCTTCGACCCGACCGACACCAAGGCCCTGGCCCAGATGGCGCAGGCGACAGCGGAGCAGAAGGCGGTCTTCTTCGACCACTTCAGCACGTCGATGGGTCAGTCGCTGCTGGTCACGCCTGCTGTCCTGCTGCTGGGGTTCGCGGCTGCGCTGCTGCTGATCCGTCCGAAGGCCGCGGTGCCCGGAGCGGCACCCGTGCTCGTCGACTGACGCCACCCGGACACGCGAGGCCCGTCTCGGCGGGATCAGCCGATCGACGTACCGGCGGAGCGCAGGTTCTCGCAGGCGGTGACGACCCGGGCCGCCATGCCCGCCTCGGCGAGCTTGCCCCAGGCGCGGGGGTCGTAGGCCTTCTTGTTGCCCACCTCGCCGTCGACCTTGAGGACGCCGTCGTAGTTCTTCATCATGAAGTCCACCGCCGGGCGGGTGAAGGCGTACTGCGTGTCGGTGTCGACGTTCATCTTGATGACGCCGTAGTCGACCGCGGCCGAGATCTCCTCGGGCAGCGAGCCCGAGCCGCCGTGGAAGACGAAGTCGAAGGCCCGGTCCTTGCCGGTGAGCTCCTTGACGGCCTCCTGCGCGTGCAGCAGCACCTCCGGGCGCAGCTTGACGTTGCCCGGCTTGTAGACGCCGTGGACGTTGCCGAAGGTCAGCGCGGTCAGGTAGCGGCCGTTCTCGCCGGAGCCGAGCGCCTTGATGGTGGCGACGGCGTCCTCGGGCGAGGTGTAGAGCTTCTCGTTGATCTCGTTCTCGACGCCGTCCTCCTCGCCGCCGACGACACCGACCTCGATCTCGAGGACGACGTTCGCTGCGTTGCAGAGGGCGAGCAGCTCCTCGGCGATCTGGAGGTTCTCGGCGAGCGGCACGGCCGAGCCGTCCCACATGTGCGACTGGAAGTACGGCAGGCCGCCGTTCTTCACGCGCTCGGTCGAGGCCGCGAGCAGCGGACGGACGAACCCGTCGAGCTTGTCCTTGGGGCAGTGGTCGGTGTGGAGCGCGATGTTGACGGGGTAGTTCTTCGCGACCTCGGCGGCGTACGCCGCGAAGGCGAGCGAGCCGGTGACCATGTCCTTGACGGTCGGACCGGAGAGGTACTCCGCGCCACCGGTGGAGACCTGGATGATGCCGTCCGAGCCCGCCTCGGCGAAGCCCTGCAGGGCCGCGTTGAGGGTCTGCGAGGACGACACGTTGATCGCCGGGTAGGCGAAGGAGCCGGACTTCGCGGCATCCAGCATCGCGGCGTACTTCTCAGGGGTGGCGATGGGCATCGCGAGGCTCCTCGAAAGGCGTCAGGGGATCGTCAGGGCCAGCCTAACGGTGCCCACGCACCGGCCCCACCGATGCCCGCTGGCTCAGGCGGAGGCGACCCATGCAGCGGGGAAGGACCGACGGCTCGGCGCCCAGTCGATGTCGACCGGCGACCCGTCGGCCTCGAGGAGCCACGAGCGGACCGCCACGCGGAGCTCCCGGGGCACCACGCCGTGCGCGCGCAGGCAGGCGCGCGGCACCGTCACGCCGGCGAGGTCGGGAAGCCGGTAGCCGGTGTGGGTCTCCAGGCCGGCACATGCGACCCGGTTGCCCGGACCGATCGGGGTGCGCCACCGCTCGACGGCGAAGACCTCGCCGACGAAGTCGTCGCCCCGCCACCGGAGCCGGATGCGGAACTCCGGACCCCGGTCCGTGCGGTCGGTGTCCACGAAGGCGTTGACGATCCCGCCGGCGGCGGCGAAGGACACACTGACGTCGAGGGTCTCCGCACGGTGGACCACCGTCACGCTCTGGATGTCGCTGTAGCCCGTGTCGGGGACGTCACCGGCCCGGTCGCGCACCGTCCACGACTCGGCCCGGGCCGGGGCGGCAGCCCCGACGACCGCGACGAGGGCCGTCGCGACGGCCACGATGGATCTCCGCATCACTCCCCCTTCGCCGCAGCCACCCGTGTGCTGCTTCGACGACAGTAGACGCCCGACACCTCGGAGCGGCAGGGGGAATCGGTGTCAGTGGCGGCAGTCGACCGCGTACACCGGCCGGACGGTGTGACCGTCGACGTCGATGCCGTGCGGTGCGACGTAGATGAATCCGTTGGTCGAGTGCTCGGTGAGGCAGGTGGGCCAGCCACCCGCGTGGAACGTGCCGTCGGTGTCGAACCACGGCACCGAGGTGGCGATCTTCGCGGTCCAGGTCGGCCCCTCGAAGCTCGCGGTCTGGCCGCTCACCGACGCCTGCGTCTGCTTCCACTGCGCCGAGCTCTTGTTGGCGCCCACCATGAAGCCGAAGACGGCCCCGAAGAGGAGCAGGAACACGGCGAAGACGGCGATCAGCGGCTTGGGCATGCGCCCAGTCTTCCGTACGCCGGAAGCGACGGCCACGATCGACCGTGCGGCGCACGCCACACGGCGTAGATTCCGGCCATGAAGACATCTCCGGAGGCGATCGCCCTCGCCAGCTTCACCTTCGTCGTCGCCGTGCTGCTCGGGGGCTGGCAGCAGATCGCGATGCTCGCGGTCGGACTCGTCTCCCGGTTCTCGCCCGTGCACGGCCCGACGGGCGACGCCCTGATCGTGAGCCTCTCCGTCTCGGTCCTCGCCATCGTGGCGGCCGTCGCGGCGCGGTCCGCGGCCGCCGTCACGACCGGGTGGGTGAAGGTGCTCGGAGACGCCACAGTCCTCCTCGCCGCCCTCGTCGTGCTCGCCGCGATCGCCCTGGTGCTGGGCTCGGTCGCCCGCGACGGCCTCGCGCCGTGGGGTCGCTACTTCGGCTGACGGCAGCGCCGGCTCTGGCCTCAGCCGCGCCAGACCCCGCCGTCGACAGCGCCGAGGTCGGCGTACGTCCGGATCCAGGAGTGCATGGCGATCGCGGCCGCGGCCGACGCGTTGATCGAGCGCGTCGAGCCGAACTGTGCGATCGAGAAGGTCCCGTCGCAGACCTCCCGCGCAGCCGGCGACAGCCCGGGGCCCTCCTGGCCGAAGAGGAAGCAGACCTCCCGCGGGATCTCCATGGTCTCCAGGTGGGAGGACCCGGGCAGGTTGTCGATGCCGAGCAGGCGGACCGGCGACGGCAGCCCGTGCAGGTACGCCGCGAGCTCCTCCGCATCCGCGTGGTGCCGGATGTGCTGGTACCGGTCGGTGACCATGGCACCACGGCGGTTCCAGCGCTTGCGGCCGACGATGTGCACCTCGGCAGCGAGGAACGCGTTGGCCGACCGCACGATCGTGCCGATGTTGAAGTCGTGCTGCCAGTTCTCGATGGCGACGTGGAAGGTGTGGCGCCGGGTGTCCAGGTCGGCGCGGATCGCCTCCAGCGTCCAGTAGCGGTAGCGGTCGACGACGTTGCGCCGGTCGCCGTCGCGCAACAGCTCGGGGTCCCACTGCGGGCCGGTCGGCCACTCCCCCTCCCACGGCCCGAGCCCGACCTCCTCCGGCCCGTGCGGCATCGGGTCGTAGGGAGCACGTGATTCGGGCATGCCGACTAGTGTGCCCTCGTGACTGCGCACCCCGTGATGATGCCCTTCCTGCTGGGCATGAGCTGGATGGACCCCGAGTGGTGGCTCAACGAGTTCGGGGGTGCGTTCTTCTGGATCAGCCTCGTGATCGTCTTCGTGGAGTGCGGGCTCTTCTTCCCGTTCCTCCCCGGTGACACGCTGCTGTTCGCGATGGGGCTCTTCATCGCCGGAGACAAGATCGACGTCGTGCCGGGCCCGGAGGCCCTCGACCTCCTCGTCGCGCTCGCGCTCTTCACGGCCGCCGGCATCGCCGGGAACATCGCCGGCTACGAGATCGGCCGGGCGATCGGCACGCCCCTGTACGAGCGCGAGGGCCGGATCCTGAAGAAGAAGTACTTCGACCAGACGCACGCCTTCTTCGAGAAGCACGGCAACAAGGCCCTCGTCATCGGCCGCTTCGTGCCGTTCGTCCGGACCTATGTCACCGTCGTCGCGGGCGTCTCCCAGATGGAGCGCCGGCGCTTCATCACGTGGAGCCTCGTCGGCGCTGCACTCTGGGTGCTCTCGATCGTGCTGCTGGGCTACTTCCTCGGTGCGGCGTTCCCGGGCCTGGGCGAGAACATCGACAAGGCGATCATCGTGATCCTGGCCTTCTCGGTGATCCCGGTCGCCTACGAGTGGTGGAAGCACAAGCGCCACGCCCGTACCACCGTCTGACTAGGCTCGGGGCATGGCCCTGCGCCGCCTCTCCGGGTTCCGCCCCCAGCCCCGCCGCAGTCGTACGTCGGCACGCGTCGCCGCGATACCTCCGACGGTCTTCAGCCGCATGTCGGCGCTCGCCACCGCCACGGGAGCGGTCAACCTCGGCCAGGGGTTCCCTGACACCGACGGCCCCGCGAGCGTGGTCGACCAGGCCGTCGCGGCGTTGCGGAGTGGCCACAACCAGTACTCCCCCGGCGTCGGCACCGCCGGTCTCCGTCGCGCCATCGCGGCCCACCAGTGGGCGCACTACGGCATCACGGTCGACCCGGAGACCGAGGTCGTCGTGACGACAGGCGCGACCGAGGCGATCGCCGGCGCCCTGCTGGGCCTCGTCGACCCCGGTGACGAGGTCGTCGCCCTGGAGCCCTTCTACGACTCCTACGCCGCGATGACGGCCTTCGCCGGCGGCGTGCTGAAGGGAGTGCCGCTCCGCGCACCCGACTTCCGTCTCGATCCTGATGACCTCCGGGCTGCGATCACGCGGCGTACGAAGGTCCTGCTCGTCAACACCCCCCACAACCCGACCGGCACCGTGCTGAACCGGGAGGAGCTCGAGCTGCTCGCCCGCGTCGCGGTCGAGCACGACCTGGTGGTGGTCACCGACGAGGTCTACGAGCACCTCGTCTACACCGGCCACGAGCACGTCCCCCTGGCGACCCTGCCGGGGATGGCCGAGCGGACGCTCACCCTGTCGAGCGTCGGCAAGTCGTTCAGCCTGACCGGGTGGAAGGTCGGCTGGGCCACCGGCCCGGCCGAGCTGGTCTCGGCCGTGCTGGGAGCGAAGCAGTGGCTCAGCTTCACCAGCGGGGCACCGTTGCAGCCGGCGGTGGCCTGGGCCCTGGAGCACGCGCAGGACTGGCCCGCTGCGCTGGCGCGGGACCTCGAGGCGCGGCGCGACCTGCTCTGCGACGGGCTCGACGCCCTCGGCCTGCCGACCCGCAGGCCCGAGGGCACCTACTTCGCCGTCAGCGACATCCGGCGGCTCGGCTGGTCTGATGGACTGGAGTTCTGTCTCGCCCTGCCCGAGCGGGCCGGCGTGGTGGCGATCCCGCTGCAGGGCTTCTACGCCACCGGCTCGCGCGACGGGGAGCAGCTGGTGCGGTGGGCATTCTGCAAGGAGCCGGCCGTGCTCGAGGAGGGCCTGCGCCGGCTCGGGGCAGCCGACCTCACCCGCTGAGGCGGGAAGTCAGTGGCGGGACACCCAGCGAGCCACCTCCGGCCGCAGCAGCAGGTAGGCCGTGACCAGGCCCGCCACAGCGGTGACGACCGGGAAGATCGCAGCGATGCCGAACGACGACAGCATGCCGCTCGCGATCGACGAGACCACGAGCACCGACCGGGCCCAGGCGACACGTCGCATGACGAGGACGGCGAGCACCGCGGCGCCGAGCGCCCAGAGGCCGAAGACCGCGCATCCGACGACAGCGGCGACACGGACCTGCGCGACGGTGGCGGTCGCCCCCGCCTCCGGCTGCCACTCCTTCGCCTTCGCGATGGCCTCGCGCACGACGGTGTCGTCGGTGAGAACGGTGTGGACCGCGAACGCCAGGACGGCCAGCACCACCGAGGTGCCGATCCAGGTGAGAACGGCCGCCGCGAGCAGCGCCGGCGGACGGCCCTCGACCGGCGCGTACGCCGCGGACCCACGGGCCAGCCCGTAGCCGGCGTACGGCGGGGGGACGTCGGAGGCCACGCCCGGCGGGACCGGAGGCAGGTGCGGGGCCTCGACCCGCGACGAGGGCGCGGGCGGCGCAGGCGGCACCGGCGGGACCGGCGGCTGCGCCCCACCCGGTGACCGCGGGGGCTGAAGGAGGAACGTCGGCTGCCGCACCGGCCGCCCGGCAAACCAGTCGCGTGCCGGCCCCGACCACAGCAGCATCGCCGAGACCGCGACGAGCGAGGCGGCGACGGAACCGGAGAAGAGACCGGACACGAACAGCGGGACCGCGACGATGGAGAGCGCGAGCCGTGACTGCTTGTGGCGCTGCAGCACGAACCAGCCCAGGACGCACGCCGCCGCCCCCAGGCCGCCGGCCACGACGAAGACGGTGTGCAGCACCTGCTGCACACCGTCGACGCCCATGCCGAGCCCGTCGAAGGGAGGCTCCGACAGCGACTCCTTGATCCGCTCCTGGCTCTCGATCGACCGCAGCCTGATCACGGCATCGAACATGCCGGCCACCAGGAACGCCGACGACAGGATGGTGACCCATCCGGCGACGGTGACCTGGGGCGGCCGGGCCGCGGTCGACTTCTCGCTCATGCGGACATTGTGGCGGTGAGCGACAAGCCCGCGTCCTCCTCGCCCGCCGTGCGGTCGACGAGGACTGTGCCGCCGTCGTTGACCTCGCCGGAGATCAGCATCCGCGCGAGCGGGTCGCCGATCGCCGTCTGCACGAGCCGGCGCAGCGGCCGGGCGCCGTACGCCGGGTCGTAGCCGGTCGCCGCCAGCCACTCCTTGGCCGCCTCGGTGACCTCCAGGTGGATCCGGCGGACGGCGAGGCGCCTGGTGAGCAGGTCCAGCTGCAGGTCGACGATGTGGGTCAGCTGCTCCTGGCTGAGGGCCTCGAACATGACCACCTCGTCGAGACGGTTGAGGAACTCGGGCTTGAAGTGGCTGCGGACGACGCCCATGACCGACTCGCGCTTCACCTCCTCGCTCAGCGTCGGGTCGACCAGGAACGGCGAGCCGAGGTTGGACGTGAGGATCAGCAGCGTGTTGCGGAAGTCGACCGTGCGGCCCTGCCCGTCGGTGAGCCGACCGTCGTCGAGCACCTGCAGCAGGATGTCGAAGACCTCGGGGTGGGCCTTCTCCACCTCGTCGAGCAGCACGACGCTGTACGGACGACGGCGGACCGCCTCGGTCAGCTGGCCGCCCTCGTCGTAGCCGACGTAGCCCGGAGGGGCGCCGACGAGGCGCGCGACGCTGTGCTTCTCGGCGTACTCGCTCATGTCGATGCGGACGATCGCCCGCTCGTCGTCGAAGAGGAAGTCCGCCAGCGACTTGGCCAGCTCTGTCTTGCCGGTACCCGTGGGGCCGAGGAAGAGGAAGGAGCCGGTCGGCCGGTTGGGGTCGGCGATGCCCGCCCGCGACCGGCGTACGGCGTCGCTGACCGCGCGCACAGCCTGCTCCTGCCCGATCAGGCGCTTGCCGATCTCCGTCTCCATCTCGAGCAGTCGGGCGGTCTCGCCCTGGAGCATGCGTCCGGTCGGGATGCCCGTCCAGGCCTCGACGACGTCGGCGATCTGCTCGGCGCCGACCTCCTCGCCCACGAGCTTCTCGACCGGCGCGGCCTCGACCGCCTCGACGGCCTTGATCTGCGCCTCGAGCGCCGGGATCTGGCCGTAGAGGATCTCGCTGGCCTTGGCCAGCTCGCCGTCGCGCTGCAGCCGCTCGGCCTCGATGCGCAGCTGGTCGAGCTGGCGCCGCAGCTCACCCTCGCCCTCGAGGCTCGCCTTCTCGGCCTCCCAGCGCGCCTCCAGCCCACGCAGCTCCTCCTCGCGGTCGGCGAGGTCGGCACGCAGGTTGGCGAGCCGCTCCTTCGATGCGGCGTCGGACTCCTTGGCGAGCGCGAACTCCTCCATCTTGAGGCGGTCCACGGCGCGGCGGAGCTGGTCGATCTCCTCGGGCGAGGACTCGATCTCCATGCGCAGGCGGGACGCGGCCTCGTCGATGAGGTCGATCGCCTTGTCGGGGAGCTGCCGGCCGGTGATGTAGCGGTCGGAGAGGGTCGCCGCCGCCACCAGCGCGGCGTCGGTGATGCGGACGCCGTGGTGGGCCTCGTACTTCTCCTGGATGCCCCGCAGGATCTGGATCGTGTCCTCGACGCTGGGCTCGCCGACGTAGACCTGCTGGAAGCGGCGCTCGAGCGCAGGGTCCTTCTCGATCGACTCGCGGTACTCGTCGAGCGTGGTGGCGCCGATCATGTGCAGCTCACCGCGCGCGAGCATCGGCTTGAGCATGTTGCCCGCGTCCATCTGGCTGTCGCCGCCCGCACCTGCGCCGACGACGGTGTGCAGCTCGTCGATGAACGTGACGACCTGGCCCCCGGCGTCCTTGATCTCCTCGAGGACGGCCTTGAGGCGCTCCTCGAACTCGCCGCGGTACTTCGCGCCGGCGACCATCGCGGCGAGGTCGAGGGAGAGCACGCGACGGCCCTTGAGGCTGTCGGGCACGTCGCCGGCGACCACGCGCTGCGCGAGGCCCTCGACGACGGCCGTCTTGCCGACGCCGGGCTCGCCGATCAGGACCGGGTTGTTCTTGGTGCGCCGCGACAGCACCTGGATGACGCGACGGATCTCGGCGTCACGGCCGATCACCGGGTCGACCTTGCCCTCGGCCGCGGCCTTGGTCAGGTCGATGGAGAACTTCTCCAGCGACTCGTAGGTCGACTCCGCGTCCTGGCTCGTGACGCGCCGGTTGCCGCGGACCGCGGTGAGGCTGTCGCGCAGGCCGTCGGCGGTCAGGCCGGAGTCGGTGAGGACCTTCTTCGCGGAGCTCTCCACCGTCGCCAGTGCGATCAGGAGGTGCTCGGTCGCGACGTAGTCGTCCTTCATGCTGCTGGCCAGGTCGATGGCGCTGCCGAGGACCCGGGTCAGGGACGCGGAGGCAGTCGGCTGCTGGACCGTCGACCCAGTGGCGCGGGGCAGGTCCGCGACCAGGCGGTCGGCCTGGGCGGAGAGGGCGGCGCCGTCGACGCCGGCCTTGGCGACCAGGGTGCGCGCAGTGCCCTCCGGGTCCCGCAGCAGCGCGGCGAGGAGGTGTGCGGGCTCGAAGGTCGAGTTGCCCGCCGTCGTGGCGGCGAGCTGTGCGGACTCGATCGCCTCCCGGCTACGGGTGGTGAACGTGTCGGCTCCGAAAGTGCTCATGGGCGCTCCTTGAGTCGTGGCTTACCGATCATGTCCGGTCTGCGGCGGAGGTCAACAGGGCCGGATGTCATGTTCCACAACGCACCAAGAGTTGAGTCTGTTCCACTCAACTTTTGCCCACGGTGTTGCGTGGGTCACGCTCGGCGGCTGCCCGTGCCTCCGGCTCCTTCCGCCCGGTTCACCCTTCTCGGCGAGGCCCGCAGGGGTGCATGCTGTCAACGACCGGCGAAGCACAGGGTCTCCTGGAGCACGCCCCCTCACCCTCGGGACGTGGTCTCTGGTGCCCCTTGCCGGCCATCGGACTGTTCACCACCCCTCTGGAGGACCGATGTCACCGCAGTACCGCATTCCCGTCGCCGTTCTCGCGTCCACGGCCGCAGCCCTCGCGATCACGCTCGCGCCGGCCGGAGCGAGCACACAGCAGGCGGACCCACCGGGCAGCACGGGAGGCGACAGCACCGCCGTCGCGTCCCCGGACCGGTCGCGCGCGATCGTCCAGCTCGCCGGCGACCCGCTCAGCACCTCCGTGCGCACCCGGCCCTCGGGAGGTCACCGGATCGACTTCGGCAGCAGCGCCGTGCGCAACGAGCGCGCACAGCTGGCGTCGCAGCGCGCTGCGTTCAAGCAGTGGCTGCGCGCCCATGCCCCGGCCGTCCGCGTCACCGGCGAGTACGACATCGCCCTCAACGCCGTCGCGGTCCGCCTCAACGGCACCCCGGTGAGCACGCTGGCAGGCGCCCCGGGCGTCCGCGCCGTGCAGCTCCAGGGGACCTACCGCCCCACCGACGACCACGACCCCGACCTGTCGATCATCTCCGCGCAGTCCGCGTGGCAGGCGAGCCAGGTAGGCGGGTCGGCCGGCGCCGGTCGCGGCGTGAAGGTCGCGATCGTCGACACCGGCATCGACGTGTCGCACCCCTGCTTCGACGACGCCGGGTTCCCAGCGACCCGCCAGCTCGGCGACACCCACTTCACCAACAACAAGGTGATCGTGGCGCGGGTCTTCAACAACAAGGCCAAGGTGATGGGCTACACGCCCGCGGCGATGCAGGAGCACGGCACGCACGTCGCCGGCACGGTCGCGTGCGACCTCGACACCCCGGCCGACGTCAACGGCGTCACCATCCCCTACGGCGTCTCGGGCGTCGCGCCCGCGGCCCAGCTCGGCAACTACAACATCTTCCCCGCTGCCGTCGACGACGCCCGCAGCGAGGACATCCTCGACGCCCTCGAGCAGGCCTACACCGACGGGATGGACGTCGCGAACATGAGCCTCGGCGGCAGCGCCTCCGGCATCGACGACCTGCTCACGGTCGCGATCGACGACCTGGACCGCGCCAACATGGTCGTCGCCGTCGCCGCCGGCAACAGCGGCCCCGGCCACTACACGGTGGAGTCTCCCGGGTCGGCCCAGCGTGCGCTGACGGCTGGCGCCTCGACGGTGCCGCACTTCGTGGGCTCGCCGTTCAGCTTCGGCGGCGGCTCGACCGGCCTGGCAGCCGGCGACTTCGCGACGGTCTCGACCGACCTGACCGCGCCGATCGGCGTGGTGACCGGTTCGATCGGCGGTCTCGGCGACGCGTGCTCGGCGCTCCCGGCAGGCTCGCTCGCCGGGAAGATCGCGGTCCTGTCGCGTGGCGGCTGCGCGTTCTCGGTGAAGATCCGCACGGCCCAGGCCGCAGGAGCTGCCGCAGCGGTCGTGGTCAACAACGTGGCCGGCGACCCGGTCTCGATGGGCCAGGACGGCACCGCCGACCAGCCGACCATTCCGGCGTACATGGCCTCGCTGGCCGACCGCGCCGCGCTCGCGGCAGCCGATGGGGCCTCCGGCACCATCGGCGCCACCACGTCGTACATCTCCAGCACGAACGTCGACATCATGGCCGGGTTCTCGAGCCAGGGACCGACCGACGCCGACTTCCGCGTCAAGCCGGATGTCGTGGCTCCCGGCGTCAACGTGCTGAGCTCGATCCCGGCGTCCTTCTGCGACACCCCGCCGTGCTGGGCCTTCTTCCAGGGCACCTCGATGGCGACGCCGCACCTCGCCGGATCCGCCGCCGTCGTGATCGGGGCGCACCCGTCGTGGTCGGCTGCCGCGGTCCGCTCGGCGATCGTCAACACGGCAGACCAGGGCGTGCTGAAGGACTCGGCGACGGGCACGTCCGTGGTCGACGACGTGAACGTGGTCGGTGCCGGCCGGGAGGACCTGCTGAGCGCGGTCGGAGCCACGGTCGCCCTCGGCCCGGTGAGCACGAGCTTCGGCTCGACCGCTGCCGGCTCGGGCACCACGCTGACCCGCACGGTCACGGTGACCAACCTGGGCGGCTCCGCGGCGACGTACAGCCTCGCGGTCGACTCCACGACGGGCAGCGGCGTCACCTTCTCGGGGAGCCCCGCCTCCGTCTCGCTGGCACCCGGCGCGAGCGCCACGGTGACCGTCAGGATGGTGGCGGCCCGGGGAGCCGCGAAGGGCGACCACCAGGCGATGCTCCGGCTCAGCGCCGGAGGCACGGAGGTCGCGCACTCTGCGCTCTACGCCTTCATCAAGTAGTGCTCACACACGTGCGCCCCGGCTGCGAGCAGCCGGGGCGCACGTGTCGTCGGAGAACGCCGGGTCAGTCGAGGTCCTGCGGAGCCTGGTGCTCGGGGAGCTTCGAGGTGTCCTCGTCAGGCTCGAGCAGGCAGGTGCGGCAGAAGTCCTCGCCGAACGGCGTGAGGTGGATCGAGCGGCGGACCACCTTGTGCGAGCGCACGGAGTGCATCGCGGCCAGCACGTCGGGCTGCGCCTCGACGACCTGGTACTCGAGCGGGTCGCGCAGCTGCTCGCGCGAGAACCAGATCAGGCCCAGGCGGAACAGGTTGTTGAGGTACGACGGCACCTGGTCGAGGTAGCGCACGCCGGCACGCGGGCCGATCATGTTCAGGCCCGGCGCGATCAGCTGGGAGCTGACCATGCCGATCGCGCCACCGGTGCGGACGTCGACCGCGGGCTGCGGACCGCCGCGCAGGAGCAGCAGGAGGATGCGGCCCTCGTCGGGCGCCATCTCCGACAGGATCCGGGCGTACGCCGGATGGCCCTGCTCGTTGTTCCACACGTCGCGCGAACGCGCGAGCAGCGCCTGGCCCTGCTCCCGGAGCGACGCCTGCATCTCGAGCTCACGGCGTGCAGCCGAGGAGGTCGACGGCGCGAGCGCGGCGTGCGAGCCGTTGGAGCTGCCGAGCGAGGCGCTCACCTGGATGACGGCCTGCGGCAGGGAGACGCCACTGCCGACGGCCTTGGCGACGTCACCGAAGATCGAGCCGGCCTGCGCCACCCCCGCGACCAGGTCCAGCGCGCTGGCGGGGTTGGTCGCGACGGAGAGCACCTTGCGGGTGGTCCTCACGCCGGCGACGACGCTCCACTCCGCCGTGCGCAGCCACGAGGTGGCCGCGAGCCGGACCAGTCCGGGCAGGGCGTCCATCTTCGGCGAGGCGAGCTCGCTCGAGGGCGCCCGCTCAGGAAGGTTGTTGCTCACGACACACCCATCGCCTTGAAGATCCCGTAGTGAATGAAGCCGCCCGCGGCGCCCATGATCGCGCCATGAGCGTAGAGCATCCACTCGTCTTCCTTGATCGCCGAGCGCATCATCTCGACGAAGTCACGGGACGGGAGCTCCTTGGTGCGGGCGGCGATCAGCGTGCGGATCTTGCCCGACTGCTGGCGTGAGAACTCGGGGTCCTTGAACGGCGTGATCGTTCGACCCACCGCCTCTGCCGCGAAGCCGGCCTTGATCGAGTCGTAGGCGCGGACACCGATGGCGATCCGGGCCGCACCGCGCACCGGGCCGGCAGCCCGGTCGATGGCCGGCATCATCGCGGTGGCCAGCATCTGACGGGTGCGGTCGCCGCGGGGACCGTCCATCAGGAAGTCGCCGATGCGCTCGAGGGTGATGACGTCGTCGGCGATGATCGTCGCGTAGACCTCGGCGGCCTGGTCCTGGCGGCGCAGGAAGAGGCCGTGGAACTTGATGCCGAAGTAGCGCGTGGGCTCGGTCGGCTCGAAGATCAGCCACATGCCGAGGGCGTTGGTGATCCAGCCGACGCCGATGCCGAGGACGGGCAGCATCCACCAGGTGTGGAACCAGTGGTCGATGAAGGCGACGGGGATGCCGAGGATGAACCCGAAGAGGAAGCCGAAGGCGACCATCAGGTTGAGCTCGCGCTGGCCGATGTCCTTGAAGACCTTGATGACCAGGCCGGGGTTCTTCCGGAAGTGGTCGATGACCATGATCTTGGGGTCGAGCAGCTGGTCGATGTGCACGCCGATCTCGTCGGTGATCGAGTTGACCACCGACGGCAGCTGCGACTGCACCCGCGCGATGATCGCGCGCTTGCCGGCGGCCGGCAGGTCGCGCCAGAACGCCGGGTTGTTGGCGAGCATGACCTGCTCGACGATCAGCGGGATGTCCGGCTCGAACATCGTGACGATGTGCTCGGCGATCTTCTCCGGCTCGAGCTGCTGGTAGAACTCGGCCGGCGTGCCCAGCTTGGCGATCGCCTTGTCGACGGCGATCGAGCCCATCTTGGCGGCGCGGGCGGGGACGATGCCCTGCCAGCCCAGGCCGCCCTGGAGGATGCCCGGCACCTCCTGGATCTTGTGTGGCAGCAGGCGCGCGATGTCCTGCATGCCCGGGACCTTGAAGCCGTGGAAGTTCACCGGGTAGAAGAGCATGATCAGGCCGGTCCAGTTGATCAGCCAGCCGATGACAGCGGTGAACAGCGGGATCGATGCGAAGGCGAACCACTCCATCGGAGTGTTGAGATGGCTCAGCAGCCAGTCACGCTGGGACAGCCAGTCCCAGAAACCCTCGAGCGACACGTTTACCACCTAGCCCCTGACGTCCAGGGCTGTCGACCGCCCTGTGGTTTCCGTCACTGGGGTGAGGGTAGCGGCTGTCGCAGCCCTGGCGATACGGATCCGGATAACGGGCGGAAAGAGACACTCTCCGCGTCTGGCCTGCACTTCCTCAGTGCGGCAGCGGCGTCGCATCGCCCGGGGTCGTCCAGCACTCCGTGCCTCCGGCAGCCTTCGGCACCACACTGATCTTCAGGCCCGGCAGCTTGATCGGACCACCGATCTCGGCGTCGTACAGGTAGCCCTTGGCGCTGAAGATGTCGCCTGCGGTGGCGTCGATCCCCCACCATCCCGTGCCGGTCGGTGCTCCCAGCGGGTTGTCGACGCCGGGAAGCGTGGTGATGTCCTGGGTGGCCATGCCGATCTGCACGCGGCCGTCGAGGTTGATGCCCGTGCTCGAGCCGCGCAGCTGCGTGATGTCGAGCTGCACGTTGGTCGCCTGGATCTCCCGCGTCGAGCTGTCGCCGTCGCCCGCGGTCAGCTTGATCACGACGTCGCCGATCACCGGCAGGGTCTGCACCTGCGAGACGCAGAGCCCGTCGAGCGTGCCCGTCGCGAAGCCCGCCGCCAGGACGTTCTTCGTGCCGACACCGGCGACGTCGACCTGCGCCATGCCGAACCCGATGTCCTGACCGCTGACGCGCCCGCTGCTGAACTTCGCGGTGCTCCCCTGATACGTCACGACGGCGGCGAAGACATCCTGCCGCAGCAGGGTCAGCGCGCCCGCGACGACGACGAAGGCGAGCAGCATCAGCGGGGTCGTCTGCCTCCACCTGGTCCCGTACGCCGGACCGCCGGCCGTCCTCGCCCCCATCACGAGACCGTCAACAGGGTGTTGGGGAGGTTGACCGAGTAGGCACCGCTGATCTCGCCGTTGGCGCCGGACGAGGTGGTGACGGCGTACCGGATCTTGAGGTTCATGCCGCAGCCACCTGCGCTCACGTCGATGAAGATGTCGGCGATGGTCCACAGCGCGTTGTCCGGGCGCACGAAGTCGTTGCAGCTGAAGGTGAGGAAGGAGAGGTTGATCGTGCTGTCGGCCGTCACCCACAGGTCGGTGTAGATGGTCTGGCCGCTCGCGTTGCCGAGCTTCGCCGCGGCGTCGGGGGTGAGGGTCGTGGTGTACCCGGAGCCGCCACTGGTCGCCAGGCTCGCGCTCTTGTACACCTGGAACTGCTGGAAGGTCAGCCGGTAGAGGCCCGACTCCGTGGACCCGTCGGCGTACTTCAGGGTCTGGCCACTGGTCTTGCTCACCGCGGTGATCTGCCACTTCGTCTCGTAGCAGGGCTGCAGGAAGAGCGTTCCGCAGCCCAGGCTCGAGGTCTGGGTGCGCGGGATGACCATGTTGGTCGTCACCTTGGACAGGCAGGGATGCAGCGTGACCCCGCCCTTCGTGGTCAGGGTGGCGCGGTTGACGTCGCCGGCACCGCACGCCTGGACCGCCTGCGCGGCCTCGCGTGGGGAGTCCGGCCAGAGCCCGAGAGTCACGACGACAGCCAGCACGGCGAGGAAGACCCACGCCCGCTGCCATCGTCGCGCAGTGCCGCTCACGCCTCCGGTCCGGCGACACCGCGGCGCGCGCCCCGGCGGCGCGGCCGCAGCTCGCCCCAACCGAAGATCATCGAGCCGCCGATGATGCCGAGGATCGTGCCGATCAGGAAGCCGCCGAAGTTCGACCCGACGAACGCCGCCATGGCGGTCAGGACGCCCAGGAAGCCCACCAGCCGTGCGTAGAGCGGCGACGCCCAGGCGACGACCGCGAACAGCACCATGCCGCCACCGAGGATGTAGCCGGCGCTGCGGTTGAAGCCGCCGGTCAGCGCCATGCCCAGCGAGTAGCTGTTCAGCTTCATGATGACGAGGCCGCCGAGGGCGAGCCAGAGCCCACCCCAGAACGGTCGCGTGCGCCGGAAGGCGCGGAACCAGCGGACCGCCTCGGTCCCCGGGATGCGGCGGTTGGGACCGAGCCGGTCGGTCGAAGCGATCATGATGCGCAGTCCGCCTTCGTCTTGGCACCGGGCAGCACCCGGATCTTCAGGTTGGGAAGGTTGATCTGGCCCTGCAGGTCGATGCCGTAGGAGTCGGCGTCCAGGTTGGACACGTTGAGGGTCTGGGCCTGCAGGCCGAAGGCGCCCGGGGTGCCGGCGAACGGGATCGTGTCCATCATCAGCGTGTCCGCGGACTGGCCCAGGGTGAGCTTGGCGATCTGGTCACCGGTGCCCGAGAGGTTGTCGGAGGCGAGGTAGAGCTGCTGTGCCGCGATCGCCTGGCCCGTCGGGTTCGTGAGGGTGCCGTCCACCGGCTCCCCGGCCGTGACCAGCAGGGAGACGTCGCCGAGCACCGGCAGGTTCTGCTTCGCGATCGCGCACAGTCCGTTGAGCGTGGCGGTCTTGAAGCCGAGCTGGGCGACGGCCTTGTCGGTCGAGCCGTAGAGGTCCTGGACGTTGATGTAGCCGGCGGCGTTGAGGCCGGAGACCTTGTCCGTGTAGACCTTGTAGGCCGAGTTGGCGGTCGTGAAGTTCACCGCGAGCACGTCCTGGCTGACCGCGACGAACATGCCGGCCAGGCCGGCGAACGCCGTCAGGGCGAGCACGCCCGCCCGCTTGCGGGTACCGCGGCGCGGCCCCTCCTCGGCGCGCAGCAGCATCGCGTCGGAGGTGTCGCGCAGCGCGTGCAGGCGCTCGACCGCCGCAGCACGCCGACGGCGTACGGCCTCGGCCAGGCGCATCCGGATCGTCTTGCGCTTCATGCCGCGACCGGGTCCTTGGCCTGCTTGCCCTGCCGGCGCTCGAGGCGACGTTGGCGCTTCTCCTCGATCTTCGCCAGCTGCGTCTCCGAGTACGGCGTCCAGGCGAAGATCATGCCGCTGCCCGCGATGCCGAGGATCATGCCGATCAGCCACCCGCCGAGGTTGGCCAGCGGCAGCGAGGCGATCGAGAAGGCCATCGCCATCAGGGCCGGGAAGTGGCGCTGGGCCGGCATGAAGAACGACACCAGCGCGGCCGCGAGCATGCCGCCGCCGAGGATGTAGATCTGGGCTCCGCCGGTGCCGAGGTACGCGAGGAACTGGAAGGTGCTGTCCACCACCGGGCGCAGCACGAAGTAGGCACCGGCCGCGAGGACCAGGCTGCCCGCCGTCGGGCGGGTCTTGAGGTAGCGGTAGGTCGCGTGCCGGAGCGCCGCGATCCGCGAGGGTCGGGTCTGGTTCATGGTGTCCCCTCCCAAGGACGTGTCCCCCTCCCGGGGACGGATGGCGACCACGCCGGCGCCGGGGCGAAAGGGGGTCAGTGGAAGCCCCGGCGCCGACGCGGTCAGGTCCGGATCAGCAGGTCGCCGTACCGGTGGTCGGCGTGAGGGTCACGCCGGTCAGGCCGATGGACGCCAGGTTGACCTGGAAGACGTCGGCGTTGACGTTGTTGAGCGCGACGTTGCTGGTGTCGCCCACCGCGCCGCCGGCCGACTGGCCGGACTCGATACCGAAGCCACCCAGGTTGGCACCCTGCGTGACCGTCGACTGGTGGTTGAGCTCCTGCTGCGCGACACCGACGCTGACGTTCTTCAGCGTCGCGTCGGTGGTGACGCCCTGGGCGTTGAGGTCCACGGAGTTGCCCAGCGCGACCGAACCCGGGAGCTGGATCTTCAGCCCGATGTTCGGAATGATCGGCAGGCCCGTCGGCTGGTTCGCCGCGAGACACACCTGGTTGACCGTGCCGTTGGTCAGCGTGACGAAAGCCGACTGCTTGTCAGCAGCCGTGCTGTCCGTCTGCGACGCCGCGGCCTGGGCCGCACGGAGCGAGAGCTCCACGCCCGAGCCACTGCCGGACGCCGCGGTGACCTTGAACGGGTTCGTCGAGCTCAGCGACGCGGAGACCGCGCCCTGGAGCATCGCGACACCCAGGCCGACCGACACCACGGTGGCGGGCACCGTGACAGCAGCGAACCGGCCGAGCCGCACGCGGCCCATACCCTTTTCCTTCATGTTTCCCTCCCAGGAACATGCCCGCCCGCGCACTCGCGCGGACAGGTGGCAGCAGCCGCACACGCGGTCGCGATTTCCTCCCGAAGCCGTTGGTGTCGACCGGGCTCCCTACCCGGCCGGGTCCTCGCATTCGTCTCTCCCCAGACGAATCGGACCTCGGCTGCTTCTGGGTAACGTACGCCACAGTTCCTGAAGCGTCCAAGTGACCTAGGTCGCACCGGGACCCCCGACTTTCGTCTGCGACCGAGGAGCACAACCGATGGAGCCACCCCTGCGCACCGAGCGCGGATCAGCCGGACACGTGGTCGGCTGGACCGCACTCGTCGCGTTTCTCCTTGCCCTGTTGACGATCATCGCCGCGCTCGCCTTCTCCGTGCACGTCAAGGGGCACTCGATGGAACCCACGGTCCACCAGGGTGACCGGCTGCTGGTCCAGTTCTGGAAGCGCGGCGACCCCCGGCGGTTCGATCTCGTCGAGGCGCAGGTCGGCGTCGCGAAGACCCCGGTGGTGAAGCGGATCGTCGGCCTTCCGGGCGACACCGTGGCCGTCACCTTCGCGAAGGGAGAGCCGGTCGTGACGGTCACGCCGGCAGGGAGCGACACGACGTACGTCGTGGAGAACCCGCGCTGGACCGAGCAGGTCGGCGACCGCATCGCGCCGTGCTGCAACGCCGACGGCACGGCGGGAACGGCGCCGACAGAGGTCGTCGTCCCGGCCGACTCCTACTGGCTGCTGGGCGACAACTGGGGCGGCTCCGACGACAGCCGGACCTACGGCTTCGTGAAGAAGGCCGATGTCGGCGGCGTCCTCAACCTCCGGATCCAGCCGCTCAGCCGGTTCGGCACGGTCCCCAACCCGGCACGCCTCGTCGCGCAGAACTGACCGATCGGACGACACGAGGGCGGCGGCGGTTCCGTCAGGATGGCCGACGTGTCTGTCCGCATGAAGGTCCTGCTCGCCGTCCTCGGTCTCCTCGCCGCCGCAGTGGCGGCGCCCTTCGCCTACGGCTGGGTGACCAAGCACCTGAGGGTCGGCCTCGAGGCCGGGGAGGACCCGTACGCCGGCGTGCGGATCGTGCACCGGCAGCTGCCGCCGAGCACCGTCCCCGACGAGTGGGCGCGGCGCCTGGAGAAGCAGGCGGGCGAGGACCTCGGGATCAGCGTGCGGCAGGACTGGCGGCCCGGTCGCGGTGACGGCTCGTGGCTGCACGGCGTCGCGTTCCAGCGGCAGCTCGCCCGCACGGTGACGGTCCCGGACCCGCGCGACTTCCGCGTCATGGGTGTCCTCACGAACGCCGACGACCCGGCGGCCGTCGCCGCCCACGGGGCGATCTACATGATCTGGTTCCAGACGCCGGTCGACTCCGACCAGTGGATCCGCTCGCACCCGAAGGTCTTCACCGACCCGGCCCTGGAGAAGCACCACACGACGTGGTGGGCCGGCTTCGACGTGGTCGCCTACGCGCCGCCCGCCCGGGGCAAGGACCTCACCGACGTCGTGGACCACTGGGTCCGCAGCGTCACCTCGTGCCCCGACAGCGACCAGGGCTGCGTCATCCCGCAGCACATCGCGACGGCAGGCGCCACGCCCTGACCCGGCGCGCCGGGTCAGCCGCGGTCACGGCGCCAGACGACGACGGACGACGAGGTGTCCGGCCGCAGGATCGGCAGCCGGCCCGGTGCCGCGGCGACCGGTGGAGCCGGACTGGCCGACGCACGGTTGAGCACCTGGCGCAGCGCCTCCCGTGCCTGGTCGAGCTCCGCCTGCAGCTCGGCGTTGCGCTGGGCCAGCGCCGCGGCGCGGTCCTCGAGCTCGAGGATCCGTCGCACACCCTCGAGGCCGATCCCGGAGGACGTGAGCTCGGCGATCTGGCGCAGCAGGTCGATGTCGCGAGCGGAGTAGCGGCGGCCACCGCCACCGGTGCGGCCCGGCGTCACGAGCCCGAGCCGCTCCCAGGTGCGCAGGGTCTGCGGGTGCAGGCCGGTGAGCTCCGCGGCGACGCTGATGACGTAGACCGCCGCGTCGTGCGCAGGACGACCCGCCCCACCGTTGCGGCCGGACTCTGCCATCGGGGTCACGCCTCCTCGAAGAGCCTCGTGCGCAGCGGCTTGTCACTCGTCGCTGCACGATAGGCCTCGATCGCCTCCCGCGCAGCCGCGTCGAGCACCGCGGGCACGTGGACCTCGACCGTGACGAGCAGGTCACCCTGCGTGCCGTCGGCCTTCTTGACGCCCTTGCCACGCACGCGGAAGGTGCGTCCGTTGGGCGTGCCGGCCGGCAGCCGGAGGGTCACCGGTGCGCCCCCGAGTGTGGGCACCTTGATCTCGGCGCCGAGCGCGGCCTCGTCGAAGCCCACCGGGACCTCGAGCGTCAGGTTGTCGTCCTTGCGGCCGAAGATCGCGTGCGGGCGGACCTTGACGGTGACATACAGGTCACCGGCGGGGCCGCCGTTGTCGCCCGGCGAGCCCTTGCCACGCAGCCGGATCCGCTGGCCGTCCCTCACCCCGGCAGGGATGCGGGCCTGGATCGTGCGCGAGGACGTGCCGCGACCGGAGCCGTGGCAGACGGGGCAGGCCTCGTCGTACGCCATCCGGCTGCCGTGGCACGTCGGGCAGGTCTCGTTCATCGAGAAGCCGCCACCGGCGCTGACCGCGACGTAGCCCGTGCCCTCGCAGGTGGGGCAGACGTGCGGTCGCGTGCCCGGCTTGCCGCCGGTGCCGTGGCAGGTGGCGCAGGCACCGTCGCTGGCCAGGCGCAACGAGATCGTCACGCCCTCGAGCGCGTCCGTGAAGGAGATGGTCGCCGAGGTCTCGGCGTCCGCCCCCTTGCGCGGCCGCGGCTGCTGGCGCGCACGCCCGCCGCCCCCGAAGAGGTCGCCGAACATGTCGCCGAAGCCGCCACCGCCGCCGGTGCGGTCACGCAGCAGGTCGTTCAGGTCGAAGCCGCCCGCGGAGTAGCCCCCGGGGAAGCCGCCACCCGGGAAGCCGCCACCGGAGAACCCGGCCGGCATGGAGCGGAACTCGTCGTACTCCTTGCGCTTCTCGGGGTCACCGACGACGTCGTACGCCTCGGCCACGGTCTTGAACTTCTCGTGCTTGGCCGTGTCGCCGGGGTTGGAGTCGGGGTGGTTGGCGCGCGCCAGCTTGCGGTAAGCCTTCTTGATCTCGTCCTGCGTTGCGTCCTTCTTCACGCCCAGCTCGGCGTAGAAGTCCTTCGACGCCCAGTCAGCCTTCGCGCTCATGCGCGCACCTCCCTTCCCTGCTTCTTCTGGTTCTTACTCAACCGGGTCCACGACGAGGACCTGCGCCGCGCGAACGACGCGATCCCCGATCTTGTAACCGGTCTTGGCGACGTGCTGGCACGTCGTGACGTCCACCGCAGCGTCGGTGCCGAGGTGCGTCAGCGCCTCGTGGAGCTGCGGGTCGAACGGGTCGCCCGGAGCGCCGAACCGGGTCAGGCCCAGGTTGCTGACGACCCGCTCGAGCTGGTCGGCGACCGCCTTGAAGCCACCCTCGAGCTCGCCGTGCTCACGCGCCCGGTCGATCGTGTCGAGCACGTCGATGATCGGGCTGAGCACCTTGAACCGGGCGTTCTCGGCGACGACCTCGCGGTCGCGGTCGACCCGCTTCTTGTAGTTGACGTACTCCGCCTGCAGACGCTGGAGGTCGAGCGTGCGCTCCTCCAGGGCCATCCGTGCGACCGTCAGCTCGTCGGCCTCGGCCTGGTCCACGGGGACCTCGACCTCGGTCTCGTTGGCCATCTCCGCCGCCTCGTCACCGAAGCCGTGCGGCGCGGCCGCCGCCCCTGCCTCGGCGGCGAGGGCGTCGCCCTCCGGGGAGGGAGCCGCAGTCTCCTGCGGCTCCCCCTCGGGGTTGAACGGGGTCTCGGTCACTTGGACTCGTCCTCGTCGATGATCTCGGCCTCGACGACGTCGTCGTCGGCGTCGCCGGTCGCCTCGCTGGCGCCACCGGCAGCGGCCTGGTCGGCCTCGGCGGCGGCGTACATCGCGGCGCCCATCTTCTGCGAGGACTCCCCGAGCTTGGTCACACCGGCGGTGAGCTCCTCGGCGGTCGCGGCCTCGTTGGCGAGGATGGCCTTGAGGGCGTCGACGTCGGCCTGGACCTCGGTCTTGACCTCGTCCGGGACCTTCTCGCCGTTCTCGGAGAGGAACTTCTCCGTCGAGTAGACGAGGGTGTCGGCCTGGTTGCGGACCTCGACGGCCTCGCGACGCTTGGCGTCCTCCTCCGCGTACTGCTCGGCCTCACGGACCATGCGGTCGATCTCGTCCTTGCTCAGCGCCGAGCCACCGGAGATGGTCATCGACTGCTCGCGGCCGGACGCGTGGTCCTTGGCGGAGACGTGGACGATGCCGTTGGCGTCGATGTCGAAGGTGACCTCGATCTTCGGGACGCCACGCGGCGCCGGCGGCAGGCCCGTGAGCTCGAAGTTGCCGAGCGGCTGGTTCTGCGCCCACATCTGGCGCTCGCCCTGGGCGACCTTGATCTCGACCGACGGCTGGTTGTCGTCGGCGGTGGTGAAGATCTCCGAGCGCTTGGTCGGGATCGTGGTGTTGCGCTCGATGAGGGTGGTCATGACGCCACCCTTCGTCTCGATGCCGAGCGAGAGCGGGGTGACGTCGAGGAGCAGCACATCCTTGACCTCGCCCTTGAGGACGCCGGCCTGGAGGGCGGCACCGACGGCGACGACCTCGTCCGGGTTGACGCCCTTGTTGGGTTCCTTGCCACCGAGCAGGTCGCGGACGACGTCGCTGACCGCGGGCATGCGGGTCGAACCGCCGACGAGGACCACGTGGTCGATCTCGGAGACCGGGACGCCCGCGTCCTTCAGGACGTTCTGGAACGGCACCTTGGTCCGCTCGAGGAGGTCCGCGGTGATCTTCTGGAACTCGGCGCGGGTGAGCTTCTCCTCGAAGTGGAGCGGGCCGTCGGCACCGACCGTGATGTACGGCAGGTGGATCTGCGACTCGGACGAGGAGGAGAGCTCGATCTTCGCCTTCTCCGCGGCCTCCTGGAGGCGCTGCTTGGCCATCTTGTCGGCCGAGAGGTCGACGCCGTGAGCGGCCTTGAACTTGTCGACCATCCACTCGACGATGCGGTTGTCCCAGTCGTCGCCACCGAGGTGGTTGTCACCGGAGGTCGCCTTGACCTCGACGACACCCTCGCCGATCTCGAGCAGGGAGACGTCGAACGTGCCGCCGCCGAGGTCGAAGACGAGGATCGTCTGGTCGTCGCCCTTGTCGAGGCCGTAGGCCAGTGCGGCCGCGGTCGGCTCGTTGACGATGCGCGCGACGTTGAGGCCCGCGATCTCGCCGGCCTCCTTGGTCGCCTGGCGCTGCGCGTCGGAGAAGTACGCCGGGACGGTGATGACCGCGTCGGTCACCGGCTCGCCCAGGTACGCCTCGGCGTCACGCTTCAGCTTCTGCAGGATGAAGGCGCTGATCTGCTGGGGGTTGAAGGACTTGTCGTCGATCTCGACGGTCCAGTTCTCGCCCATGTGGCGCTTGACCGAGCGGATGGTGCGGTCGACGTTGGTGACCGCCTGGCGCTTGGCGACCTCGCCGACGAGGACCTCGCCGTTCTTGGCGAACGCGACGATGGACGGGGTGGTACGAGCGCCCTCGGCGTTCGCGATGACGGTGGGCTCGCCACCCTCGAGGACGGCGACGACGGAGTTCGTCGTGCCGAGGTCAATGCCGACTGCGCGGGCCATGTTGGTTCCCTCCGTGTGTGGTGTGGACCCGGGACCGGGGCCGGTCCGGGAAAGTTTCGGGGATTGCGGCCATCCTGCCGCCGTCGCGTCAGTCTGGCAAACAAGTTGAGCGTTATCAACTCAACTTTGTTCGTACGGATGAACGCAGGTAGCGCGACCTTGATTCCCGTTCCGGAAGTCTTTTTCCCGGATACCCGAAGCGCCCCTCCGGACGGCTCCGGAGGGGCGCTGCAGGCGTGGACGACGGGTCAGTCCTCGTAGTGCACGGTGACGATGTTGGAGCGGGTGTCGGTCTCGGGATCGCGCACCTGCCACTGGACGGTGCCGGTCTTGTACGTGGAGACGAAGGCCTGGAAGACGCCGCCGTAGACGTTGGTGCTCAGGTTGAAGGCCTGCCAGCCCTGGCCGTAGTCGTACCAGATGCCGAGGACCGCGCCCTCGCCTCCCTTGTAGGTGCCACTGAGCATGAGGTCGTCGCCGGTCGTGACCGTGCTGTCGCTGGCCTGCAGCAGGATGCCCCGCTTGCTGTCGGGGGTTGCCGAGGCGCTGTCGCTCGCGGCCGCTGACGGCGTCGCGGACTCGCCGATGCCGAGCGGGGCGCTCGACGACGTGGTCGCGGTCTGGGTGGGCGCGAGGGTGATCAGCAGACCCGAGTCGAGCTCGGTGGGCTCCAGCGGCGGGAGGGAGAGCGAGTCTCCCGCAGCGACACCGTCCGAGGAGGCCCCGCTGTCCCCCGTCAGCCCGACCAGGCGGGTGCCGAGCATCGCGATGATCGCCGCGAGCAGTCCGATGACGAGGGCGACGGCGATCAGTGCCACCAGCCCGTTGACGACCGGGCTGTCGTTCTCTTCATCCACGCTGGCTGCTCCAGATCTCGGGTCAGATGCCGGGCCATCGTCGCACAGCGACCCCGGTCTCCACGTTTCGGACGTACAGTGTCAGCAGGGAGGGGAGGCCCGATGGACAACCAGGTGAACCATGCCCGGGCAGGGATGGACGTGCTCGCGGCACTGCAGGGAGGACCGGCGACGCAGCCCGCGCCGGTCGCGGCGCCAGCAGCGCCCGCCACGCGCGCGCCGGGGCGACGGTCGGGACGCCGGACGGCGGACCGGGGCGCCCCCGCCCCCGTGGCCACGCCTGCGCGTGAGCCCCGGGCCGAGGCCCCGCCCGCTGCCCCCGCAGCACCGCTCGAGCAGATCGAGACCCGGCCACGCAGGACCGCGAAGCGGCTCGCAGGTGCCGCGCTGGTCCTCGCGTTCCCCGCGGCGGCCCTCACCGGGTGGGCGGCCTGGACCGCGCACGACGCGACCCTCGGCGGTCTGGCCCTGATCCTCGGCGCGCTGAGCGCCGGGCTGTGGTTCCTGCGCGTGGTCACCGTGCCGACCTACGTCTCGCTCCGGGGACCCCACCTCGAGGTCCGGCAGGCCGGCCGCCGCTACGCGTGGGACCTGTCCAGTCCCTACTCCCCCGTCGACCACGTCCGGGGAAAGCCGGGACGCAGCAACTGGCGGGTGTTCCTGCGCAACCCGGACGGCACGACGTTCGCGCTCGACGGGACCATGGTGCCGTCGCGGAGGTTCACCGAGGTCCTCAGTCGCTACCGGCCGGAGCTCTGACCGACGCGCGCCACGTCGTCGACGGCTTCGTGGTGAGGTCCGCACAGCTCTGCCGCGCGGGCACCTCCTCCCGGGCCCGCACGTCGACCACGTGCTCACCGTCCCCCGCACGGAACGTCACGACGCCCTGGCCCCCGGCCGTGGTGTCCCCCGTGAGCACGAACGCGTCAGCTGCAGTCACGCCGAGCTGCTCGTACAGAGCCACCTCGGCAGCCTGCACGTGCGGCGGGTACGACGTGCGGCCCCTCAGGTGCGCCGGCACCACCGCTCCGGCGCGCGCCGCCTCGCCGATCCGCAGCGCCGCCTCCGGGTCGACCCGCCCGTAGGACATGCCGTCGGGCAGGGTCAGCACCGCGACAGCGAACCGGTGACCACCGAGGTGCGTGGTCTCCCAGGTCTCCTCGGGCAGGGCGGCGGCCGCGGCCTGGGCGACCGGGCGCCCGAACTCGGCACAGCACACGTCACGGCGGCCGTTGGTGCAGACCAGCAGCAGCGACCCGTCGTACGGCTGCCAGCCGGCGCCGCGGACGTCGAGGGCCAGGTCGAGATCGGCGAGCGCCGCCCGGTCGTCGAGCTGCTGCACGTCGAGGCGACCCGAGGCCGGGTGGGCGAGGAAGACCCTGAACGCCGCGTCCGGCGCGCCGCGCTCGCCCGGGCGGCGGATGAGCTGCACGCGGATCCCGAGCGCGGACGTCGCCGCGGCGAGCGCGGCCCGCGCCTCATCGGGGACCAGGCGGCTCTCCGCGAGTGCCTTGTTGCCCCAAGGCCCCGGGTGCTCGACCAGCAGGAAGCCTGCGTCGGTGGCCGCTGTGCCTGCCATGGGCAGGCGGAGTGCCGCAGCGGAACAACGGAACGGCGATGTCATGCCGAACATCCTGCCGGAACGGTGTGATCTGGCAGACTCGCGGGCATGGGAGAGAAGCCTGGACTGGGAGATGACGGGGGCAAGCCGCTCGAGGTGAATCTCGAGCTCCCCTCCTTCGGACTGCGCCGCAAGCGCAAGGAGCGTGACGCCGCCTCGAGCACGGAGACCGCGGAGCCGACGGCCGGGGAGGCCGCCCCGCCCGCACCCGACGCGGCCGAGGAGGCGCCGGCAGCGGTCGCGCCGCCCGTTGCTCCGCCAGTCGCTCCAACGGCGCCCGTGGCCGAGGCTGTGCCGACGGCCCCGCAGGGGCCTGCCGGCGACACCGGTTCGCGGTTCGCACCGCCGACCTCCCCTGCACCCTCACCCGCGCCTGCTGCTCCCGCACCGGCGGCGCCGACGCCTGCTGCTCCGGCCGCCGCTGCCCCGGCTCCGGCCGCCCCCGCTCCGGCCGCCCCCGCTCCGGCCGCCCCCGCTCCGGCCGCCCCGGCGACCCCCGCACCGTTCACGTTCGGACAGAGGGCCAGCGCTCCGGCCACCCCGGCTGAGCCCCAGCCCGCGCCGGCACCCAGCCCGGCTCCTGCCGCCCCTCCGGCCGAGGCTGCGGTCGAGCACACCCAGGTCCTCCCGCCGGTCGCGCCACCCGCACCGGCACAGCCCCCGGCCGCGCCGTACACGCCTTCGGCCCCGGCGTACGACGCTCAGGCGAGCGCTGTCGAGTCCGAGCGCCCGATGTACGTCGAGGAACGGCTCGACGCCCGGCCCGCGAAGCAGCCGAAGCCGGCCCGGGCCAAGACTCCCAAGCCGTCGCCGGTCCCGAAGCCGCCCAAGGACCACGCACCACGGATCCCGGTGCCGCACCTCGACCCGGTCAAGGCAGCCGCGCTCACGGGCCTGATCGTCGGGCTGCTCGCCTGCGCGTGCACCTGGCTCGGCCTCCAGGGCTGCAAGGCGATCCGCGACACCAGCTCGTGTGGCGGACCGGGCTTCCTCGTCCTGGTGGCGATCCTGGTCGTGCTCGTCTTCGCCGGGATCGGCATCCTCCGCCTGCTGCAGGTGCCGCAGGCGCCGAGCACCAGCCTGCTCGCCGTCGGCCTGCTGTCGATGCTCACCCTGCTCGTGCTGACGAGCTGGATCTTCAACTGGTGGATGGTGCTGGTCATCCCGCCGCTCGCCGCAGGCTGCTACGTCCTCGCCCAGTGGGTGACCCGGCAGTCCTCCGACGAGTGGGGCCGCATCCCGTAGTCCCCCGCAACGCCGAGACGGGCCTCGTGCCGTGGAAGTCCACGGCACGAGGCCCGTCTCGTTGCGGCACAAGCCCCGTCTCGGCGCGGTGGGCGCCGGGGCCGCGGCGTCAGATCTGCGCGGCGATGATCTCCGCGAGCTGCACCGTGTTGAGTGCGGCGCCCTTGCGCAGGTTGTCGTTGGAGATGAACAGCGCGAGGCCACGGTCGCCGTCGACGCCCGGGTCCTGGCGCAGACGACCGACGTACGAGGGGTCCTTGCCGGCCGCCTCGAGCGGGTTCGGGATGTCGACGAGCTCGACGCCCGGGGCGTCCTTGAGCAGCTCGGCGGCACGGGCCGGGGTCATCGCGGAGGCGAACTCGGCGTTGACCGCGAGCGAGTGGCCCGTGAAGACCGGGACGCGCACGCAGAGGCCCGAGACGCGCAGCTCCGGGATGCCGAGGATCTTGCGCGACTCGTTGCGGAGCTTCTGCTCCTCGTCGGTCTCGTTGAGGCCGTCGTCGACGAGGCCGCCCGCGAACGGGATGACGTTGTAGGCGATGTTCTTCTTGTAGACGCCCGGCTCGCCGAAGTCGACAGCCGACCCGTCGTACGCGAGCTCGGTGGCCTTGTCGCCGGCGGCGGCGACGCCGTTGGCCAGCTCGGAGACACCGGCGACGCCGGAGCCCGAGACGGCCTGGTACGACGACACGATGAGGCGGGTCAGGCCGGCCTCGTCGTGCAGCGGCTTGAGCACCGGCATGGCCGCCATCGTGGTGCAGTTGGGGTTGGCGATGATGCCGCGGCGGGCCTCGATCACCGGCGCCATGGCTTCGGCGTTGACCTCGGCGACGACCAGCGGGATCTCGTCGATCTTGCGGAACGCCGAGGAGTTGTCGACGACGATGACACCGGCGTCGACAAAGCGCTGGGCGTGGGCCTTGGAGGTCGCACCACCGGCCGAGAAGAGGGCGATGTCGAGACCGGTCGGGTCGGCGGTCTCGAGGTCCTCGACGACGACCGTGCGGTCACCGAAGGGGATCTCCTTGCCCGCGGAGCGCGCCGAGGCGAAGAAACGGACGTTCTCCACGGGGAAGTCGCGCTCGAGCAGGATCTGGCGCATCGCGACACCGACCTGGCCGGTCGCGCCGACGACGCCGATGTTGACGGGACGGGGGCTCATCGGCCGGTACCTCCGTAGACGACGGCCTCGATCTCGTCCGAGCCGAGGTTGTACGCCGCGTGGGCGGCGTTGACGGCGGCCTCGACCTGGGACTCGGCGACGACGACCGAGACGCGGATCTCCGAGGTGGAGATCATCTCGATGTTGACGCCCGCGTCGGCCAGGGCCGCGAAGAACGTCGCGGTGATGCCGGGAGCGGTGCTCATGCCGGCGCCGACGACGGAGACCTTGCCGACCGAGTCGTCGTACTGCAGGCGCTCGTAGCCGACCTCGCCCTGGAGCTTGGAGAGCGCGGCCATGGCGGCCTGGCCCTCGGCGCGCGGGAGCGTGAAGGAGATGTCCGTGCGACCCGTCGCGGCCGCGGAGACGTTCTGGACGATCATGTCGATGTTCGTCTGGGCCTCGGCGACGGCGCGGAAGATCGCGGCGGCCTCGCCGACCTTGTCCGGCACGCCGACCACGGTGATCTTGGCCTGGCTGCGGTCGTGCGCAACGCCGGTGATGATGGCAGCTTCCATGTTTCCGTCCTTGTTGACGTCTTCAGCCTTCACGACCCAGGTGCCTTCCTTGTCCGAGAAGGACGAGCGCACGTGGATCGGCATGTCGTAGCGGCGGGCGTACTCGACGCACCGCAGGTGCAGGATCTTGGCGCCCTGCGCAGCCATCTCGAGCGTCTCCTCGTAGGAGATCCGCGGGACCTTGCGGGCCCGGGGCTCGATGCGGGGGTCGGCGGTGAAGATGCCGTCCACGTCGGAGTAGATCTCGCAGACGTCGGCCTGCAGCGCCACCGCGAGCGCGACGGCGGTCGTGTCGGAGCCGCCGCGGCCCAGCGTGGTGATGTCCTTGGTGGTCTGGGAGACGCCCTGGAAGCCGGCGACGATCGCGATCGCGCCCTCGCCGATGGCGGCCTGGATCCGGCCCGGGGTGACGTCGATGATCTTCGCCCGGCCGTGCTCGGCGTCGGTGATCACGCCGGCCTGCGAGCCGGTGAACGAGCGCGCGTCGAAGCCGAGGCTCTGGATCGCCATCGCCAGGACGGCCATCGAGATCCGCTCGCCGGCGGTCAGCAGCATGTCCAGCTCTCGGGCGGGCGGGAGCGGCGTGACCTCGTTGGCGAGGTCGATCAGCTCGTCGGTCGTGTCACCCATCGCGGAGACGACCACGACGACGTCGTGACCGGCCTTCTTGGTCGCGATGATGCGCTGTGCGACCCGCTTGACGCCGGCCGCGTCGGCCACGGAGGAGCCGCCGTACTTCTGCACGACAATGCCCACGGTTGTTCCCTCACTCCACTGCTGGACGAATCCCGGGCGCGCTGCAGCGCGGCCCACAGGCCGTGAGTCTACCGGCGGCGGGTCACGGCCCCGCCTGATATCTCAGTCACGCAGGACGGCGGGCGCCTCAGTCGGAGAGGAGCTCCTCGGCAGCCGCGATCTCCTCGTCCTCACCGGTGAACTCCGCGTCCAGGCGATCGTGCGTGATCACCGCGAGCAGCGCGTTGAGCGCCGCACCCGCGAGGTTGCCCCAGCTCGAGACGTAGGAGAACTGCCACCACCACAGCGCCTCGGCGACGTTGCCGCTGCGGTAGTGCCGCAGCCCGTTGTCGAGGTCCGCCGCGATGCTGACCATGTCGTCGGAGAGCTGGCTCTCGACCACCTCGGGCAGGTACGGGTCGAAGACGAAGCTGTAGGTGTCGAGGTTGTCGAGCAGCTTGGCCAGCGAGATGCGCAGGTCGTCGATGCCCTCGGGGTCCGGACCGACGTCCGGCTGGAACTCCTGGACCGGCGCGAAGTCCTGCTGGGCGCCGAGGCGGGCGCCCGCGAGCAGGATCTGCGAGACCTCCAGCAGCAGCATCGGCACGGCGACACCGGCGGACTCCTCGCGGGCGATCGCGTTGAGCGCGATCAGGAAGCTCTCGACCTGATCGGCGATCTGCGCGGCGAACTCACCGTGCTCGGCGTCGAGCGGTGTGAGGTGCTTGTCAGCCATCTGCGGACCTCCGTCCAGCGAATGCACGTCCCAGGGTCACTTCGTCGGCGTACTCGAGGTCGCCGCCCACAGGTAGTCCACTGGCAAGTCGGGTCACGCGCAACCCCAACGGCTTCAGGTTGCGGGTGAGGAACGTCGCGGTGGCCTCGCCCTCGAGGTTCGGGTCGGTCGCCAGGATGACCTCCTGGACGGTGCCGTCGGCCAGCCGCATCAGCAGCTCGCGGATCCGCAGCTGGTCGGGCCCGATGCCGTCGATGGGGCTGATCGCGCCGCCGAGCACGTGGTACCGGCCCTTGAACTCACGCGTGCGCTCGATCGCGGCGACGTCCTTGTACTCCTCGACGACGCAGATGACGCTCGGGTCACGCCGCGGGTCGCGGCAGATCCGGCACTGCTCCTCCTCGGAGACGTTGAAGCAGATGCTGCAGAACTTCACGCGCTGCTTGACCTGGATGAGGACCTCGGCCAGCCGGCGTACGTCCTCGGGCTCGGCCTGGAGGAGGTGGAACGCGATGCGCTGGGCGCTCTTCGGACCGACGCCCGGCAGGCGGCCGAGCTCGTCGATGAGGTCCTGGACGATGCCTTCGTACAAGTCCGGTGTGTCCTCAGGCCATGCCCGGGATGCCGCGGCTCAGGCCGCCGGTGATCATGCCGATCGACTCCTCGGACGTGGCGTCGGCCTTCGCCTTCGCATCGCGGTACGCCGCGACGATCATGTCGCCGAGGTCGGCCAGCTCGTCGGGGTTGGAGCCGTCGAACTCACCCGCCTTGACCTGGACGCCGAGCAGCTCGCCGTGGCCGTTGACGGTCGCCGTCACGGCACCTCCTGCAACCGTGCCCTCGAACCGGGTGTTGGCCAGCGCCTCCTGGGCGACCGCGAGGTCGTCCTTCATCTGCTGTGCCTGCTGGAGCAGGGCGGCCATGTCGAAGCCGCCCTCGCCCCCGAACGGGTTCTGCGTCATGTCTGTGTTCTCCCTCAGCCGTCGTGGCGGATCTCGTCGATGATGGTGGCGCCCAGCTCGCGCTGGAGCAGCTCGGCGCCGCTGAGCCCGACGGACTCGACGTCCGGGTCGTCGGGGTGTGCCTCGGCGTCGGCGGCGAACGGGTCGGGTCGCTGCGGCTGCTGCCCGGGCTCGGTGGCTGCCTGCCGCAGCGCCTCACGCGCGACGTGGGCCGTCGGACGCTCGCCCGCCGCCACGGACCCCGCGGCCTGCTCTGCGGAAAGGGCACGGCGGTCCTCGCCGGCGTCGTCGTCGGGCTCGTCGCCCATCGGCGGCTCGGGGACGCCCTGGACGGGCGCCGCACTCACGGAGGCCGTCGGACCACCCTGCGACACGATCGCCTCGACCCGCCAGGCGTGACCGACGACCTTGACGCCGGCCTTGCTGACCAGGTCGGCGTGGTCGCCGCGGGCGAAGCTGTCGCGCGCGCCCGCACTGTCGAAGCCCAGCGTGAGCGTCGTGTCGTCGACGGAGACCACCTGCGCGTTGTTGGTGAGCAGCATCCACGTGAGCCGGCGCATGCCCTTGATCTGGTCGACCATGTCGGGCCAGAGGCGGCGCACGTCCGGGAGGCCGAAGCGGGTGCCGGACGACGCGGGCGGGGCAGCGGCCGCCGGGGCAGCGGCCGCCGGGGCAGCGGCCGCCGGCGGAGCTGCGGCCGACGACGGGGCGGCAGGCGCCGAGGGCTGCGGCGCGGCGACCGCGACAGGCGGAGCCGCCGGAGCCGCCGGAGCCGCCGGGGCCACCGGGACTGCCGGGACTGCCGGGACTGCCGGGGGTGTGGCCTGCTCGGCAGGGCGTGCGCCGCCGGAGCCGGGACGCACGGCATCCCACCCGTGCCCTTCCACGGCGGGGGCGGCGGGGGCACTCGGTGTGACGGCAGCCGGGGCAGGCGCAGCCGGGGCAGGCGCAGCCGGAGCAGCAGGGACCGGCGCAGGCGCCTGGGCCTGCGGGCGCGCGGAACCCGGCACGGACCCGGCGACCGACCGGGCAGCGGCCCGCGCGGCGGCGAGGCCCGACTGGGCTGCGCCGACGCCGCGCTGGGCGACGGCAGCGCCGGCATCGGCGACCGCATGACCGGCCTCGGCGACGGCGGCACGCGTCGCGCCCGACGGCGCGTCCGCGGCACCCGATGCGGGGACCGACGAGGGGACCGCTGCCGGCGACGCCACACCCGTCATCGACGCACGGCGCTCGAGCCGGTCGAGGCGGGCGAGGACGCCGTCGGAGGTGTCGTCGGCACCGGGCAGCAGGACGCGGGCGCAGATCAGCTCGAGGAGGAGGCGCGGAGCCGTGGCCCCCCGCATCTCGGTGAGGCCCTTGGCGACCAGGTCCGCGGCACGCGAGAGCTCGATCGCGCCGAACCGCTGGGCCTGCGCCACGAGGCGCTCCCCCGCGTCCTCCGCGACGTCGATCAGGCCGGTCGCGGGGGCATCGGGCACGGCCGCCACGATCACCAGGTCACGCAGCCGGCGCAGCAGGTCCTCGGTGAACCGGCGCGGGTCCTGACCGGTCTCGATGACCTTGTCGACGACGCCGAAGACCCCCGAGCCGTCGCGGGCCGCGAAGGCGTCGACGACCTCGTCCAGCAGCGAGTCCGGCGTGTAGCCGAGCAGGCCGGCTGCGAGGTCGTAGGTCACGCCCGCGGGCCCGGCTCCTCCGAGGAGCTGGTCGAGGACGGACAGGGTGTCGCGCGCCGAGCCACCACCCGCGCGCACCACGAGCGGCAGCGCCGCGGGCTCGATCGCCACCCCTTCGGCCTCACAGAGCTGGCCGAGGTAGCCGCTGAGCAGCCTGGGCGGGATCAGCCGGAAGGGGTAGTGGTGCGTGCGCGAGCGGATGGTCGGGAGGACCTTCTCCGGCTCGGTCGTCGCGAAGACGAAGCGCAGGTGCGGCGGGGGCTCCTCGACGAGCTTGAGCAGGGCGTTGAAGCCCTGCGTCGTGACCATGTGGGCCTCGTCGATGATGTAGATCTTGTAGCGGCTCTTCACCGGGGCGAAGAACGCCTTCTCGCGCAGGTCGCGGGCGTCGTCGACGCCACCGTGCGAGGCAGCGTCGATCTCGATGACGTCGATCGAGCCCGGCCCACCGCGTGCGAGGTCACGGCACGACTCGCACTCACCGCACGGGTCGGAGATCGGGGCCTTCTCGCAGTTGAGCGCCCGGGCGAGGATGCGCGCCGACGTCGTCTTGCCGCAGCCACGCGGGCCCGAGAAGAGGTAGGCGTGGTTGACGCGGTTGTTGGCGAGGGCAGCACGCAGCGGCTCGGTGACGTGGTCCTGGCCGATGACCTCGGCGAACGTCTCGGGCCGGTAGCGCCGGTAGAGCGCGAGAGGTGCTTCCACGTCCCGAACCCTAGTTGCCGGCACTGACACGCACCATGACAGGTCGCCCGCCGGTCACGGTTCCAGCCGCGTGAACCAGCGGCCGAGGTGGCCGCCCTGCCCCGGGCACGTGACGTTGCGGTCACGCCCGTCCTCGACCCACTGGGCGAGGACACCGGGACCTCCGGCGTACGACCAGGAGGGGGCACACCGGGCGAGGGCGGTGGCCATCGAGGTCTCGCCGGCCGCACGCCACTCGGGGGCGCCCCCGGTCGTGTGAGCGCCGAGGACGCGGGTCCACAGCGAGCGGACCGAGTAGTAGCCCACTGCGAGTCCCGCGTCGCGGTAGCCGCGGACGGTGCCCTCGACCACGGCGGCGTTGTCCGCCGTGCTGCTGCTCCAGTCGAAGTCCGGCACCGGCTCGACGTCCACCCAGACGGCAGGGCTGTCCAGTCCGGCCGCCCGCATCACCCTCACGGAGTACGCCGCGGCCGCATAGCCCGCGTTGTGCAGGGCGCCGAGGCGGGTCCGCCCGTCGAAGGGACCGTCGTCCCTCACCTGCGCGAGCGTGCTGGCCGAGGGCCATGACACCACGGCGTACGCCGAAGCGAGCAGGCCATGCGAGCGGGCCCAGCCGACCTGGTCGGCCAGGCACGGGTTCGGCGTGAAGCTCGGCCCGTTGGTCAGCCCGAGCACGACGAACTCCGCGTCGTCGGTGGGCATCGGCGAGCCCTTCGACCGCTTCTGCGGGATGCCCATGCCCTTCGGGCACTGGGGCCAGCTGGCGTCTGCACCGACGACCCGGCGGTCCGGGCCGTCGGGAACGGCGGTGCGGGAACGGGCGTTGACCGAGGCGATGACGTCGTCGAGGTTCGCCGGCACCGAGATGTCCGGCCCACCGGGCGTCGAGGCGGACGGCCGCGCGGGCTCCACTGCCTGCGAAGGCCGGTCAGGCGCACCCGCGGCACCCGGCGTGGGCGTCCCTCCCCCGCACCCGGCCAGCAGCGCGGCGACGGTCACCAGGACGGCGGGGAGAGCGGGGCGGAACGGCACACGCCGAGCCTAGGTCGCGTAGGCCCGGTGGTCGTCGAGAACGGCCTGCTTCATCGTCGCCACGGCGTCGGCGAACCGCCCGGGGTCGAGCTCCCTCGCCTGCGCACGTGCCTCGTCCTGCCCGCCCCGGTCGACGCCGTGGATGTCCACGGTGGCTGCCGCCATCGAGCCGAGCAGGCGCGCACCGTCCTTGCGACCGAGCCCCGACAGGGCGATCCGCGCGAGGTCGGGAGCCAGGTCGCGCACCTGCCATCCATCGACCCGGACCGCGTCGGGCGAGTAGTCGAGTGCCCGGGTCACCTGCGCGAACAGGGAGCGCACCGGCACCGGCACGCCGTCGGCCTGCGTGGCCGCCCACGCGGCCGTGCCCGGTCCGGTCTCCTTGGCCTCCCGCGCGTGCCAGGCATCGGACGCGTCGCGCCCCACCCCCACGACCCGCCGATGGCCCAGCGAGCCGGTCCCGGCCTCGTGGACGTGCCACGTCGGCTGCCAGCCCGCCGGCACGGTCGCCGCAGCGGCTGCCGCGACCGTCGCCGGCACCGAGGCACGATCGCCCGCGCGCAGCTTCGCGTAGAAGCGGTCGACGTCCGCCGGCTCCGGCAGGAGGGCGCGCAGGTGCTTCGCGTCCTTGCCGTCGACGGCGATGCCCGCGGCGGGCCGCGCCGCGACATAGGCCTCGAGGAGCAGCCGGCAGACGTCGTCGTCGGCGACCTTCACGTGCGGCGCGACCTGGGCCGAGACCGCCAGCCGGAGCAGGTCGATGAGCCAGGCGCCACGGGCCAGCTCGTCGAGGTCGTTGACACCCCAACGGGTGGTGCCCGCAGCGTCGCGCCAGGTCCCGAAGTTCTCGACGTGCAGGTCACCCACGACCGGTACCTGCACGGTCGCGAGCACCCAGGGCACGCGCTCCGCCAGCCGCACCAGCCACAGGTAATAGGTGCCGCGCAGGAACCGCAGCGGGTCCGCGGCGAGCTGCTCGTGCTTGGTCGCGACGGCATCCGCGACGACGTCGATCCGGTCAGCCAGCCACGCGTCGTACGCCGCGGTGAGGGCGCGAGCGCTCCTCATGCGACCGGCGCTTCCCGGGACTCTCGCGGCGGGGTCGCGACCATCCCGGCCCGGACGGCGAGTGCACCACCGGCCACCGCGATGCCGATCGTGACGAGAGCGCCGAGCATCAGCGCGGCCGACTCGCCGGGACGGAGCACCCCGAGCTGGGTGCCGACCGTCGCCGCCGCCACGGGTACGCCGAGCTGTGCCGCCGCCAGCAGGCTGAGGGCCAGCGGCTGGCCGAGGGCCCTGGCCACCAGGTGGGTGGCCGCCGCGCCGAGGCCCAGCACCAGTCCGAGCACGACCATGTCCGGGTGGGCACCGAAGGCCCGCAGGTCGAGGGTCGCGCCGAGCCACACGAAGAAGAGCGGACCGAAGAAACCCTCGGTGAGCGCGAAGAGCTGCTTGGCGAGCCGACGGGGCTCGCCCACCGCCGCGACCCCCAGACCGAACGCGAAACCGGCCAGCATGATCGAGACGTGCATCCGGACCGCGAGCGCGGCGAGCGCGCAGAGCAGGGCCAGCTGGATGCGCAGCTCGAGGGCGAAGAGCCGCTCCTCGGAGACGTCGTGGACGGCATCGCGGAGTCCGCGGCGCTCCAGCCAGCGGAGCACCACGAACAGGGCGGCGGCGGCTCCCACGACCGTCGCCGCCCCCAGCGCCGCATGCCCGGCGTGCACGGGGTCGATCACGAGCGGGAGCGCGACGATGCAGGCCGCGTCCGCGACGGCGACCTGCGGGAGCAGGCCGATGACCGCCGGGCCGCCGAGGCCGAGCGAGTCCACGACGGGCAGGATCAGCGCGGCGGACGACGACGCCATGAGCACGGCGTACAGCGCGGCGTGGTCGACCCCCGAGACCGCGGCCGCACCCCAGCCGAGGGCTGCTGCAGCGACGCCGACGAGCACCGCCCGGACGACACCGGACCGCAGGGCCGGCCGGAGCGCGGGGTCGCGTACGGGGACGTGCGTGCCGGCCACGAACATCACCAGCGCGAAGCCGATGTCAGCCAGGAACGTGAACGTCGGGTCCGACGCGTCGACGTAGGCCAGCCCGGTCCGACCGATCGCGATGCCGGCGAGCAGCTCGCCGAGGACGACCGGGAGGTGCCACGACCGGCGCAGCGCGAGGAGCGGTCCGGCGAGGGCCACGGCACCGATCACCGCGAGCTGGGTGAACGTCATGGCCAGAACATACAAAGGCCCCCCGTGCACCCGACAGAGCTCACCTGCCCTTGCTGCCTTCCGGCCCTGGGGGATTCAGCGAGATGCCGCCGCACGGGGGGTTGCCCCGAAGTCTAGAGGGCCTGCTGCGCGCGCCCAAATGGCGGGTCGCCGGGAGCGCGATTTCCTCCGGACGCACGGCGACCGGTAACCTCCTCCACGGATCTGTCGCCTAGTGGCCTATGGCGCACGGCTGGAATCCGTGTTGGGTTAATAGCCCTCGGGGGTTCGAATCCCCCCAGATCCGCCAGTCGGGACGCCGCCCTCCGGGGCGGCGTCCTGCATTTCGGGCCGGCTCAGGCCTGTGGGGCCGAGCCGTAGACCATCCGCAGGACGACCTCGGTCAGCTCGTCGAGCCCCTTCTCGAGCTCCGCCCCCGTGAGCCGTGCCATCACGCGGAACCTCGCGGTGCGCAGGTCGGAGACCATGTCCGCGAGCGCGTCGGCATCGATGCCGTCGGTCGCCAGGCCCGCTGCGCGGTCGCGCCGGATCTTCGCAGCCAGCGCCTGGTCGTAGCGGGCGCGTGCCTTCTCCACCCACTCCACCAGTGGCTCGTAGCCCACCGGCCCCATCGTGCAGGTGAGGATCTCGCGGTGCTCCTGCCACACGGCCGCGGTCTGGCGGTGGTGCTCGCGCAGGTCGGCAGGGGCGGGGCCGGTCGAGGCGAGCCAGGCATGGGTCGTCCCGAACTCCTCCCACAGCCCGTCGAGCATCGCTGCGACGACGGCGTGCTTGGTCGGGAAGTAGAAGTAGAACGCCGTGCGGGACACGCCCGCCGCCTTGGCGATGGCGTCGACCGTGAGGTCGTTGACGCTCCGGTCGCTCAGCAGGCCGCGCGCCGCCTCGAGGATCTGCGCCTCGCGCTGGTCGCCCTTCGTGGGCCCACCACGACGACGCACGGGCGTGGTCGTCTCGGTCGTCATGCCCACCAGTGTACGAGGGACGACGCGATGTCAAGGGTGCTTGACGTCACGTCACTACTTTTCGACACAGTGTCAATTCTGTGTCACCCTCGATCCATGACCACTCACCTCGACACCGCCGTCGAGGCGCCCTCGGCCCCGACCGGCCCCGCGACGTACTCACGGCTCGTCCTCCCCGCCATGGCGGCGAACGTCTTCCTGCTCTCGCTGATCCAGACCGTCGTCATCCCGGCGCTGCCCCTCATCGGCCAGCAGCTGCACACCTCTGCGACGACCGTCGGCTGGGTCGCCACCGCGACCATGCTCACCGCCTCCGCCGTCACCCCGCTCTTCGGCCGGCTCGGCGACGTCTTCGGCAACCGCCGCGTCATCCTGGTTGCCCTCGCCCTCACGCTCGTCGGCTCGCTGGTCGCCAGCCTCGGCGACTCGATCGGCGTGCTCATCGCGGGCCGCGCGCTCCAGGGCGCGAGCTTCGGCCTCTTCCCGCTGGCGATCTCCGTCCTCCGCCACGAGCTGCCGGCGGCGAAGGTCGCCCACGGCATGTCCATCGCCGCGTCGGCGCTCGGCTTCGGCTCCGGCTTCGCCCTCGTCGCCACCGGCGTCCTCACGCAGAACGACGGCGACTACCACCGCATCTTCTGGCTGACCGTCGTCGCGACCGTCGCCATGCTCGGCCTCTCGGCCAAGGCACTCCCCCGCCGCGCCGGCCTCGGCGGCCGCGTCGACTACGTCGGCGCCGTCGTCCTGGGCGCAGGCCTCGTGGCCCTGCTCCTCCCCGTCTCGCAGGGCCACGAGTGGGGCTGGACCACCGGCCGCACCATCGGCCTCTTCGTGGCCTCGGCCGTCGTCCTCCTCGGCTTCGGCCTCCTGCAGGCCCGCACCAGCAGCCCGCTCATCAAGCTGTCGGTGCTCGCCCACCGCGACGTGCTGGCCACCAACCTGGCCTCGGCGTTCGTCGGCTTCGCGATGTTCAGCGTCTTCCTCGGCGCGACCTACTTCGTGCAGGCCCCCGAGGCGCTGACCGGCTACGGCTTCGGTGCGAGCATCCTGCGCACGAGCGTCGTGTACATGCTGCCGGGCACGCTGCTCGCGATCCCGCTCGGACCGATCGCCGGTCGCTACGTGGTCCGCCACGGCGCCCGCCGCGTGCTCCTCGGCTCCGCGCTCCTGGGTGTCGCGTCGATGGCCTCGCTGGCCCTCTTCCACGCGCACAGCCTCGAGTTCATCGTGGCCCTGGTCGCGGGCAACGCCGCCATCGCGGTCGCGTACGCCGCCATGCCGGCGCTCCTGGTGCAGCACGTCGCCCCTCAGGACACCGGCGTCGCCAACTCGGTGAACTCGATCATGCGCACCGTGGGCGGTGCGATCGGCTCGGCCGTGGTGATCTCCATCCTGGCCGGCTCGGCCGAGGTGTTCCAGACCCCGGTCGGCCCCGTCGCCCTGCCGACCGAGAGCGCCTACGTGACGGCGTTCGTCCTCGGCGGGATCGGCTTCACGCTGGCCGCGCTGCTGGCGGCGTTCGGCCTGCGTCGCGACACACACTGAGCCCGCAGACGAGCCCCGGCAGGTCGGTCGACCCGCCGGGGCTCGTCGCATTCGTCGGCCGGGTCAGCCGCTGCGCGCGAGATCCACTCCCCGGGCTCGGCCAGCAGGTCGCGGCAGCTCTGCACCCAGGACCGGCGCGGAGCCGTCGGACGCCACGTCGCGCGTGGTCGTCAGAGGTCGACCTCCGACAGCGCCGACACGGAGTCGGCGAACATCGTCGCCTTGATCCGGCCCAGGGTCTCGGCGGACTTCCCGGCCAGCGGGGCGACGAGGGCGGTCGCCGCCGCGAGGAGGTCGCCCTCGGCCGCGACGGCATCGACGATCCCGGCCTCCCGGGCCTCGAGACCGCCGAACCGCCGTCCGGTCGTCATCGTGTCGACGGCCGCGCGCGGTGTGAGCTTGCCCTGGATGAGGGCCGCCATGCCCGGCGTGAACGGGATCTGGATGTCGACCTCGGGCAGGCAGAAGAAGCCACGGTCCTCCCGCATCACCCGCCAGTCACAGGCCAGCGCGAGCATCGCGCCGGCTCCGAAGGCGTGCCCGTTGAGGGCGGCGACCGTCGGCACCGGGAGGGTCAGCACGCGCGCCAGCAGCGCCTGGACCCGGGCCGTGTACGCCGGCAGCTGGTCGGCGTTCTCCATCACCCAGGCCAGGTCGAGGCCGTTGGAGAAGAACTTGCCGGCGCCGAGGGCGACGAGCGGGGCAGGATCCGCGACGACCGTGTCGAGCGCCGCTTCGGCCTCGGAGAGCCAGACCGGACTGAACCGGTTCTCGGAGTCGCCGAGGTCGAGCACGTGGACGCCGTCGACACGCGTGAGCTGGGGCATGGAGCTCTCCTCCGTTCAGGCCCGCGGAGAGCGCAGGCTCTCGAGGCCGTTGTTGAGCAGGTACTGGGCGACGTTGAGGGCGGCATGGCGGTCCGGCGCCGGCTCCTTGCCGGCCGCCATCCGCCACATCTGGACGCTGTAGTAGGTCAGCTCCGTCAGGTTGTCGAGGAGCCGGATGCCGCTGCGGCGCGGGTGCACGACGCTGGCATCCGCACGGCCGGCGAGGAGATCCGCCGGGAAGTCCGGCTGGACTGCGAGCGGCCGGCCCAGGCCGACGAGGTCGATCGCGCCCGACGCGAGCGCGTCGAGCATCCCCTCAGCCGTGCGGAAGCCCCCGGTGAGCATCAGCGGCAGGTCGGGACGCTCGGCACGGACCCGCTCGGCGTACGCCAGGAAGTAGGCCTCGCGACGCCGGGTGCTCTCCTTGAGGGAGTCGTCCACTCCCAGCATCGCGGCCGACGTGTAGGTGCCCCCGGAGACCTCGAGCAGGTCGAGGCCCTCGGCAGCCAGCGCGTGCACGACCTCGAGCGACTCGTCCTCGGAGAAGCCGCCCTTCTGGAAGTCGGCGGAGTTGAGCTTGATGCCCACCGGCACGTCGGCATCGACCTGCTCGCGGATGGCACGGAAGACCTCCACGACGAAGCGGCGGCGCTTCTCGGGCGTCCCGCCCCAGTCGTCGGTGCGCTGGTTCGCGAGCGGCGAGAGGAACTGGCTGACCAGGTAGCCGTGCGCGCCGTGGATCTGGACGCCGTCGAAGCCGGCCTCCGTCACGATCGACGCCGTCGTCGCGAAGCGCCGGATGATGTCGACGATCTCGGCGTGGGTCAGTGCGCGCGGCTGCGCGAACATCTTCGCCGCACCCGGCAGCGCGATCGCCGACGGCGCGACGGGACGCGGCACCAGGGTCCGCGGAGCCTGGCGACCGGGATGGTTGATCTGCACCCAGACCTTCGAGCCCCCGGATTTCGCGACAGCGGCCCACGCGGCGAGGTCGTCGAGGTGACGGCGGTCCTCGACCACGACGTTGCCGGGCTCCCCCACAGCGGCACGGTCGACCATGACGTTGCCCGTGATGGAGAGGCCGACTCCGCTGGCCGCCCAGCGGCGGTAGAGGTTCCGGACCCGCGTCCCGGCGGTGAAGTCGCGGCGACCGAGGCCCTCGCTCAGCGCCGCCTTCGCGAGCCGGTTGGGGAGGACGAAGCCGTTGGGAAGCACGAGGGGCTCCGCGAGGAGCGCGCGCGAGGGTGCCACGATGTCGGGAGTCATCAGCAGGTCCTTGGTAGACTGAATGGTCTACAGATCTCAACATGCCTGTGACACCAGGTCTAGGTAACGTGCGACACATGAGGAGGTCCCGATGAGCCAGGGTCCCCGTTCGCGCCTCATCGGGGCGGCGATCGAGCTGGTCCGCGAGAAGGGCGTCGAAGGCACGGGCCTCGCCGAGCTCCTCGAGCGTGGCTGCACCGCCCGCCGTTCGCTGTACCAGCACTTCCCCGGAGGCAAGCACGAGCTGATCGAGGCCTCGACCCTCGCCGCCGGCCGCTTCATCGAGTCCGGGATCCGCGGAGCCGAGGGAGCCACGGTCGCCGGCTCCGTGGCCGACTTCCTCGACGCCTCCATCGCCAACGCGACGGCGACCGACTTCCGGCTCGGCTGCCCCGTCGGCGCCGCCGCCCTGGCCCCCGCCGATGCGGCGATCGTGATCGGCGCCGCGGGCACGACGTTCGCGTCATGGTCGGCGGCACTCGCCGAGCACCTGGTCCGCGAGGGGCACGCCCCCGACGCCGCCGCCTCGCTCGCAGGATTCGTGGTCAGCAGCTACGAGGGGGCGCTCCTGCGGGCCCGTGCCGCCCGCTCCACCGAGCCGCTCGAGCAGGCCAAGCAGCACCTCCTGCCCCTCCTGACGGCACCCGACCGCCGGTAGCCCGTGCGGCAGGTCACAGGGCAAAGACGCAGGTCACACCGCGTTTTGCTTGCCCTGGACAGCATGTCGGAGGAGAGTTTCAGTGAACGGGTGATCACTGAGTTCATCCGCTGTTCACATTCACAAAGGAGTGAACCCATGAACGCTGCAAACCGTGCCCTGCGCTCGCAGGGAACCCCCGACCTCAACGCCGACGCGTCCCGCATCGCCTCGCGACTCGGCACCTTCGAGCTCTTCCGGGATGCCGACCGCGGCGACCTGCTCACGATCGCCGCCTCCGGCGTCGAGCTGAGCGCTCCCGCCGGCTGGTCGCTGATCTGGGCGAAGACCCCGGCCGACAAGGCCTACGTCATCCTCTCCGGCGAGGTCGACATCAAGCTGACCGACGGCCGGACCGTGCGCCTGGGCGCCGGCGACGTCGTCGGCGAGAAGGCGATCCTCGAGCACAAGCTGCGCACGGCGACCGTCGTCGCCGCGACGCCGCTCGAGGTCCTGCACTTCACCGCGGACGCCGTCACCCGGCTGTACGCCGACGTCCCGGCCTTCCGTGCCGCGCTCGACACGACGCTGGCCAAGCACGCAGCCTGACGCGTCACGCACCACCGCCGTCCCCGCGCCCACCGCTTCCTCTGCGAGCACCGGACGCGGGGACGTGTGCGTCACGGGCTACTTCTTCGTCCCGCCCTGCGACTTTCCGCCGCTCTTGCCGGCGCCCTTCTTGCCGGCGCCCTTCTTGGCGGGCGCGTGGTGCTGCGCCGGCTGCTTGGAGGGCGTGACGCCTGGCCCGCTCGAGGCGCGGGTCGGGGTGGTCGTCGGCGTCGCCATGGGAGTCGTCGTGTGCCGCGGAGCCACGGGCTCGGGATCTCCCCGCAGGGCCAGCCACAGGACGAGCACGATCAGGAGGGCGAGCAGGACCGCAGCGACCGCCCACAGCCCGCGGGGCACCGCGGCGATCACGGACCGCCGGCCGGTGGCCCCGTCCGGCGCCACCGCCAGGAGCTGCGTCTCCCCGGGGTCGGGAGCGGCGACGAAGGCGGCCGTCGCGTCCGGGTCGGGCGGCAGGTCCACGCCGTCGAATCCGGCCAGGCGCACCGCCACCACCTCCGCCGGCACGCGGTCGGCGGGAGCGAGCGCCGTCATCGCACGCAGCAGGGCTGCCCAGCCCGGCGGCAGGCTCGGCGGCACGACCGGCGCCGCCGCCAGCCGGGCGTGCACCAGCTCCGTCGGCGTTCCGGTGAAGGCGCGCTCGCCGGTCAGCGCCTCCAGCAGCACCAGTCCCAGCGAGTAGACGTCACTGGCTCCGGAGACGCCCTCCCCGGCCGCCTGCTCGGGCGCGAGCCAGGCGGGTGACCCCACCGACTGCCCCACAGCAGTGTGCCGCGTCGCGCTGTCGAGCGCGTGGGCGATGCCGAAGTCCGCGAGGAGCGCGCGTCGGTCGGGGGCCAGCAGGATGTTGCCCGGCTTCACGTCACGGTGGACCACCCCGGTCGCGTGCGCGTAGGCCAGGGCCTCGGCGACCTGCTGGCCGACCAGGGCGACCTCGGCGGCCGGGAGCGGCCCCGATCCGAACCTGCTGCCGAGGTGCGTGCCGTCCACGAGCTCCATGGCCAGCCACGGCTGGGCCTCCTCGAGGCCGGCATCGAGCAGGGTGACGATCGACGGGTGGTCGAGCCGGGCGAGGGTCCGTGCCTCGGCGGCGAACCTGGCGCGATCAGAGCCCTCGTCGGCACGGAGCCGCAGCACCTTGACCGCCACCTCGCGCCCGAGCCGCTCGTCGGTCGCGCGGTAGACCTCGGCCATCCCTCCCTGGCCGAGCAGGTCGCCGACCCGGTAGCGGCCACCCAGGAGTGATCCCGTTCCGACTGTCATGCCCTCGACCCTAGGCGCACCGAAGCCCCGGACGGCACGCCGTCCGGGGCTCCGTCGTACGTCGGGGTCAGGCGGCGGCGCCGGTGCCCTTCCCGGCGCGGGCGATGCTGTCGAGGATGACGCGGGCGACCAGCTGCGGGTCGTCCGACATCGGCACGTGGCCGACGCCCGGGATGACCGTGTGGAACGCCTCGGGCAGGCGCTGCTGCGCGACCTTGGCCTGGTAGGGCAGGAGGACCTTGTCGTGCTCGGACCAGGCGATCGTCGCCGGCACCGGGAGCGGCCCCTCGAACATGTAGGCACCCTTGAACAGCTGCGCCACCGCAGGGCGGGCCTTCAGCATGTTGCGGAAGTCGCCGAGGGCGTGGTCCGCGGGGATGCGGCTGGGGTGCTGCACCAGCCACGAGAAGCCGAGCGCCTTGCCGACCGTGTACCTCATCAGCAGCGGAGCCACCGGCGCGAGCAGCCCCGCGGCCGTGATCATGGTCCGGAAGAGGCCACGCACGTAGAGGAAGTCGCGTCCGCCCTTCCAGAAGCCCGCCGGCGAGAGGCAGGTGACCGAGCCGGCGTTGCCGTTGACGGCCCCCTGCAGCGCGATCAGGCCACCGAGGCTGTTGCCCACGACGTGCGGGCGGTCGATGCCGAGGTGGGCGTAGAGCTCCTCGAAGACCTCGTGCAGGTAGTCCTTCACGTCCTTGCCCCCGGCGTCGTACGCCGGCGACTCGCCGTGACCCGGCAGGTCGACGGTGATCACCTCGTGGCCTTCGGCGACCAGGAGCGGGACGATCGGGTCCCAGCCCTGGCGACGGTGGCCGATGCCGTGGATGAGGACGATGGGCGAACCAGCGCCATGACGTTCGTGGGCGAGCATCGGACCAACCTTCGCGTGCGGGAACCGGTCGGCGATGACCGGCTCGACGACGCTACTCGCGACGTGGCGTCACAGACAGTGGTTGAGGCCACTCCGGGTGCGTGACGTGCACCACGCCCGGCCTCGAGCCACGCTCAGGGCGTGTCCTCGCCGCGCCACGTCACACCCTCGCGGATCACCCGCGCAGGGGTGCCGGCGACAGCGGTGTGGGCGGGCACCTTCTGGTTGCGCACCAGGCTGCGCGTGCCGACCACGGCGCCCTCGCCGATCTCGACGTGACCACTGACGATCGCGTCGCGACCGAGCCAGACGTGGCGGCCCAGGCGGATGTGGGCGCCGTAGGGGTTGAGACGGGCGCCGGTCTCGAGGTCCTCGAGCCGGTGCATGTCGTCGGTGACGACGTAGGCCCCCGCCGCCCACAGCTGGTCCGGCTGCGCGACGACCGAACCGCCGTTGCGGGCGTCGACGATCGCCTTGCCCGTGGCGACGACCTCCGCGTTGAGCACCAGGACAGACCCGGCACCGCAGTAGAGGTCGGCGGCGGTCATGAACGTGTTCGGGCCGACGAAGATCGTCGCGCCGTCGCCGCCGACCAGGACACTGGAGAAGAACTCCATGCCGGTCGCACACGCGATCAGGGCGTCGCGGAAGGGGTAGGTGGTGAGCACCTCGACCATCGCCTGCGGGATCGACATGCGGTCGGCGACGTAGAGGGCGTTGCCCTGCTCGTGCCACCACGAGGGCAGCGGCGCGGTCACCTCCCGCAGCGGAAGGTCGTCGAGGACCTCCGCGAGCACGCCGCACGCGAGCAGGCGCGTGCGGTGCGCTGGCTGCAGGGCGTCACCGCGCGTGGTCCAGGGCATGCGCGTCAGGATAGGGGTCCGCTCAGGCGGAGCTGTCGTCGTCGCCGCAGGAGGACGACCAGCCGCCCTCGCCCGGCGGAGTCCCGTTCCAGAACGCGTCGTGGGCGTGGTGGCCGGCCAGCCGGACCACCACGAGGAGCACGACGCCCGCCACGCCGGCTGCGACGGCCACCCGGCGCCAGCCCGCAGCTGCGGCGACGAACACCACGATCGCGGCGACCACGACCGCAGCCCCCACGCCCGCCTGCGCCACGTCGCCATGCCTCAGCCAGAACCGGTCGAACCAGCCCAGCGGATAGCCACAGACCCCCGCCCCGAGACGCTCGAACGGCCCGGCGTCCATGCCCAGCCGGTCCAGGTCGGACACGCGGGTCCCGGCGATCCAGGCGATCCCGTCGCCGAGCGTCCAGGCACCCCGGACCAGCAGCACCTCCGCGGCGATCACGGCCGCGACCCAGGCCGCGGCGCCGCGCGACGACCTCACCGACGAGCTCGCCGCCCCCACGTCCACCTGCACCCTCCCGATCAGGCCGACCCGGCGGCGCCGCTGCGCTCGGCCGCGTCCACGATGAGGTCGACACAGTGGGCGACCAGGGTGTCGCGGGTGACCGCCAGGGACCCCGCGAGGAACTGCGTGAAGAGGGACGTCAAGGCACCCACGAGGCCGATCGAGGTGAGCTGCCGGGCCTCGGCGCCGACGGACTCGGGGATCGCGGCAGCCACCACCGCGAAGAACTCGGGCATGTGACCCAGGCCTGCCTGGGCCAGGGTCGGCTCACGATACGGGGCGAGGAGCAGGACCCGACCCATGTCGGGGCGGTCGATCATCAGGCCCACGAACGCCTCGACCGAGCTGGTGGCCAGCGCCCGGAAGTCGCCACCACCCGACGACGCCTCGGCCAGGGCAGCGGCGGCCTGGGCACAGACGTCGTCGTAGACCGCGCGCACATAGGCGTCGCGGGTGCCGAAGATGTCGTAGAAGTAGCGCTCCGTCACGCCCGTGGGCCGGCAGGCGGCGCGGACGTTGACCGCACCCGCCTCCTCGGCGCCGAGCAGCGTCACGCCGGCGTCCAGGAGCAGCCGGCGTCGTTCGGCGTTGCGGTCGCCGTTGCGGTCAGCGGCCGCCTCGGTAGCGGAGGTCACCAGTGAAGGTTAAACGGTGCATGCTGCACGTGTACGGGATGTGCCCCAAGTCGCGGGCCACGTGAGGACGGGGTCAGAACGGGTCGGACTCCCAGAAGCCGGGCCGTGGCGCGACCTTGCCCAGCAGGCGTGTCGGCACCTCGACGACGCCGGGACCGCCGGCGTTCACCCAGTCGATGACGGCCTGGGTCTCGGCCGGGAAGAGGATGCGCGAGAGCCACACCGGCTTCGCGCCGGCCCTGCGGGCAGCGGGCGTCGGAGTGACCACGACGACGTTGGAGCGCTCACAGGCGAGGAGGCACTGCGAGACGACCACCCGACCGGAGTCGGACAGGCCCTCCCGCAGTGCCTCGACCTGGGCGTCGTGGTCGACACCCGGATGCTTGCGCGCCGTCCCGCAGCAGCAGTCACGGCAGAGCGTGACCGTCGGACCTGCGGAGGCGGAGCTCACGCGGAGACGGTCTCCCGGTCGGCCGTCAGCGACTGCTCGGCCTTGCGGGTGATGAGCGCGCCGAAGAACGCCGCCAGCGCGCCCCACAGGACGACGTACTGACCGAGGGAGGCCATCCGGAAGTTCCAGATCAGCTCGGGCGACGCGTTCAGCGACAGGTTGCCCTGGAGCGCGAAGTCCTTGCTCTGGATCGCGTCCGGCGTGTTGGGGATCAGCAGCTGGAGCCCGGTGCCCGCGAGTACGACGAACGCCAGGACGAGCACCGTGCGCAGGCCGCTGTGGACCTGACCGACCAGCGCCTTGTCGAGGGCGAATGCCGCCAGCACCAGCAGGATGCCGAGCGAGATCGCCCCGAGGTAGATCACCGTGCGCTCGTTGATCGTCGAGGGGTCACCGACCGCCGGCGGGTTGCCCGGGATCGCGATGAACGGGAAGAGCGTCACCGCGAAGAAGGCGATGCCTCCGAGCGCGAGCGCCTTCGTCGTGTCGTGGTAGCCGGGCAGCCGCGTGCGCGCGGCGGCGTACACGACGGCGAAGACCAGCCCGAGCAGGGCTCCCACGACGACGAGCGCGAGCACGGCGAAGACGATCTGCTGGTCGTGCGTGACCAGCTCGTCCTCGGCGTGGACGTGTCCCTGGTGGGCCTTCATCGTCGCCTGGGCGAGCGCGTTGCGCGCGTCCTCGATCCTGAGGGCGGCCTTGATCGAGCGCTCGGTGATCAGCAGCAGCCAGACTGCAGCAAGGCAGCCTGCAGCGGCTCCGGCCGCGAGTCCGCGGCGGAGCAGGTCACCGATGGACATCAGTGGCAGGGAACGCCGAGGGCGTGACGCGCGTCGTGCGTGAGCTCGTGGAGCCACATCGCCTTGTCGGAGCCGAGGACGACGTCGTTGGCCTGCAGGGCGAAGAGGACGGCGAACGCGGCGAGCGCGAGCAGGGCCCAGGCCCAGGCGGGGACGCGGATCGCGGAGAGCTGCGTGGGGGTCATGGTGATTCCTTCCAGAAACCTCGTGGACTGTCCTGCTGCAGCCGGTCTCCTGGCTTCCGGATCAGTGCTCCCGTCTCGCCTTCCCAGCCTGGCGGCCAGTGGCATGTCGAGGGGGAACTCCTCGGTCACAGTGGCGAGGACCACGTCGGAATCGCACCGACTTCCCGTGCACTGCAGCTTGGCAGCACCCTCTCACGAAACCGGCCTGCATGACAGATCCGTCCGGCGTACGACGAGCGGCCGGACGTGGGACGAGCCGGGGACCCGCAGGGTCACCCGGCTCGTCACCGATGGCGACCGGCTGGCTCAGGCGCTCCAGCGCACCGCGTCGTCGAGGAAGTCGGCCATGGCGTGGACGCCGCGCAGCTCGTTCTTGCGCTCGAGCAGCTCCACGATCTCGCGGGAGTGGCGGGTCTCGAGGCGCTCACGGCGGGTCAGCGCCTCGGTCGGAGCGGCGGTCTCGGCGGTCGCAGTGGTCGTGCGACGGATCTGATGGATAGTCATCATGTGCCCCCTTCGTGCGATGTCTCGGTGTTGACTCCTTGAGCCTCCACCCCGCCCGTGAGCAGTACGTACACGGCGGGTTACAGGACGGTAAGAGCGACTGAGTCCTCCATCACGTCGAATTGTCTATCAATTCGGTATAGATTCCCGCCATCGCTCCCGGAACCGTCCGGGCGCACCCGCCAGGAGGGACACGATGACCATCCACCCCATCGACGACGCGGGCACGTCGCGCGACGCGCCCACCCGTCGCGAGCGCCTGGAAGCCCGGCGCGAACGCGACCTCGTCCAGCTCCTCGAGACCAAGGACTGGCTCCGCGGGGTGCACCCCGTCGCCGACTTCCTCGACGACGCCGTGCGCTGGACCGCCTGATCTCACGAACGCACGGCGTGGACGGCCGGGCGCGGTGACGACGTACGGTCCTTGTCCATGTCGCCTTCCGGTCCCGACTTCCTCAGCGAGCTCAGCCAGCACCAGTTCAGCGCCGACCTGGGCACGGACGTGGTGGTCACGGTGCTCATGGCGATCGCCGCCACCGTCGTCATCTACCTCGCGCTGTTCAGCCTCGTGCGCGTCCTCGGCACGCGGACGCTGGCCAACCTGTCGACGTTCGACTTCGCCTGCATGATCGCCGTCGGGGCCGTCGTCGGCCGTACCGCCGTGCTCGGCCGACCGAACCTGCTCACCGGCGTCGTCGCCCTGCTGACGCTCTTCACGCTGCAGGGCGTCTTCGGCTTCGCCCGGACGCGGCGTGGCACGGGCCGGCTGCTCACCCCTCGGGCCGTCGTCATCGTCCGCGACGGCGTCATCGACCTCGACGCCCTCCGCCGCGTGCGGATCACGCAGGACGAGCTGCGACTGGCCGTACGCCGGGCAGGCCTGCCGGGGCTGGCAGCCGTCGGCCTCGTCGTGCTCGAGCAGAACGGCACCCTCAGCGTGGTCCGCGCCGGTGACCGCGAGGCCTGGCTCGAGGCGGACCTGTCAGTCGCCGAGCCGGTCCAGGACCGCGCCGAGCGCTGACACCTCCGCGGCACCCCGGGCCGCGAAGCGCAGCCAGGTCTCGTCGAGGCCCGGGAAGGTGTCGGCCCGGCGGACCGCGACCCTCGCCGCGCGCAGCCGCTCGCGGATCCGCGCGGCCTCCGGGTGCCGGGCGAGCACGAACGGACCACGCGGGTCCTCGACGACCGCGAAGCCGCGGCTGCCCAGCACCTCCTGCAGCGCCACGAGCCGCGACGGGAGATCGGCGCGCACCTGCGCGGCGTACGCCAGCCCCTCGGGGCTCACGCACGCCTCGGCCGCCGCGGCCGCCAGCGTGGAGACGGGCCACGGGCTGCGCCGCACCGCGAGCCGGCGGAGCACGTCGGGGTGGCCGACCAGGTAGCCGATCCGCAGCCCGGCGATCGAGTAGGTCTTGGTCAGGCTGCGCGTGACGAGGATGCGCGGGTCACCCGCAGCGAGCGGCACCAGGGAGTCGACGGGCGCCTCGATGCCCTCGACGACGTCGAGGAACGCCTCGTCGACGAGGAGCGTGGCGGTGTCGCCGAGCTGCGCGACCTCCGCGCGCGGGTGGAGTCGGCTGGTCGGGTTGGTGGGGTTGCCGACCACGACCAGGTCGGCATCCTGCGGATCGAGGCCGGCCAACCGGAACCCGGCCTGCGCCGTGAGGATCAGGCTCCGCGGGTCGTGACCGTGCGCACGCAGCGCCGCCTCGGGCTCGGTGAACTGCGGGTGCACCACCGCCGGTCGCAGCCACGGCTGCTGCGCGACCAGGCCGAACGCCTCCGCCGCACCGTGGGTCAGCAGGACGCACTCCGGGTCGATGCCGTGGGCAGCGGCGACCGCCGCCGTCGCCCGCGCGGGATCCGGGTAGCGGGCAAGGTCGGCGATCGCGGCATGCAGCGCCCGGCTCAGGAACGCCGGCGGCTCGTCCGCATGGACGTTGACCGCGAAGTCGACCATGCCCGGCTCGACCTCGACGTCGCCGTGGTGCAGCAGGCGCTCCGGAACCGGAGGGAACCAGCCCGGGTCACGGCCCGCTTCCTGCCCGGCCTGTCCGGGTCCGCGGACGGCGGCGACGCGACCGACCGCGACCACCCAGTCGTCGGCCTTCTCCGGCGGCCCGAGCGGCGTCGCCCCGGCGGCCAGCACGGCGGCCTCGGCGACGCTCGGCGTACCGCTGTGGGCGGCGACGACCGCGCTCGGGTGGGCGACAGCCTGCCCGGCCAGCTCCGCGGCCGTGAAGCCGCGGATGCCCGCGTCAGCGCTGACCGCGAGCAGAGCCAGCCCTGCGTGGCCGGTGCGGTGGTCGATCGTGGCCAGCACGTCGACCTCGGCGAGGGTGAGGCGATGCCCGGAGAGGACCTGCTGGACGAGGGTCACCAGCGCCTCCGGCGCGGCCGACGCGCGTCCTCCGACGCCCACGACGACGCTCACGCCTGCTCCAGCGCGATCTCGACGCTCACCAGGTCTCCGTCGTCGAGGTCCTCGGCGGCCCGCACGGCCTTCTTGACCGGGAGCACGTAGGCGCCGGCACTCTTCTCCGGGAAGAGGGAGGTGGCCCAGCGGCTCGCACCGATGCGGACCTCGACCCGCACCGAGCCGAATCCGCCCGGCGGACCGGTCAGGCTGTCGCGGACCTCGTCGCTCAGCTCCTGGGGCAGGCGGACGAAGAACCAGGAGGCGTTGGCATCCCAGCGGAAGAGCTCGGCGTCGAAGGTCCAGCTCACGCCGGCACGCTCGCGGCGTACGACCTGGCCAGGGCGACGAGCCGCTCGGCGTGCTCCGGGTGCCCCGCCCCGTGCACGTGCAGGTACGACGCGTGGACGTTGCTGCTGACCCAGCCCTCCGTCGCGCTCGTGCCGTCGTGGAGCTCCCACCGCCAGCTCTCCTGTCCGGGCGCTGCGTAGGTGACGGCGGTCTTGTGGAACTCGTGACCGGTCACCTGCTCGCCGGCACGGACCAGCGGACCGTCGGCGAGAGCGGTGGCGCGGCGGTAGCCGAGGGTGAGGCGCTTCGTCATGGCAGCCGTCATCGGCACGACCCCGGCCATCTCGACGCCGTCGAGCACCTGACCGAGGTAGAGCAGGCCCGCGCACTCGGCGACCGTCGGGCCACCAGCGGCGGCGAACGCACGGACCTCCTCGAGCAGCTGCGCGTTGGCGGCCAGGGCGTCGAGGTGCATCTCGGGGAAGCCGCCGCCGATCACGACCGCCGCCGTCCCGACGGGGAGCCGGTCACCGGCGAGCGGGTCGACGGTCACCACGTGCGCGCCGGCGGCGGTGAGCTGCTCGACGTTCTCGGCGTAGGTGAAGGAGAAGGCGGGGCCACCGAAGACCGCGACCGTCGGGCCGGGGGTGCGCAGCTCGTCGCTGTCATCCCACGCCTCCGCACGCACGGCGCGACCGGAGGGCGACCAGGGCTCGACGTCGAGGGCGGGGGCGCTCCCCGCGAGCTCCAGCAGCGCATCGAGGTCGACGTGGGTGCTGATCAGGTCCGCCAGCGCATCGACGGCGGCCAGGGCCTCGGGGGCCCGCTCGGCGACGGGGATCAGGCCCAGGTGGCGCGAGGGCACCACGATCTCGGGCAGGCGCGGGACGACACCGAGCACCGGGATGCCGACGATCGACGCGCGCACCTCGGCCTCGTGGCGGGGCGAGGCGACGTTGTTGAGGATGACGCCGGCGACGCGGACCTCGGGGTCGTACGTCGTGAAGCCGTGCACCACGGCACCGACGGAGCGCGACGCGGCCGCGCAGTCGACGACCAGCACCACCGGCGCCTGGACCAGGCGCGCGACGTGGGCCGTCGAGGAGAACCCCGCACCGCCGAGCTGCCCGTCGAAGAGGCCCATGACGCCCTCGATGACCGCGACGTCGGCAGGTGTCGGCGTGAGGGCGCCGTGGAGCAGCAGCGGGACGATCCGCTCCTCACCCTGCAGCATCGGGTCGAGGTTGCGCCCCACGCGCCCCGCGGCCAGCCCGTGGTAGCTCGGGTCGATGTAGTCCGGACCCACCTTGTGCGGCGACACCTCGAGGCCCCGGGCGCGCAGCGCCGCCATCAGGCCGGTCGCGATCATCGTCTTGCCGTGGCCGGACCCCGGCGCGGCGACGACGAAGCGCGGGAGGGTGGTGGTCACCACTCGATGCCCTTCTGGCCCTTCTGGCCGTTGTCCATCGGGTGCTTGATCTTGGTCATCTCCGTGACCAGGTCCGCGACCTCGATGATCTCCGGCGCGACGTCGCGGCCGGTGATGACGACGTGCTGGTGGCCCGGGCGGTTCTTGAGGAACTCCGCGACCTCGGCCGCGTCGACCCAGCCCCACTTCACGGGGTAGGCGAACTCGTCGAGGATGTAGAGGTCGTGCTCCTCGGCGAGGATGCGGCGCTTGATCTCCTCCCAGCCGTCGCGCGCGACCTGGGCGTGGTCCTCGTCCTCGCCCTTCTTGCGCGACCAGGACCAGCCGTCGCCCATCTTGTTCCACTGCACCGGGCCGCCCTGGCCGGTCTGCTCGTGGATCGTGTTGAGGGCCAGGTAGGCGTTCTCCTCGCCGACCTTCCACTTCGCCGACTTCACGAACTGGAAGACCGCGACGTTCCAGCCCTGGTTCCAGCCACGCAGGCCGAGGCCGAAGGCGGCGGTGCTCTTGCCCTTGTTCTCGCCGGTGTGGACCATCAGCAGCGGCCGGTTGCGGCGCTGGCGGGTGGTCAGGCCGTCGTCCGGGACGTTGGTGGGGACTCCCTGGGGCATTACGCGATCTTCCTGTCCGTGACGATCTGCTTGAAGGTGGACGCGGCGACGTCGCCGAGGGCCAGGTGCTCCGCACCCAGGCGCGTGGCCAGGTCCTGCGCGAGGCCCAGGCGTACGACGGCCCGCGGGTCCTCCGCGTCCACGACGACCCACGGGGTGCCGTGGGTGCCGAGGACGTCGGCGACCTGGCGGGCGCGCGCGAGGGCTCCCTTGCCGGACGTCGCCCGGCCGTCGGTCACCAGCACGACCAGCGGCCGGCGCTGCGGGTCGCGGGCACGCTCGCGGCGTACCACCTGCTCGGCGGCGACCAGCGCCTCCGCCAGCGGGGTGCGCCCGCCGGTGGGGACCTCACCCAGCATGCGCTCCGCACGGTCGACCGAGCTGGTCGGCTCGAGTGCGACCGTCGCGCGGTCACCGCCGAAGGTCACCACGGCGACCTTGTCGCGGCGCTGGTAGGCGTCGAGCAGAAGGCTGACGACGGCCGTCTTGACCTCGCGGACACGCTTCGCGGCGCCCATCGAGCCGGACGTGTCCACGACGAAGACGACGAGGTTGCCCTCCTTGCCCTGGCGCAGGCTGCGACGCAGGTGCCGCGGCGCGAGGCCGAGGCCGGCAGTGGTCGTGTCGGTGGCCGCAGCCAGGAGGGTCCCGGTGGCACTGAGCCCCTGGCCGCGCGGGTCGTCCATCGCGACCGCGCGCAGGTGGCGCCCGACCGTCGTGATCGCCGTCGACCGCTTGCCGGTGACACCCTGTCCGACACGGTCGACCTGGATCAGGCGGGCCTGAAAGGGCTGGCCCGCCGCCTCACGGGTGCGCTCGGAGGCGTCGCTGCTCAGGTCCGCTCCCGCCGAGACGGGGCTCGTGCCGGCGTCGGGTGCGGCGTCCGGCGCAGGCGGGGTGGCCGTCGGCGGCACGGGCCCCGTCTCGGCGTCCTGCGGCGCCTGCGACCCGGAGCCGTCGGGGCCGTCGGGGCCGTCGGGGCCGTCGGGGCCGTCGGGGCCGTCGGAGCCGTTGGGGCCGTCCTCGGGCGGCGTCGGGTCGTCGTCGGGATCGGTCTCGGGCTGCTCGGGAGCGTGCTCGTCGAGCAGCTCCTCGAGGTCCTGCCCCTGGTCGTGGGAGTCGAAGGGGTTGCGGCGACGGCGGTGCGGCAGCGCGAGCCGCGCGGCGACGCGCACGTCCTCCGCCGTGACGACCGTCCGGCCGGACCACGCGGCGTGCGCCACGGCGGTGCGGGCGGTGACCAGGTCCCCGCGGAGGCCGTCGACGTCGTACGCCGCGCAGAGCGTGGCGATCTGGACGAGCACGTCGTCGGGCAGCTCGACCGACGGGAGCAGCGCCTGGGCCTTGGAGATCCGGTCCGACAGCTCGCTGTCGGCCTCGGAGAAGCGGGAGGCGAACCCGTCCGGGTCGGCCTCGAAGGCCATCCGGCGGCGGATCACCTCCACGCGCTCCGAGGGCTCGCGGGAGGCGACCACGTCGACAGCCAGGCCGAACCGGTCGAGGAGCTGCGGGCGCAGCTCGCCCTCCTCCGGGTTCATCGTGCCCACGAGCACGAACGACGCGGCGTGCGAGACGGAGACCGCCTCGCGCTCGACGCGCGCGCGACCCATCGCGGCGGCGTCCAGGAGCGAGTCGACCAGGTGGTCGGGGAGCAGGTTGACCTCGTCGACGTACAGCAGGCCGCGGTGGGCGCGGGCCAGCAGGCCCGGCTCGAACTCCACGGAGCCGGCGCCGACCAGCTTGTCGAGGTGGAGCGAGCCGACCACGCGGTCCTCGGTGGCACCGACCGGCAGCTCCACGAGGGCGACCGGCCGGGTCTGCACGAGGCCCGTCCCGGCGCTGGAGTGAGGGCCGTCCGGGCAGTCCGCGTCGGGAGACGCCGGGTCGCAGGAGAACCGGCAGCCCGCGACCACGTCGATCGGCGGGAGCACGGAGGTCAGGCCGCGCACCATCGTGGACTTGGCGGTGCCCTTCTCGCCGCGCACCAGCACGCCGCCGATGCCGGGGCTCACCACCGCGAGGGAGAGGGCCAGGCCGAGGTCGTCCTGGCCGACGACGGCGGAGAACGGGAAGGTGCTCACGAGCGCCCCTCGATCTCGCCCTCGGTCTCGAGCAGGATCTCGGCGAGCGCCTGCTTCATCTCCGGGCTGGGCTGCTCCCACAGGCCACGACTCTGGGCCTCGAGCAGCCGCTCGGCCATGCCGTGCAGCGCCCACGGGTTCGCCTCCTCGAGGAACGCCCGGTTGTCGGCGTCGAGGACGTAGGTCTCGGTGAGCTTCTCGTACATCCAGTCGGCGATGACACCGGTGGTGGCGTCGTAGCCGAAGAGGTAGTCGACGGTCGCGGCCATCTCGAACGCGCCCTTGTAACCGTGGCGACGCATCGCCTCGATCCAGCGCGGGTTGACGACGCGGGCACGGAAGACGCGGGAGGTCTCCTCGACCAGCGTGCGCGTACGGACCGACTCCGGGCGGGTCGAGTCGCCGATGTACGCCGCCGGCGCCTGGCCGGTCAGCGCACGCACGGTCGCCACCATGCCGCCGTGGTACTGGAAGTAGTCGTCGGAGTCGGCGATGTCGTGCTCGCGGGTGTCGGTGTTCTTGGCCGCCACCGCGATCCGCCGGTACGCCGTCTCCATCGCCTCGCGGGCCGGCTCGCCGTGCTGGTCGCGGCCGTACACGTAGCCGCCCCAGGTCGTGTAGACCTCCGCCAGGTCGGCGTCGGTGCGCCAGTCCTTGGAGTCGATCAGCTGGAGCAGGCCGGCGCCGTAGGTGCCGGGCTTGGAGCCGAAGATGCGCGCCGTGTTGCCGCCGTCCTCGGCGACGTGCTGGCGCACGTAGTTGGACTCGGCCGGCTCCTCCTGCGCCGCAGCGAGCTTTACCGCGTCGTCGAGCAGCGCCACGACGTGCGGGAAGGCGTCGCGGAAGAAGCCGGAGATGCGCATCGTGACGTCCACGCGCGGGCGGCCGAGCTCCTCGAGCGGGATCGGCTCCAGGTGCGTGACCCGGCGGCTCGCCTCGTCCCAGACCGGGCGGACGCCGAGCAGCGCGAGGCACTCGGCGATGTCGTCGCCGGCGGTGCGCATCGCGGAGGTGCCCCACATGGAGAGGCCGACGGACTTCGGGTACTCGCCGGTGTCGGCCTTGTGCCGCTCGACCAGGCTGTCGGCCAGGAGCTGGCCGGTCTCCCAGGCGAGCTGGCTCGGGATCGCCTTCGGGTCGACGGAGTAGAAGTTGCGGCCGGTCGGCAGCACGTTGACCAGGCCACGCAGCGGCGACCCGGACGGGCCTGCCGGCACGAAGCCGCCGCGGAGCGCGTTGACGACGTTGTCGAGCTCGGCGGTGGTCTGGTCGAGGCGCGGCGCGACCTCGGCGATCGCGAACTCGAGCACCCGGCGCACCTCGACCGCGTCGGCACCGGACGGCACCAGCTCGAGGGCCTTGTCGATCGCGGCGTCGGACCAGCCGCCACCGTCGATGGCGAGCAGCATGTCGCGCGCGATCGCCTCGAAGCGGTCGGCACCGGCCCGGTCGCGAGCCGACTCGTCGAGGCCCAGCGCCTCGCGCAGGCCCACGACGTGGGCGTTGCCACCCCAGAGCTGGCGCGCCCGGAGGATCGCGAGGACCAGGTCGACCTTCGCCTCGCCCGCCGGCGGCGCGCCGAGGACGTGCAGGCCGTCGCGGATCTGGGAGTCCTTGATCTCGCAGAGCCAACCGTCGATCTGCATGATCATGTCGTCGAAGCGCTCTTCGTCCGGCTTGTCGATCAGACCCAGCTCGCGGTCCATCTTGGCGGCCTGGAGCAGCGTCCAGATCTTGCCCTGGAGCGCGGGGACCTTGGCCGGGTCCATGGTCGCGACGTTGCCGTACTCGTCGAGCAGCTGCTCCAGGCGGCTGATGTCGCCGTACGACTCGGCGCGCGCCATCGGCGGCACGAGGTGGTCGACGAGCGTCGCGTGGGCACGACGCTTGGCCTGCGTGCCCTCGCCCGGGTCGTTGACGAGGAAGGGGTAGATCACCGGCAGGTCGCCGAGGATCGCGTCGGGCGCGCAGTCGGCGGAGAGGCCGGCGTTCTTGCCCGGAGTCCACTCGAGGTTGCCGTGCTTGCCGAGGTGGATGATGGCGTCGGCGCCCCAGCCGCCGTCCTCCTGCTTCGCCTCGAGCCAGCGGTACGCCGCCAGGTAGTGGTGGCTCGGCGGCAGGTCACCGTCGTGGTAGATCGCGATCGGGTTCTCTCCGAAGCCGCGCGGCGGCTGCACGAGGACGACGACGTTCTTGCTCTGGATCGCGGCCAGCACGATGTCACCGTTGTCGACGAAGAGCTCGCCGGGCGCCTCGCCCCAGTGCTCGACCATGTCGCCGCGGAGCCCCTCGGGGACCTTGGCGAACCACTCCCTGTAGGTGGCCGCGGGGACGCGGTTGGTGTTGGCGTCGAGCTGGCCCTGGGTCAGCCAGTCCTGGTCGTAGCCGCCGGCGGCGATCAGGGCGTGGATCAGCTTGTCGCCGTCCTTCTCCTTCACGCCGGGGAGCTCGTCGGCGCCGACCCAGCCCTCGTCGGCGAGGCGCTGGAGCAGCGCCATCGCGGACGCACCCGTGTCGAGGCCCACCGCGTTGCCGATGCGGGCGTGCTTGGTCGGGTAGGCGCTCAGGACGAGCGCGATGCGGTGCTCGCTCGGGTCGACGTGGGCCAGGCGGCCGTGGCCGATCGCGAGACCGGCGACGCGGAGCGCCCGCTCCGGGTCCGCGACATAGGCGGGGAGGCCCTCGGAGTCGAACTCCTTGAAGGAGAACGGCACCGTGATGATGCGGCCGTCGAACTCGGGCACGGCGATCTGGGTGGCGGCGTCGAGGGGGCTGACGCCCTCGTCGTTCTCCTCCCAGGTCTCGCGGCTGCTGGTGAGGCAGAGCGCCTGGAGGATCGGCTTGTCGAGGCGGGCCAGCGCGCCGGCGTCCCACGACTCGTCGTCGCCGCCGGCCTGGGCCTTGGCGGGGGTCGAACCGCCGGCCGCGAGGACGGTGGTGACGATGACGTCGGCCTCGCCCAGGGCCTCCAGGAGCGTGGCGTCGGCGTCACGCAGCGAGGCACACCAGATCGGCAGGGCGACGCCGCCCTTGGCCTCGATCGCGTCGGCGAGGACCCCCACGAAGGCGTTGTTGCCGGACATCTCGTGGGCCCGGTAGTAGAGGACCGCGACCTTCGTGGGTCGTCCGTGTGAGCCCTGCCCATGGCTAGGGCTGGTGCGGACGACCTCGCGCTCGTAGCGACCCCACGCCGGCGACGCGGCCGGGGCGTCGAAGCCCTCGCCCGTCAGCAGGACCGTGTCGGAGAGGAAGCGGGCGAGCTGGTCGAGGTTCGCCGGGCCGCCGTGGGCCAGGTAGGCGTGCGCCTGCGCGGCGACGCCGGCGGGCACCGTGGAGTGGCCCATCAGCTCGGCGTCGGGGGCCTGCTCGCCCGTGAGGACGACGACAGGCTTGCCGCTCGCGAGCAGGGTGTCGAGGCCCTCGGCCCAGGCCTGGCGGCCGCCGAGCAGACGGACGACGACCAGGTCGGTGCCGTCGAGCAGCGCGGGCAGCTCGTCGAGCGCGAGGCGGGCCGGGTTGGCGTACCTCCACGTGACCGGGGCTCCGGTGGCGTTGGCGGCGCGGGCGCTCATCAGGTCCGTGTCGGACGTCGACAGGAGCAGCAGCATTGCGATCCCTTCGTGGGGTTTCCTCGCCCCGGGTACAGGGTGGGGTGACGGGAGTTCCTGACTTCGCTGCTCCTGATCGGGACCAGGCTGCGGCGTACACAGTGGCGGGACCGTGCCGGAGTCGCACCGGCTTCCTCGCTCGTCACCCGACGAACTGGAGGTGCGCCCGGCCGGGCGCACGCCCGACGAGCATAAACCGGCCCCCCGGCCGCACGCCTAACCCGATCGCCCCCTCGGTCGTTGACCGACCGTGACCTCGCTTCGTCTCCGCCGCGCCAGCCGGCCCGCTGCCGGACTCCTCATCGCCGCGCTCCTCGCCGTCGCTCCTCCGGCGGGACCCGCTTCGGCCGCCACGCCGACGCCGTTCGGCCGCTCCTGCACGCCGACCGACGGCGTGCGCTTCTGCACCGGCGACCGGGTGCCCAGCTTCGACGGCACCCCGATCGACGTCGACGTCACGCTCCCCGCGACCGGCAGCGGCCCGTGGCCGACGATCGTGCTGCTGCACGGCCTCGGTGGCGACAAGTCCGCCCTCGAGCCCAACGTGCCGCAGACCTCCACGCTGGCGCCGCGGATCCTCCCGCTCACCGAGCACTACAGCAACCTCTGGTACGCCCAGCACGGCTACGCCGTGATGGCCGCGTCGGCCCGCGGCTTCGGCAGCTCCTGCGGAGGCGGCGGCACCCCGCAGGCGTGGACCCAGACCGGCGCCTGCGCCAAGGGCTTCATCCGCCTCGCCGACCAGCGCTACGAAGCGCACGACACCCAGCACCTGCTCGGCATCCTCGCCGACGAGGGGATCACCCAGCCCACGAAGATCGGCGTCACCGGCTTCTCCTACGGCGGTGGCCAGGCGCTGCAGCTGGGCGAGCTCAAGGACAAAGTGCGCCAGACCGATGGCACCTTCGTCCCCTGGCGCTCCCCGCAGGGCAAGACCATGCGGATCGGCGCGGCGTACGGCGAGTGGCTGTGGTCGGACCTCATGTCGGCCGTGATGCCCAACGGCCGGTTCCGCGACGATGTGACCGCGAGCGGCGCGACGACGCTGTCACCGCTCGGCGTGATGACCCAGAGCTACACGCACGCGCTCTACGCCCTGGCCGCCACGACCGGCTACGTCGCCGACCCGCTGGCGCCCGGCACCCACCCGTGGGACCTCACCGGCGCGGTCGCCCAGATGGACCTGGGCGAGCCCTACGGCGCGTCCCTGGAGACGATCGCGACGGAGTTCCGGAAGTACCACGGCTCGGTCGACATCCCCGGCTCCCCCGCTCCCCTGCTCCTCGAGAGCGGGTGGAACGACGACTTCTTCCCCGTCACCGAGTCGCTGCGGGAGTACAACTCCGTCCGCACGGAGTACCCCGGCTCGTTCGTCTCGATGATGCTCGGCGACGTCGGCCACTCCCGTGACGCCAACCGCCACACGGCGAGCCTGGCCTTCAACGACACGGCGTTCCGGTTCTTCGAGCAGCACCTCAAGGGCGTGGCAGGTGGCCCCGCCAACGGCTCCGTGCTGGCCTACACCACCACCTGCCCGGCGCTCGGCGCGACCGCGGTCGATGACGGCGGCCCCTACCGCGCCGCGTCGTGGAAGGCGATCCACCCCGGCACCCTCACCTTCGGGTCCGCGGCGGCGAAGAAGGTCGACCCCCTGCTCGGCGACCTGACCATCGGCCCCCGCTTCGACGCGATCCCGAGCACCGACCCGCTCGGCACCGCCGACCCGTGCACGTCGATCGCGGGCATCAACCCGAAGGGCAGTGCGATCTACACGCGGGCCCTGTCGGCGCCCCAGGTGATGCTCGGCCGGCCCACGATCCGCGCCACGGTCACGACCCTCGGCGGTCCCGGCCAGCTCGCGGGACGCCTCTGGGACGTCGCCCCCGACGGCACCCAGCGCCTCGTCACGCGCGGCGTCTACCGGCTGACGCCCGGCCAGACCGGGCCGATCGGCTTCCAGCTCAACGGCAACGGCTACCGGTTCGACGCCGGACACACGATCAAGCTGGAGATCGCGCCGAGCGACGCCCCGACGTACCGGGCGAGCACCTCGCTCTTCACCGCGACCCTGACCGGCCTGACGGTCACCCTGCCGCTCGCCGCGTCGTGAGCGGTCCGGTGCGCGCGTTCCGGCGTGCGCACCGGGGGTCGGGACCAGCCGCGGGAACGCATACCCTTCCGGGGTGCCCCGCGCTTCCGCCGACGACCGCTGCCCGGGTGCAGTGCGCCTCCACGAAGCCGCGGACGGCTTCGTCGGGCGGGTCCGGATCCCCGGGGGTCGGGTCTCGGCCGCGCAGCTGCGGGCACTCGCGACGCTCGCGTCGTCCCTCGGCGACGGGCACCTCTACCTGACCTCGCGCGGCAACGTGCAGCTCCGTGGCCTCGGCTCCGGCTGCGGGCAGGAGCTCGCCGACGGCCTGCACGACGCCGGCCTGCTGCCGTCCCTCACCCACGACCGCGTGCGCAACGTGGTCGCGTCGCCACTCGGTGGCCTGACCGGGCACCCGGCGACGGAGGCGGTGCTCGACGAGCTCGACACCGAGCTGCTGGCGGACGACGGGCTGGTCGCCCTCTCCGGCCGCTTCCTCTTCGGCATCGACAACGGCACCGGCGACGTGCTGGCGCTCGCGCCCGACGTCGCGGTGGTGCTGGAGTCCGCCGACGTCGCGCGTCTGGCGGTCGCGGGCACGCCGACCGCGGTGACCGCACCCGTCGACCTGGCCGCCGACCTGCTGATCGGCGCTGCGCACCGCTTCCTGGGGCTGCGCGCCTCCCACGCACCCAACGCCTGGCGGGCGAAGGAGCTGCCCGCGGAGGCGCTGGCGGAGCTGGCGCCCGGCCGGCCCGGGCCGGTGCTCTCCTCCGCGAACCGGCCAGTGAGCACGGGTCCGGGCCATGAGGTGGTGCTTGCTGCTCGGTCCACGGGGCCCCGGCTGGGCACCACCGAGGGCGCGATCGTGGCGGGAGTGCCGCTCGGCAGCGCGCCGGCGGAGGCGTGGCTGGCGATCGCGGGGCTCGCCGGGCAGATCCGGTTCACGCCGTGGCGCTCGGTCGTCCTGGTCGACCCCGCGCCGGGGGCCGAGGCGGTGCTCGCGACGCACGGGTTCCTGCTCGACGGCGCCGACCCGCTCGCCCTCGTCACCTCCTGCATCGGCCAGCCCGGCTGCGCCAAGGCACTCGCCGACGTACGCGCCGACGCGCCGACACTCGCCGCAGCCCACCCCGGCGTACGACTCCACCTGTCCGGGTGCGACCGCCGCTGCGGGCACCCGACCACTCCCCATCTCTCCGCCGTCGCTGACGGCACCAGCTACACCCTGGAGCAGCACTGATGCAGTACGAGAAGGACGGCAACGCGATCTACGAGGAGTCGTTCGCGATGATCCGTCGCGAGTCCGACCTGGCCCGGTTCGACGAGCTCACCGAGCCGGTCGTCGTCCGGATGATCCACTCCTGCGGCCAGACCGACCTGCCTGCCGACGTCGCCCACACGCCCGGCTTCGCGCGCGCGGCCCGCGAGGCGCTGAAGGCCGGTGCGCCGATCATCACCGACGCCAACATGGTCGCGTACGGCGTCACCCGCGCCCGGCTGCCGAAGGACAACGAGGTCATCTGCCTCATCCGCGACGAGCGCGTCGCCCCTCTGGCGAAGGAGCTGGGCACGACCCGCTCCGCCGCGGCGTTCGAGCTGCTCCGCGACCGGCTCGAGGGCTCGGTCGTCGCGATCGGCAATGCCCCCACCGCGCTCTTCCACCTGCTCGAGATGATCGAGGCGGGTGGCCCGAAGCCTGCGGCGATCCTCGGCATCCCGGTCGGCTTCGTCGGCGCCGTCGAGTCGAAGCAGGCGCTCGCCGACTCCGACCTCGGCCTGGAGTGGCTCGTCGTGCACGGGCGCCGCGGCGGTTCGGCCATCACCGCGGGCGCGCTCAACGCGCTCGCCTCGGACGTGGAGATCATCCGATGACTGGAAACCTGTACGGCGTCGGCCTCGGCACCGGCGACCCGAAGCTCATGACGCTCCGCGCCGTCGAGGTGATCGGCCTCGCCGACGTCATCGCCTACCACTCGGCGAGGCACGGACGCTCCAACGCGCGGCGCATCGCCGAGCAGTGGATCCGCGAGGACCACATCGAGGAGCACCTGGTCTACCCGCTCACCACCGAGACCACCGACCATCCCGGTGGCTACCGCGGCGCGATCGAGGAGTTCTACGAGGAGGCCGCAGCCCGGCTCGCCGCGCACCTCGACGCCGGCCGCTCGGTGGCGATCCTCTCCGAGGGTGACCCGCTGATCTACTCGTCGTACCAGCACATGCACAAGCGCCTGGCGCACCGCTACCCGACGGAGACGGTGCCGGGCGTCTCCTCGATCCAGGCGAGCGTCGCTGCCCTCGGCGTCCCGCTGACCGAGGACCGCGAGGTGCTCACCGTCCTGCCGGGCACGCTGCCCGAGGAGGAGCTCGCCGCACGCATCGCGTCGACCGACTCCGCCGTGATCCTGAAGATGGGCCGCACCTTCCCTGCGATCCGCGCCGCGCTCCAGACCGCCGGCCGGCTCGACGACGCCTGGTACGTCGAGCGCGCGACGATGCCCGAGCAGCGCGTCGAGCCGCTGGCCGACGTCGACCCGTCGACGGTCCCCTACTTCTCGATGGCCGTGCTGCCGTCGAAGGTCGCCGGTCTCGCCGTCGAGGAGTACCTCCCGACCCGGTCCGGTCAGTCGTTCGCGGAGAAGCCGGCGAAGCCGGGGCGCGTGACGGTGATCGGCACCGGGCCCGCCGGTCCGCTCTGGCTGACCCCGGAGGTCAAGGGCGCGCTGGCCGTGGCCGACGACCTCGTCGGCTACACGACGTACATCAAGCGGGTGCCCGAGCGTGCCGGCCAGGTCCGCCACCTCTCCGACAACAAGGTCGAGTCCGAGCGCGCCGAGTTCGCGCTCGACCTCGCGGCGCGCGGACGCAACGTCGTCGTGGTCTCCTCCGGCGACCCCGGCGTCTTCGCGATGGCGACCGCGGTGCTCGAGGTGGCCTGCGAGGAGCAGTACTCCGGCATCGAGGTGAAGGTCATGCCGGGCATGACCGCGGCGCACGCCGCCGCCTCCCGCGTCGGGGCGCCGCTGGGCCACGACTACGCGACGATCTCGCTCTCCGACCGCCTCAAGCCGTGGGACGTCATCGCGCGCCGCATCCGGATGGCCGCGGAGGCCGACCTGGTGCTCGCGATCTACAACCCCGCCTCGAAGGAACGCCGCCAGCAGGTCGTCGACCTCAAGCAGCTGCTGCTGGAGATCCGCAAGCCGGAGACGCCGGTCGTGCTCGCACGCGACATCGGCGGCCCGACCGAGGTCGTCCGCATCGTCGAGCTCGGCGGCATGGACCCCGACGTCATCGACATGCGGACGCTGATCCTCGTGGGCTCGAGCCAGACGCAGAAGGTCGACCGGGCCACCGGCGAGACCGTCGTCTGGACGCCGCGCCGCTACCCGGACTGAGCGCCTGGGCCCTGCGGGGTCGGCGCCAGCTTGGATCGGCTCAGCCGGCGAGCTCGTGCATGACCTGCTCGACCGTCTCCACGACGGCCGCACCCTCGGGCACGCCCGGACGCGCCACGACGATCACGCTCAGGCCGAGCTGCGCGGCCGCCTCGAGCTTCGCCGCGGTCGCCGCTCCACCGGAGTCCTTCGTGACCAGCGTGTCGGCGCCGTGGCGCTGGATCAGCTCGATCTCGTCCTCGAGGGAGAACGGACCCCGCTCGAGCAGCAGGACGTGGTGGGGCGGCAGCACCGACGGCGGGTCGATCGCACGGATCACGAACTTCGCGTCGACGTGGACGAACGCCGCCACCTGCTGCCGTCCGATGGTCAGGAAGACCGTGGACCCCGGCTCGATCGCCTCCGCCGCCGCGTGGACGTCGGGGACCACGGCGTACTCCGGGAGCAGGGGGAAGCCGGGACGCCGCAGCAGGAGGTGCCGCGTGCCGGTCTGCGTCGCGGCCGCGTGGGCGTTGGCGGAGATGTGCTCGGCGAACGGGTGAGTGGCATCGACGAGGGCGTCGACCTTCTCCTCGAGGAGGTACGCCGCGAGGCCGTCCGGGCCACCGAAGCCACCGACACGGACGTCACCGTCGGGGAGCTCGGGGCTGCTGACGCGCCCCGCCAGGGAGCTCACCACCTCGTGGCCGCTCTCCGCGAGCCGCGTGGCGAGCTCGCGGGCCTCCGACGTACCGCCCAGCAGCAGGATCCTCACGCTCGCCACCCTAGTCACCTCGTTAGGCTGGCGAGCGTGACGAGCGAGCAGGCAGGCGAGGCAACGCCCAGCGGGCGCCCCGCGCAGCTCGAGCGCACCGGCCTGCGCCCGGGGTGGACGACCGGCGCCTGCGCCACCGCGGCGACCACGGCGGCGTACACCGCGCTGCTGACGGGTGAGTTCCCGGACCCGGTGACGATCACGCTGCCGACGGCGTCACCGGCGTTCGCCGTGGCGGTGGAGTCGCTGGACGACGGTGTGGCGATGGCCGGCATCGTCAAGGACGCCGGCGACGACCCCGACGTCACGCACCTCGCGCTGGTCCGCTCGACCGTCCGCCGCGGCGCCCCCGGCACCGGCGTCACGTTCGTCGCCGGTCCCGGCGTGGGAACGGTGACCAAGCCCGGCCTGCCACTCGCGGTCGGAGAGCCCGCGATCAACCCGATGCCGCGAAAGTTCATCACCGAGCACGTGGCCGCGCTGGCCAGCGCGCACGGTGACCCCGGCGACCTCGTGGTCGAGATCTCCATCGACCACGGCGAGGAGCTCGCCCGCAAGACCTGGAACCCGCGCCTGGGCATCCTCGGCGGCCTGTCCGTGCTCGGCACGACGGGCATCGTCGTGCCCTACTCCTGCTCGGCGTGGATCGACTCGATCCGCCGCGGCATCGACGTCGCCCGGGCAGCGGGGCACACCCATGTCGCGGGCTGCACGGGGTCCACATCCGAGCGGGTCGCCGTCGAGGCCTACGGGCTGCCCGAGGACGCCCTGCTCGACATGGGTGACTTCGCCGGCGCGGTGCTGAAGTACCTCCGCCGGCATCCCGTGCCCCGGCTGACCATCGTGGGCGGCTTCGCCAAGCTCTCCAAGCTCGCGGCCGGCCACCTCGACCTGCACTCCGGGCGGTCCCAGGTCTCGCTGTCGCACCTGACCTCGATCGCCGCAGATGCCGGCTTCACCCTCGACCTCGACGACTGCAACACCGGCCTGGAGGCGCTCCAGCGCGCGCAGGCCGTCGGCATACCGCTCGGGGACCTGGTGGCGGCGCGGGCCGCTCGCGAGGCGCTGGAGGTGCTGCGCGAGGCACCGGTCGCCGTCGACGTGGTCTGCATCGACCGCGCCGGCACGATCGTCGGTCGTTGCGAGCCGCTCAGTCGCTGAGCCGCGGTCCGGACCCGGGCCTACGTGAGCCAGACGGCGAGCGCCGAGAGGCCGTTGAGGAGCAGGAAGGTGCCCGCGACGGCGAGCGCCACGACCATCGGGGTCCGTCCGCGAGGGTCCCCCAGGCGGAGGGCGCGGCGCCCGAGGAGCGTCGCGGCGACCGCCGGCAGGGCGAACACGAGCAGGGCGGGAATCGCGGCAGCGGCCACGGCCCACACGGGTGCCTGCTCCCCGCCTGCGCCGGCTTGCCCCAGCGCGGCGAAAATGCCCTCGCCGACGACGAAGGCCAGGACGAAGCACGGCACGAACCCGGTCAGTGACCACCACGCCCGGTGGGTGGCCCTCGTCGCGGCGTCTCCGGCTGTGGGGGTGTTGGTCATGCGGCAGCCCTCCTCGGTCCGCCTCCATCGTCCCGCGGCGGCCGCGGCCGCGACACGGTCGAAGGGCCGGGACCCGCCGCACCCGAGGGCGCACCTCCCACGGGACCTCGTGCCCTACCGTGGCGCACCCGTGGCGAGGGATGGTCGGGACGTGAGGACCCTCCAGACGCTCCCCGGCTGGATCCACCCCGGCACCGCCGGCCCCCAGTCACTCCGCACGGCGCACTACGCGTGGGGCACCCTGCTCGCCGCGGCGGCCCTGTTCGGGGCCGCGTGGACGGTCGGCGGCGAGGACGCGGTCTCCGACAACTGGGTCGGCATGACCGTCATGCTGCTCTTCCTCCTGGGACTCATCGGCTCCACCGCTGCGCTGGCGATGGCGACCTACGCCGGCCTGCACGGCGAGCCGTGGCGCCGGGTGTGGCCCGCCCTGGCCACCCTGCCAGCGGTGCTGGTCACGGTCGTCCTGCTCGAGCTGCTGGTCTTCGAGTAGGACGTCACCGGCATCAGCCGATCGAGCGGTCCCGGTCGCAGCTGTAGAGGTGGGAGTCGCGGAAACCTGCGGCAGCCAGGGACCGGCCGACCATGATCACGGCCGACCGCTTCAGGCCCGCGTCCTTCACCTGCTGGGCGATGTCGCCCAGCGTGCCGCGCAGGATCAGCTGCTCCGGCTGGGAGGCCTGGAAGACGACGGCAGCGGGGCAGTCGAGGCCGTAGTTGGGCTCGAGCTCCGCGACCACGTCGTCGACCAGGTGCGTGGCGAGGTGGAGCACGATCAGCGCCCCCGCGGAGCCGAGGTTCTTGAGCGTCTCCCGCGGCGGCATCTTGCTGGCCTGGCGGGAGAGCCGCGTCAGCACCACCGACTGGTTGACCTCGGGGACCGTGAGCTCCAGGCCGAGCGCGGCGGAGGCCGCCGCGTAGGCCGGCACACCCGGGCAGAGGTCGTAGTCGATGCCGAGCGCCTCGAGGCGCCGCGCCTGCTCGGCGACGGCCGAGTAGAGCGACAGGTCCCCCGAGTGCAGCCGTACGACGTCGTGCCCGGCCTGCTCGGCGGCGGCGTACTCCGCGACGATCTCCTCGAGGTCGAGGTGCTGGGTGTCGACCCGCTTCGCGTCCGCCGGCACCTCGGCGAGGAGCTCGTCGGGCACCAGCGCGCCGGCATACATGACGACCTTCGCCGCCTGCAGCAGACGCAGTCCGCGCACGGTGATCAGGTCGGGGGCGCCCGGTCCGGCACCGACGAAGTGAACGGTCACTGCTTCTCCACACTCCACTGCACGACCGTCATGGCCGCGCGCCATCCGGTGAACCCGCCGACGGCAGTCGTGCGGGCCACGTCGATCTTGACCAGCTCGCCGCCGTGCTCCTTCTGGAGCCGCATGACGAGCGCCTGGGACTCGAGGGTGACCGCGTTGGTGACGAACCGGCCGCCCCGGGGCAGAGCCGACCAGCAGGCGTCGAAGACGCCCGCTGCGGTCAGGCCGCCCCCGACGAAGACGACGTCGGGCGTCGGCAGCTCCGCGAGCACCTCGGGCGCCGCACCCTCCACGACCTGCAGCCGCGGGACGCCGAGGACCGCCGCGTTGCGCACGATCCGCCCGATCCGCTCGGGGTCGCGCTCGACGCAGAGCGCCCGGGTGGTGGGGTGGGCACGGAGCCACTCGATGGCGATCGAGCCGGAGCCGCCCCCGACGTCCCAGAGCAGCTCGCCCGGCCGCGGCGCGAGGGCCGCCAGGGTCAGCGCGCGCACGTGGCGCTTGGTCAGCTGTCCGTCGGTCTCGAAGAGCTCGTCGGGCAGGCCCGGGGTCTCCTGCACGCCGCGGGGGCCGGCGAACTCCACCGCACTGATGCTGACGCTGTCCGGGAGCTGCCCTGACCAGTAGTCGGCCTGGTCGGCGAAGCCCCTCAGGCTGCGCTCGCGACCCCCGAGGTCCGCGAGCACGGTGATCCTCGAACCACCGAAGCCGTGCGCGGTGAGGAACGCCGCCAGCGCCGCCGGCGTCGAGGCGTCGCGGTTGAGGACCAGGACCTGCGCACCGTCCCCGGCGTGGCGCATCACGGCGCCCAGCGGTCCGGTCAGGGTCGAGACGACAGGGGTCGTCTCGACGGGCCATCCCATGCGGGCGCAGGCGAGGCTGACCGAGCCGGGATGGCTGATGACCTTCACGGCGGGCGCACCGAGCTCCTCGACGAGGGTCCGGCCGATGCCGTGGTGCATCGGGTCGCCGCTGGCGAGGACGACGAGGCCTCGCTCGCGGTGCTCGTCGGCGAGCGGGCGCACGGCGGGCCTCAGCGGCACGGGCCAAGTGATCCGCTCCGCGGTCACGGTGTCCGGGAGGAGGTCGAGCTGGCGCTGGCCGCCCACGACCACGCCGGCCGCGTCGACCGCCTCCCGCGCGGCGCCGGTGAGTCCGGCGTACCCGTCGGCGCCGATGCCGACCACGACCACGCGGTTCACGGCTGCACCCCTGCGTCGACGAGGTCGATGAGCGGCTGGAAGCCGACCGCCTCGTCGAGTGCGTCGGCGAGCCGGTCGAGCATGTCCTCGCGGCGGTCGGCGTAACCGGGCGCATCGGGCTGCGCGGTCCACGGCGCCCCGGTCCGGGAGGCGACCTCGGCCAGGAACGCGCGCCGGAAGCCGTCGGACTCGAACGCTCCGTGCCACGTCGTGCCCCAGACCGCGCCCATCGTGAAGCCGTCGAGGAACATCGAGGCGTCCCATGCCCGCAGCGCGTCGCCGTCGAGCGTCGTCACCCCGTGGTGGATCTCGTACGCCGCGACGCGCTCGCCCCGCCACTCACCGGTGGGACGCCCCAGGATCTTCTCGACCCCGAAGTCGACGCGGGTCGGCAGCAGGCCGAGGCCGTCGACCGTGCCGCCCGACTCGATGCCGTGCGGGTCGTGGATCGTGCCGGCGAGCATCTGGTTGCCGCCGCAGATGCCGAGGACGGGCTTGCCCTCCGCGACCCGACGGGCGATCACCGTGTCGAGGCCCCGCTCACGCAGCCAGGCCAGGTCGCTCATGGTGGCGCGGCTGCCCGGGAGGACGACGAGGTCCGCATCGGCGAGCTCGGCGGCAGAGGTCGTGAACGCGACCGCGACACCCGGCTCGGCCGCGAGCGCGTCGAGGTCGGTGGCGTTGGAGATGCGCGGGAACCGCACCGCGGCGACCCGCAGCGTCGGGTCCACCCGGTGCTGCCAGCCGGCGATCGCCAGGGCGTCCTCGGAGTCGAGCCAGAGGTCCGTCAGCCAGGGGACGACACCGAGCACGGGACGGTCCGTGCGCTGCTCGAGTGTGCGCAGGCCGGGACGCAGCAGCTCGACGTCGCCGCGGAACTTGTTGACGATCCAGCCCTTGAGGTGGCGCTGGTCGTCGGGCTCGAGCATGCCCAGGGTGCCGTACATCGCGGCGAGGACACCGCCGCGGTCGATGTCGCCGACCACCACGACCGGAAGCCCCATCTCGCGGGCCAGGCCCATGTTCACGTAGTCACCGGAGCGCAGGTTGACCTCCGCCGGGGAGCCGGCGCCCTCAGCCAGGACCACGTCGTACCGGCTGGCGAGGTCGCGGTAGGCCTCGAAAGCCGCCTTGGCGAGGTGGGCCCGGCCGGTGGCGAACTCTCCCGCCTCGAGGGTGCCGGCCGGCTTGCCGAGGAGGACGATGTGGCTGCGCCGGTCCGAGCCGGGCTTGAGGAGCACCGGGTTCATCGCGGTCTCCGGCTCGGCGCCTGCCGCGACGGCCTGGAGCCACTGCGCGCGACCGATCTCGGAGCCGTCGGAGCAGACCATCGAGTTGTTGCTCATGTTCTGGCTCTTGAACGGCGCGACCTTGACACCGTTGCGCGCGAAGAGCCGGCACGCCGCCGCCGTCACCAGGCTCTTGCCCGCGTCGGAGGTGGTGCCGGCGAACAGGAGCCCGCGCGTCGATGCGTTCACGCGGTCATTCTCGTCCATGACGACCGGGCGAGCGACCGGCGAGCCGGCCCGTCCGGGACGCGAGCGCGGGAGGGATCCCGGTCTCGGGTCGGCCCGCGTGTGCCGAGGGCGAGCGCGGTGCCCGCCGCGACGACCACGGCGGCTGCCGAGACACGGCGCGAGAGCCGGTTGGCGCGGGCGACGTCGGCGACCTCCACGGGTCGCCCGTCGCCGAGCACACCGCGCGACTCCGCCTCGCCGTCGTAGGTGTTCGTCCCTCCCAGCCGTACGCCGAGTGCTCCCGCGGTCGCCGCCTCCACCGGGCCGGCGTTCGGGGAGGGGTGAAGGTGCGCATCGCGACGCCAGACGACGAGTGCGTCCCGGCGCCCCGTGACCACGAAGACCAGCAGTGCCGCCATCCGGGCCGGCAGGAGGTTGAGCAGGTCGTCGAAGCGGGCGCTGGCCCAGCCGAAGTTGCGGTAGCGCGGGGAGCGGTAGCCGACCATCGCGTCGAGCGTGTTGGCCGCGCGGTAGCCGAGCAGACCCGGCGCGCCGAGGAGGCTGCCCCACACGAGAGGCGCGACCACGGCGTCGGAGGTGTTCTCGGCCAGCGACTCGACGGTGGCACGGGCCAGGTCGGCGGGGCCGAGCTCCGAGGCGTCGCGGGCGCACAGGTGCGCGAGGCGCTGTCGCGCGCCCGGAAGGTCGCCCGACTCGAGCCGCCGGGCCATCACGTCACCCTCGCGTACGAGGGATGTGCCTCCCAGTGCCGTGAACGTCGCCGCGGTGACGGTCGCGAACTCCGTCACGGTCCGGGCGACATCGCGGCTCGACACCGTCGCCGCGCTGGACCGGACGGCCCGCTGGACGAGAACAGTGCCGAGCACCGTGCCGCCGACGAGGACGCCCGTGTAGCCGACACCGGCGAGGCGCGTGTCGGCGTACAGGCGGCGCTCGAGCCGACCTGCGCCGGCACCGAAGAGCGCGACAGGGTGGTGGCGCTGTGGGTCGCCGAGCCGCACGTCGAGTGCATAGCCGACCAGCAGT